>JADGOC010000225.1 GCA_017883165.1 Acidobacteriota bacterium
GGGCTCACGTCGCGCGCCGCCGCGGTGATCGCGCCGGTCAACTCCGCCGGCGGCACGCCGCCCCGCACAAGCACCTGGACCTCGCTGAGGCCGGTATCGGGTCTCGTCTCCTGGGCCTCTGGGAAATAGGCCATGGAGCGGATCGGATCGCGGACGTCGCTGTACTTCGTATCCGCAACGATGCCGACGACTTCAAAAACCGGATCCGGATCGCCTGGCGCGACCAGCCACCGGAACGTGCGGCCGAGCGCATCGCTCGTGTGGAACATCGTTCGGGCGAACGCTTCGTTCACGATGGCGACCGGCGGCGAAGCCGCGGTGTCGCGCTCGTCGAAATCACGGCCGGCGATGAACCTCGACTCGAGCATCTTGAAGAACCCCGGGCTCACCCGGTTTTCATCAGCGACCGACTGCGTCGCGCCATCGATCACGATAAAATCGTTCCAACCGCGGCCGCCAAACGGCTCAATTCTGGCATCGACCGCGCCGACCACGCCCGGAACCGCGGCGATCCGCTCGCGCAGCGCGTGCTCGAACACCGTCCGCCGTCCGGAGGGAATGTGCGCGGGACGAGTATCGAAGTCGGCGACCAGCACGCCGTCGGTCCGGAACCCGGTGTCCGCGGTGGCGAGGTTCCTGACGGTCCGCACGAACAGCAGCGCGCCGACGATCAGCACGAGCGAGAGCGCGACCTGCGCAACCACCAGGGCACGGCGGAGGCCGAAGCGCTCGTGCGTGTCGGTGGTGCCGCGGCCGCCCGCCTTCATCGCCGCGCCCGCGCTCTGGCGTGTGGCGCGCACCGCGGGCGCCAGGCCGAACAGCAAACACGTTGAGGCTGCCAGGGCAACCGTGAAGCTGAGCACGCGCCAGTCCGAATGCAGGTTGAAGAACAGCTGCATCGTGTCGGTGCTGATGAGCGAGACGAGGAAGCCGCTCAACGACCGCGCGAGAACGACACCGAACGCGGCGCCGATACCGGCGATGAGCAGGCTTTCGGCGAGGAGCTGGCGGACGATGCGCGACCGGGAGGCGCCGATCGCGAGACGCACCGCAATTTCGCGTTCCCGCGCGGTCGCTCGGGCCAGCATCAGATTCGCGAGATTCGCGCAGGCAATCAGCAGCACGAGCGCCGCGACCGCCAGGAGGACCCACAGCGGCTGCGTGTAATCACTGCGCAGATAGCCGACCCCGGTGCCGGCCGGGAAGGCGGCCAGCTTCGCCTCCTTGTACTTCTGCGCGACCTGGGCCGGGAAGGCCGGCGCCACCGTCGCCGCCATCAGCCCGGGCGAGATCGCGGCCAGCTGCGCGCTCGCTCTTTCAATCGTCCAGCCCGGCTTCAGCCGGCCGATGACGTCGAGCCACCAGTAGTGGCGCTTGTCGACGGCGTTGCGCGCCGGCTCGACGAGCGGCTCGGCGCAGATCGGCACGGCGACGTCGAAGGCGCGGCCGACCTCGACGCCGGAGAAGCTCGCCGGCGTGACGCCGACAATCTCGAAGGCGTGCGCGTCCAGCCGCAGCGTGCGGCCAACGACCGAAGCGTCACCGCCGAACTCACGCTGCCAGAAAGCGTAGCTGATCACCGCGCCCGGCGATCCGCAGCCGCGTTCGTCGTCGCGCGCGGTGAAGACGCGGCCGAGCGCTGGCGGGACGCCGAGGACGCTGAAGAAGTCGCCGCTTACCCAGAGACCGTCGACAAACCGCGACTCGCCGGCGGCTGAGAGGTCGAAGCGGTTCGTGCCCCACGCGAAGAGGCCCGAGAATGCCTCCTGCTGCGCGCGAATGCGATCCCACATCGCGAAAGTCGCTCTCGGTCTGTGGCCGGTGATGTTGCCCCACTGGTTGAACGTGGTCTGGACTTCGACGAGACGCTCGGGCGCTTGCACTGGCAGCGTCCGAAACTGCACCGCGTCCAGGAGCTGGAAGAGTGCCGTGGTGGCGCCGATGCCGAACGCGAGCGACAGAATTGCGACGATCGCGAACCCCGGATTGAGGCGCAGGACGCGCGCGCCGTAGCGCAGGTCGCGCCAGAACGCGTCGAGCAGGCCGATGGTGTTCATGTGATAGATGTCCTCGCGGATACGCGTGGCGTTGCCGAACTTGCGCCGCGCCGCCAGCCGCGCGGCCTCCGGCGCCATCCCGCGCGCGAGGTTGTCGTCGGTTTCGATCGTAAGGTGCGCCTCGATCTCGCGCGCCCGCTCATCGTCCCACCGGCTGCGGCGGAAGAAGCGCGTCCATCCCATCGTGATCTCTCCGTCCGGCGCTACTCGGTCGCCGGGCGCAGCACGCGGTTGATCGCGTGCACGATCGCATCCCAGCGATTGGTCTGTTCGGTCAACTGCTTGCGCCCGGCCGGCGTGAGCCGGTAGTAGCGCGCGCGCCGGTTGTTCTCGGACGTGCCCCAGAACGACGAGATCCAGCCGCGATCCTCGAGCCGGTGCAGCGCCGGATAGAGCGACCCGTGCTCGACCTGCAGCACGTCATCGGATCGATGCTCGATGGCGTAGGCGACCGTGTGCCCGTGCGCAGGCCCAAGCGCGAGTGTCTTGAGAATCAGGAGATCGAGCGTGCCCTGCAGGAGCTCGCCCTGGATCGGTTGGTTTCCTCGTTTCGGCATGGCGGGGTGAATGATATACCACTAGACCATCTACCCAAAAGACCTATTCTCGCCGCAATGAACTCGTTGACTGTCGGGCGATTCAGTTGGTTGGATGAATGGCCTGGGCGGGATCCGAGCCCAGAAGAGCGTCTATGGGAAAGGGCCGGCGGTATAGTGGCGGCATGCCTCACCTCCTGCTGGCAGCGATCTGCGCGTGTACGGCCGTGCTCCCGGCACAGAAGGCGGACCAGCCGATCGTCATCACGCTCGAGCGGACCGCGTGCTACGGCGCCTGCCCCGTCTATTCGCTGCGCATCACGAGCGACGGCCGCGTGGCATACGAAGGCCGCCGATTCGTGCGGGTGGTCGGCAAGGCCACGGCGAAGATCTCACCGGAAGCGGTGAGCCAACTCGTCGCGGAATTCGAGCGGATCCATTACTTCGATCTCGAAGACACGTACACAGCGAGGATCACCGACCTGCCGACGACGACCACGTCGATTCGGATCGGATCGCGGTTCAAGCAGGTGGTCGATTACTACGGCGCGCCGGCCGCGTTGACGGCGCTCGAACAACGAATCGACGAGGTGGCGGGATCGAAGCGCTGGGTCTCGGTGAACAGCCCGAAGCTGGACGTTACCGACGAAACACTATTGGCACGCTCCGGTCGACGTGCGCGTACAGCGCGAGGGTCGGCTGGCCTGATTGCGCCAGCGCCTCGATGAGCTCCGCGCGGGACGCACCGCGCGCCGACTCCAGCAGCCTGGCCGCCGGCAGAAACCACAACGCCGGACGCTCATGCCCGACCGCCGAGTGGCGCAGCAGGTCGACGAGGCCGCCGACCGCCCGCGCTCGCAGCTCCGGCTGCGGCGCGAGATCGAACAGCCCGCCGAAGAGCAGCCCCTTCTGATACAGCTCGGCGGCTTCGCTCGCTTCGCCCGCGCCGCTCCACCGCTCCAGATCGACGACAAACGCCTCCGCGTCTTCGCGCCATGGGCGCGCGCGCCTGACCGCCTCGGGCAGCGGCTGTCGATCCGGCCCCCGCAGCCGCATGATGTGTTCGTGCAGCCGCCGCGCCTCGGGCGTGCGCCAGTACGATTCGACCTTCGCCGGCGCGAGCATCTTCGACGGCCGCGTGTCCCGCGCAGTGAGCGCATCCAGACCGTGCGTGGCGACGCCCGGATGTCTCAGAACCGCGTTGAACGCGTCGGCAATCGGCCCTTCGCTGACGCTGTCGGCGCAGCGCGCCCCCTTGAGCGCGTCGGCCAGATAATTGCGCAGCCCCCGAATCAGGATCGACGGCGACAATCCCGCCGCGCGCTCATCGTCGGCGAGATCCGACATTCTTCCGACCAGCTCCAGACCGGCCGTCGAGAATCCTCGCGGATCGGGCTCGCTGTGCTCGAGGATCGTGCGGAGCGCCTCACCGAGATACGCCGCCTCGGCCACCGCCGCGTCGAACCCGCGGATCGCTTTGACGACGGCCGGCATCTCGCTCGGCAGCCGCGCCCGCCACAAGTGAAACACCAGAAACTGAAAGGCATCCGAGCGCGCGTCGCTACCCCGAGGGCCCTGGCGCGCCATGGTCCGCGCGATCTGAGTGAGCGCCGCGTAATATTCATCGGCCGCCGGAACCAGGACATCGTCGCAGCCGGCTGGATGCAGATCGACGTCGATCCACTCGAAAAGCTCTATGGCTCGGGCCAGATCGAACGACAGCATGGCGGAGACGACGCGCACCTGAAGCGACACGCGATCCAGATGCATGTCGTAGGTCTGCAACAGCGCGCCAGCGCGGGTGTCCGGTGACACGAGAATGGCCGTGCGGCGGTGCAGCTCGCGCGCGGCCGCCGCGCGTTCGAACGCGTCTTCGAGGAGCTCGCGTTTCCAGTCGGGGTCCGACGCCAGCTTCGCGGACGTCGCGATGCGGATCAGCACGTCGGCCGCGAACTCTGCCGGGACGAGCGCCGTCTCGGCCACGAGCGCCTCGATGGCCGGATCGCGTGGCGGAGTCGTGCGTGGATGGATCTGTGGTGCCAGCAAGATCGCCGCGACGACGATCGAGTGGATCCGCATATTGCAGATTAGACGCCCACGGTCCGGCTAAAGCCGGACACTACGTACGTGGTTTGTTATTTCCCGGGAAAGAACGACGGCAGCGGAAGGTCGCGCATCGTGTGCAGCCCCGGCGCGGCGCCGATCACCTTGGAAATCGAGTTCACCACGATCGACGCGGTGGCCACGTCGCCGTGGATGCCGCCCGCCAGCTTCATGGAGATCTTCGGCGAGCCTTCGATCTCCACCGAATCGTACGATTCCGGCGCGCCGAGGTACGCCTCCATGTGCAGCCGGATCACCGGCTCGCCTTTCCGGTAGCCGACGCCGTCCTGGATGATCCCGCACACATAGCCGGGATCGACCGCGAGGAACTCGCTCGAGGTCGTCACGGTGGCGAGCTTCGGCTCGATGTCGTCCGTGATCCGATCGAGCGTCCAGCCGAGCGCG
>JADGOC010000075.1 GCA_017883165.1 Acidobacteriota bacterium
TCGTGCTTTCGTGGCTTCGTGGCCATGTGGAGGTGGCTTTACCGCGCGGCCTCGGTCGTCGTCCTGGGCTGCGCGTTCTTCACGTACTTGTCGAACCAGTTGAGGCGCTCGGCGAGCACGTGGAGCAGCGTCTCGCGCGCCGCGTAGCCGTGTGCTTCGAACGGCAGCGTCACGTAGCGGACGGTCGCTCCGAATCCCTTGAGCGCCATGAACAGGCGTTCCGACTGGATCGGGAACGTCCCCGAGTTGTCGTCCGCCTCGCCGTGCATCAGCAGGATCGGATCCTTGATCTGGTTCGCGTACCAGAACGGCGACATCTTGCCGTAGAGATCCGGCACCTCCCAGAACGTGCGGCGCTCGCTCTGGAACCCGAACGGCGTAAGCGACCGGTTGTACGCCCCGCTCTCGGCGAAGCCGGCGCGGAAGAGCCGCGAGTGCGCCAGCAGATTCGCCGTCATGAACGCGCCGTAGCTGTGGCCGCCGACCCCGATGTGATCCCGATCGCCGATGCCCATCTCGACAACCTTGTCGATCGCGGCCTCGGCGCTCGCCACGAGCTGCTCGACGTAGTGATCGTTGGCCGTTTCGCCGGGCCCGACGATCGGCATCGTCGGATTGTCGAGGACCGCGTAGCCCGACAACAACAGGAACAGATGCGAGTAGCCACTCACAATCGTGAAATGGTTCGGCGAACCGGTGATCTGGCTGGCGGAATCGGGATCGCCGAACTCGCGTGGATACGCCCACATGATGACCGGCAGCTTGTCACCCTTCTTGTAGCCGGGCGGCGTGTACAACGTCGCCGACAAGATGACGCCGTCCTTCCGCTTGTACGTGATGAGCTGATGCTCGACGCCGCGGAACTGCGGCTGCGGATCCGTGAACGCCGTGACCGAGCGCTTCGACGCCGTGTCGCGATTGCGCGCGTAGTAGTTGGGCGGCTCGGTCGGCGATTCATAGCGCGTGAGGAACCGGTTCATGTTGTCGTCGAGCGGCGCCACGACCGTCTCGTACGCGTTCGGCGCCGAACGGAACAGCCGCTCGGTCTGCAGCGTCTTCAGATTCAGCCGATCGAGGAACGGGCGGTCGCCTTCCGGCGACGATCCCGGGCCCGTCAGATAGATGTAGTCGCCGGTCTGCATGATCGGGCCGCCGCCGCCGCCGCGTCCGCCACCCCGGCCGCCGTCGCCGCCGTCGCGGCGCGCCATCGGGTTGCCGGGATTGTCGTACGCGGCGTCCTGCCGGCGATCCCACAGCTTGCGCGGCTCGGCGCCCGGCTCGAGGATCCACGTCCGCACGTGCCGCGAGGCCCGATCGCTTTCAGTCAGTAGCGCGACGCCTTTTTCGGTGAACGCGATCCCGCCGAACCGCCACTCCGTCTTCGCGAGCTCGGTCGGCTGCTCCGTGAACGGCGCCGACATTGCGATGACCTTGTCGCGGAACGGAACGTTGTTCTTGAGATCGCCGCCGTCGAGTGCTTCGGTCCAGATGATCGTGGCCGGCTGATCCGCGCGCCAGTGGTAGCCACGCGGCCCCGGTTCGACCCCGGTGAGCGTCGTCCCCTCTCGGGTCGGCCGATCGGCGATCTTCCTGGCGACCGCGCCCTTTCGATCCCAGATCTCGACGTCCTCGGGGAAGCCGTTCATCGGGATGAGGTGCGAGAAGGGACGCTTGATCGTCGAGACGAGGAGGTACTCGTTGTTCGGCGACGGCGTGACGCTGCCGAAAATCGCGTGCCGCCCGAACGGCGTCCTGGCGCCGGTGGCGATGTTAATCGCGGCGAGCTGGCTCGTGAAGTAGTACTCGAACAGATCCTCGTCGTGCGTCGTCTTGATCATGTCCTCGTACGTCGCGGCCGGCGACGGCTTGCTGAAGTTCTCCTGGATGTTCGGGCCGGTTGGGACCAGCGGCTCCGTCGGCGCGGGGCCGCGCCCGGTCGGCACGAGCTCGCACACGATCGTCGTGTTGTCCTTCAGCCAATCGCACGGATCGCCCGTCGTCGCGTTGATGTGATCAACGACCGCCTTCGCGCTGCCCGTCGCCGTGTCGGCGATCCACAGGTCGATCCCGTTCTCCTTGGTGTTCAGGAACGAGAGATGCGCGCCGTCTGTCGAGAACTTGACGTTGGACAGATTGGCCTGCGGCGGCACGGCGATCTTGATCTCGCTGCCGTCGGCGATCCGCTTTATGGTGATCGCGTAGTTGAGCGACGTGCGGTGCGGGCCGTACGTTTTCGGGTTGACGCGCGCGCCCGCCAGGCGCAGCACCGGTTGCGCGAGCTCGGCAATGCCGGGCTGGCCGTGGCGATACGTCAGCGCCAGGACTTGTTTATTCGGACTGAGCATCGACCCGGGCAGCGGCTCCACGTCGAACGCATCGACGATGGCTTGTGGCGGCAGCAGGTATTTCTCGGCACCGGCTGGCGCCCGCGCCGCGACGACCGGCGCGACCAGGACCGCGAGTAGTAGAACGATGCGCCCGGATCGGATGGTCAGCATGGGCCGCTCCTTGATAAGTGCCGGGATTGTACAGCAGGGGCGATCTCAACTGGCGCGGCGTGTGCATGACGTGTCGCTGGAGGCCTATGTTGAAGCTCATCGGTGTGCTCTTGATTGTCTTCGGGCTCGTCGCGCTGGCGGTCGGAGGGTTCAGTTACACGAGGCGGGAGAAGGTCTTAGACATCGGCCCGCTCCAGGCGACGACCGAGAAGCACGAAACGGTGCCCATCGCGCCGATCGTCGGCGTTACGGCAGTGGTCGCCGGGATCGCGCTCGTCGTGGTGGGTTCGAAAGCGCGCGCCTGACGCCTACTGCGGGATCGAGGGCGCCGGGCCGAAGACCTCATCGATCGTCACGATCTTGATCGCCCCAAGGTTCAGGGCGCGGATTCCGGGTTCTATCTTCTTACGATCGCCAACCACCAAGACGACGAAGCGTCCCGGCTGAATGTATTTCTGCGCGACGCGCTGCACGTCGGCCGCGGTGACCGCCTGAATGCTCTGCACGTACTGCGAGAAATAGGTGTCGGGCAGATGGTAGACGAGCGCGTCTTCGAGCTTCCGCGAGATGTCGCCCGTCGTTTCGAAGCCGCCCGGGAAGCGCAGCGCGACGTAGTTCTTGGCGCGCGCGAGCTCGTCTGGCGGAATCGGCTGCAGAATGCCGTTCAGCTCGTTGAAGAACTCCTTCAGCGACTCCGCGGTCTTGTCTGTCTGCACGCCGGCTGACGCCGCGAACGGCCCCGCCGAGGCGCGCATATCGAAGCCCGATCCGGCGCCGTACGCGTACCCGTGCTTCTCGCGCAGGTTCATGTTGAGGCGCGAGCTGAACGAACCGCCGAGGATCGTGTTCATGACCTGAATGGGAAAGTAATCGGGCGTCGAGCGCGGGACGCCGATCCACCCGATGCGGACCTGCGACTGCGCGGCGTCCGGCTTGTCGACCAGATAGATTTCCCGCCTGGCCGGCTCGGGTGCCGCCGGCAGCGTCGCGTGCGCCGCCGCGCCGGTTTGCGCCGTCCAGCTGCCAAAGCTCGACTCCAGGAGCGGCATCACGTGGTCCGGCGCGACGTCACCGACGACGAGCAGCGCGGTGTTGGCCGGACGAAACGTTGCCGCATAGAAAGCGCGGAGATCGTCCGGCGTGAACGCCGCGATCGCCGCGCCGGTGCCGAGCATCGCCGTGCCGTAGCGGTGCGCCGGGCCGTACAGGATGCGCGAAAACGCCAGCGCCGCAATCGTCGGCGGGTCGTCGCGCGCCTGGAGCAGATTCGTCAGCCGCTCGCGTCGCAGACGCTCGAGTTCGTCCTTCGGAAACGTCGGCCGCAGTGCGACATCGGCCATGATCGGCAGCGCGCCCGCCAGACGCGCGACCGGCACGTGCAGACGCACCGCGGAGGCGTCGATGCCCGTGCCCGCGCCGAGGTCGGCGCCCAGGAAATCGACGGCGTCCGCGATCTCGAGCGCCGATCGCGCCCCCGCGCCTTCCTCCAGCATCGCGGTCGTCAGACTCGCGACGCCGAATTTGCCCGCCGGATCGTCCGCGGTGCCGCTGAAGACCAGCAGGTTGACCTGCACGACCGGCACTTTGTGCATCTCCACCATCCAGACGGGCAGGCCGTTCGAGAGCTGCCGCTTCTGAATCGTCGGGAGCGTGAGCGCCGGTGGCGGGCCGGGCTGCGGCGGGTGCGTGCGATCGGGCGCCTGCTGGGCGGACAGGACCGCGGTCAGTCCTGCCAGCGCTGTTGCCAATACGAACCGACGCGTCATCATTATTTGGATCCTTCGGGCATCACGACCAGCTCCACGCGGCGGCCGAGCGGCAGATACTGCGCCGCCGCGGCCTGGACGTCGGTCGCCGACAGCGGGCGGTAGCGTCCGAGATCCTCGTTGAACCAGTCCGGGTCGCCCGTCTGCGTGTAGTACGCGTTCAGCTGATCGGCTTTCCCGCCGAAGCCGCCCACGCGCTCCATGCGGTTGTAGAACGACGCTTCAACTTGATTGAAAGACCGCTCCATCTCGTGTTGCGATGGCGCGTCGTTCTGCAGCCTCGTGATCTCTTCGTCGATCACCTTCTGCAGCTCTTCGACCGTGTGTCCGGGCCGCGGCGTCGCCTCTATCAAGAAATACGACGACAGTGCCTGCGAGTTCTGGCCGGCGGAGACGCTCTGCGCGATCTGCATGTCGTACACGAGCCGCTTGTAGAGGCGCGAATTCTTCCCGCCCGCCAGCATGTCGGCGACGATGTCGAGCGCCGCGTCGGCGGGGGCGAGATGCGACGGCGTCAGCCACGCCAGCGAGAGCCGCGGAAGCTGCACTTTGTCGGTCACTGTTTTCTTCTGCACGCCGGCGAGCGCCACGCCCGGCATCGTCATCGGCTCGACCGGCGCGCCCGGTTTCACGTCGCCAAACCACCGCTCGACGAGCGTCCGCGCCGTTTCCGTCTCGATATCGCCCGCCACCACCAGGCTCGCGTTGCCCGGCGCGTAGTAGGTCTTGAAGAACGTCACCACATCGTCGTAGCTCGCGGCGGTGAGGTCGGGCATGTAGCCGATGACCGGCCAGTGGTACGGATGGCCCTCGGGGTAGAGCAGTTCGCCGAGCGTGATGTCCGCCTGGCCGTATGGACGGTTCTCGTAGCTTTGCCGCCGCTCGTTCTTCACGACGTCGCGCTGTGCGTCGACCGTTTTCGGCGTCATCGTGTCGAGGAGGTAGCCCATCCGATCGGATTCGAGAAACAGCGCGAGCTCGAGCGAGTTGGACGGCACGTTGATCCAGTAGTTGGTGCGATCGTTCTCGGTGGAACCGTTGTTGTCGCCGCCCGCCGTTTCGAGCCACTCGTCGAACTGGCCCGGCTGCACGTGGCCCGAGCCCATGAACATCAGGTGCTCGAAGAGGTGCGCGAAGCCGGTGCGTCCGGTGCGCTCGCGCGCCGATCCGACGTGGTACCACATGTTGACCGAGACCATCGGCACGCTGTGATCCTCGTGGAGAATCACGCGCAGGCCGTTCGGCAGGGTGAACTGCGTGTACTTCACTTCAATCTTGGGGGCGGCCATTGGGGCCGCCTGGGCGATTGACGCCGGCGGCGACTGCGCGACGACCGGGCTGGTGAGGACGACGACGAGAAGAAGAGCTGCGCGCTTCATACCGCCGATTCTACCGCGCGTCGCGTGTCCGTTTGTGGAACCGTCTCAAGGCTCTTTCGGTCCGGCCCTTTGTGTCCCTTGTGTCCTTCGTGGTGAAATAAGCGGGTGAATCATGCTGCACCGCTCGTCGGCATCATCATGGGAAGCCAGTCGGACTGGGAGGCGATGCGCCAGGCCTCCGAAATCCTCACGAAGTTCGGCGTGCCGCACGAATCGCGCGTCATGTCGGCGCATCGGACGCCGGCACTCGTGTCCGAGTACGCCTCGGGTGCCGCGGATCGCGGGCTTCAGGTGATCATTGCCGGCGCCGGCGGCGCCGCGCACCTGGCGGGCGTCGTCGCCGCCCACACGATTCTGCCGGTGATCGGCGTCCCTATGCAGACGGCGTCGCTTGGGGGCCTCGACTCGCTGCTGTCGACGGTGCAGATGCCGAAGGGCATTCCTGTCGCCACCGTGGCAATCGGCGCGTCGGGCGCGGCGAACGCAGGCCTCCTCGCCGTCGCGATTCTGGCGACGTCGCGCCCCGACATCCGCGCGAAGCTCGTGGCCTATCGCGAAGAAATCGCCGAGCAGGTTCGCGGGATCACGCTTACGTAAGCGCACCGATACGGCGCGGCGTTTGCTTCCGTCAAAGGTGTGTCAGGCCTGGCGCGGCGGCTCATCCATGGCGCGCTCGTCGCACTCGTCGCCATCTCGGCGGCTGGCCACCCACGCGCGGCCGGGCCGAACGCGCCCATTTTGCAGCGCTTTCTCGCCATCGGCGATCCGCCGCCCACCGATTACCGCGCGCTTCGCCATCTCGACGCCCGCAACGACCGCTTCGAATCAAGCGCCTGGATGGACGTCTGGACTGAAGCCGACCGCATAAACGGCTTCCGCTACCGCATCGTTTCCGAGGGCGGCTCTGAATACATTCGCTTCCACGTTTTTGTCGCTACGCTCGAGATGGAACGCAAGATATTGGCATCCGGCGAGCCGGACCATGCCGCCTTCACCCTGGAGAACTACGTTTTCGAAGATCGCGGCGAGCAGAGGGACGGTCTGGTGGGCCTATCGGTGAGGCCGCGGCACAAAGACCTGTTGCTCGTGGAAGGGTCTATTTTCTTGAGGCCGGAGGACGGAGAATTGATGCGGATTGAAGGACGGCTGTCGAAGCCGCCGTCGTTCTGGGCGCGCCGCGTCGAGATCGTCCGCCGGTATCAGCGTTTCGCGGGCGTGCGGATGCCGGTCGCTCTCGAGTCGGTGGCCACCGTCCTCATCGCCGGGCGCTCGACGTTCCGCATGAGCTACGAATACGAAACCGTCAACGGCCAGCATGTCGGAATTCCGCAAGTACGCGCCGCTACTTCCCCGGCGCCGCGGTGACAATTCGCGGAGTCGATTCCGCTACGATCGACGAACGCCTCGTCATCTCCTC
The DNA here is from genome assembly GCA_017883165.1 of Acidobacteriota bacterium. Lineage (GTDB taxonomy): Bacteria > Acidobacteriota > Vicinamibacteria > Vicinamibacterales > CAVVIG01 > JADGOC01. The sequence continues at coordinate 7,061 of JADGOC010000075.1, forward strand.
CGTTTAGTCGTTCCCGTTGCGGCTGCCTGCGCGCTTCTCACCGCGCAACTGTCGGCGCGCCAAGCCTCACCGTCCATCGTCGAGCGGTTCCTCGCGCGGAAAGATCTGCCGCCATTTCAGTACCGCGCCCTTCGGCATCTTGACGCCCGCAACGAGCACTTCGGCGTCGCCGGCTGGATGGACGCGTGGACGGAGGTCGATCACGCCGGGGGCTTTCGTTATCAAGTTGTCGCCGAGGGTGGCTCCGGGTACATCAGGTCGCGCGTGCTGCGCGCGGCGCTGGCGGGCGAACAGAAGATGTGGATGTCGGGCGACTCGGCCAAGGCCGCGCTGACGCGCGACAACTACATCTTCGAGGAGCGCGCCCCGCACGCCGACGCGCTCGCCACGCTCGGTGTCACGCCGCTGCGGAAAGATGTCCTGCTCGTCAACGGTTCCGTGTTTGTCAATCCTGATGATGCCGACCTCGTGCGCGTCGAAGGCAAGCTCTCCAGGACGCCGTCGTTCTGGACGCGCCGGGTCGAGGTGGTGCGCCGGTATGAGCGGATCAACGGCATCCGCGTGCCGGTCGCGATTGAATCGATCGCGCAAGTGCTCATCGCCGGGCGATCGACCTTCAAGATGACCTACGAGTACGAGGCGATTAACGGCGAACACGTCGGCAATCCCCAACCGCGCACACCCTCACATCCGTAGAACGGGAGATAGTCGTCGTGATTCTCAGCTCTTGTCCATGGTTCGCAGCGCGATCGCGAACAGCAGGAACCCGACCGCGCCGCGCCAGTAGCCGACCGGCGGCAGCAGGAACGGATGTCCCGTGAACGCCAGCGTCGTGCCGATGCCGAATGCGACCGCCGCGAGCCCGATCAGAAGCCAGCACACATTTCGCATGCCGCACAGACTACGGCGTCCGCTTTGAGGACGCAAGGCGCTCTTACGTCCTTGGGCCTTGATTCCTGGTCCTTCGTCCGTCCCTGGTCCTTAGTCGTCCTTGGTCCTTCGTTCCTGGTCAGCTCCAAGGACAAGAGGACGAAGGATCAAGGACCAAGGACCAAGGACGGACCAAGCACCAAGGACTAAGAAACCCGATCAGCGTCAGCAGCCGTACCCGTACACGTCGCACGGGGGGGCCGGCGCCGTCGGCGCCACCGCGCCGTTGATGCTGCCGACCATCGTCGAATGGATGACGCAGTGGAAGTTGCCGCCGGCGCCCTTGAGCGTGACCGACTTGGCCGCGCCTGGGCCTATTTCGCCAAGGTCCGCCGACCCATCGTCGAGCACGACATGGTGCGTCGTCGTGTCGTTGTTCTTGAACGTGACGGTGCCGCCGTCGCTCACCATCGCCGGATTGGGTGTGAACGCCTGGTTCCCTGTCGAGCCGACGATGGAGACGGTAACGCTGGTGGCGGTCGTCGTCGTCGTCGTCACCGCCGTCGTCGTCGTCGTGGGCGCCGTCGCGGACGGCGTGCTGTAGGATCCGCCGCCGCAGCTCGCCATCGCGACAACCGCGAGAGCCAGGCCGGCGTTCAGTAAGAGAGAAGATCGCATGCTGTGTTCCTCCAGGTGAAACTGATGCGATCGTGTACTGAGCAATCGGGATACCAGCGATAAGACGTTTAGAATCAGCGACTTGTCTATCGCAATATTTACTCCGGTCGTAATCGCTTACGCGGAACGTGCGAGGTGGGCGACCGTTTTCTCCACGAGCCGAAGATACGCGCGGATGGTCTGCTCGAGCTGCGGGCCGGGCGTGTCCTCCTCCTTGCAGTGCGACAGGCCGTTCGACGACACGGCGAACATCATCACGACCGGCATGTGCGGCACCATTTCCGCCGCGTCGTGCAGCGGTCCCGACGGCAGCCGCGGCGCGTCTCCGGTCTCCTCGCGGACCGCTTCCTCGCACAGCCGGAGGAGCGTCGGGTCGAACGGGCGCGGATCGATCCGCCACAAGTCTTTCCATTCGACGACGACGTTGTTCTCGCGCGCCGCGCGTTCCGACGCCTCGCGCGCCTCGCGGTGCATCGTGGCCAGCACGCTCGCGTCGAGCGCTCGCTGGTCCAGCGAGATTTCGCACACGCCGGGCACCGCGGTGACGATCTTCGGTTCGACGTTGACGATGCCGACCGTACACACGACACCCGCACCCGGCTTGGAGTGGCGAGTGGCGATCGAGCGGCACTCGAGCGCGGTCTGTGCGGCGGCGAGAAAGGCGTCGCGGCGCATCGGAATCGGCGTCGATCCGGAGTGTGCCGCCTGGCCGGTGAACCGGATCATGTGGCGCTCGACGCCGAAAGTGCCGAGCACGACCCCGCTCGGCTTCTGCATCGACTCGAGTACCGGGCCCTGCTCGATGTGGAGCTCGAGGTAGGCGCCGGCGTCGATCGTCTTCAGCTCGCGGTGCGCGTCGAGCATGCGATCGAGCGAGACGCCGTTCTCGGCGAGCGCGTCGACGAGGGTCGTGCCTTGGCGATCCTTCAGCGCGCGCACGTCGTCGATCTTCAGGCTTCCCGCCGCGGCGGACGATCCGAGAAGGCTCCGTCCAAACCGTGCGCCTTCCTCGTCTGCCCAGTCGACGAGCTTCAGGGTCACCGGCGGCTGGCTGGCCGCATGCATCCGCAGCGCTTCGAGCGCGGCCATGACGCCGAGGCAGCCGTCGAGCCATCCGCCGTTCGGCACCGAGTCGAGGTGGCTGCCGACGATGACGGTTTTCTTCGAGGCGCCCGCGAGCGTGACCCAGTTGTTGCCGGCCGAATCGGTGTCGACCGTCAGACCGATCTCTACCACTTTGCTCTTGAACCAGGCGCGCGCCTCGCGCCACACCGGGCCCCAGGCGAGGCGCTGCGCGCCCTCGGGCGTGGACGTTCGAGCGGCGAGTTCCCGCAGATCGGCGATGACGCGCGGTGCGTTGAGATCCATGGCGACAGTATACGTTCGCCGCGCGGCGGCTACTCGCTGCGCAGCACAATCATCGGATCCACGGCGCTCGCGCGCCGCGCCGGCACGAGCGCCGCGGCGATCGCCACCGCAACGATCGCGAACGCGGCCGCTCCGAGAATGGCGGGATCGGTGGGCGCGACGCTGATCAGCAGGCTGCGCATCACCCGGCTGAGGGCGACCGCGGCGGCGACGCCGGCGGCGGCGCCGAGTCCGGCGAGACGGACGCCTTCGCCGAGTACGAGGCCGACGACCTGCCGCGCGGTCGCGCCCAGCGCGATGCGGACGCCGAGCTCGCGCATCCGCGCCGAGACGGAGTACGCCATGACGCCGTAGACGCCGACCGCGGCGAGCAGCAGCGCCGCGCCCGCAAACATCGCCAGCATCAGTGCGTTGAAGCGCGGGCGCGACACGGTACTCGCGATCCGCTCCTCGAGCGTCATCACGTCGTAGATCGGCAGGCCCGGTTCGACCGACGCGACCGCTGTGCGCAGCGACGGCAACAGCGCCGCGGCGTTACGTCCAGGCCGCCCCTTAACGACGATGAGCGTCGACGGATAGGTGAACTGCAAATAGGACGTGTAGAAATCCGGACCGATCGATTCGTCCACTGTCCCGTACTTCACGTCGTCGACGACGCCAACGACCTCGATCGCCTGATCGGGTGTGAAACCGGTGGTAGTGCCAAACCAGACGTGCTTCCCTATCGGGTTCTCGCCTGGCCAGAAGCGGTGCGCCGCGGTCTCGTTGATGACCGTTGCCGGCGGCTGTCCAGGCCGATCGCGATCGGTCAGCACGCGTCCGCTGCGCACCGTGATGCCGAGCGCGCGAAAGTAATCGGCCGAGACGTAGTGCCGTTCGACCTCCGGCGCGTGCGCGGGATCGGTGATCGGTCCGGTGAGCGATAAGACCGTGCGCGCACAGCTTGCGGAAAACGGCGTGCAGCGATTCACGGCCGCAAACTCGACGTCGGGCAGCTGTTGAATGCGGGTCAGGAGACGTTCGACGATCGCCGGTCCGTCCGCGGTGGCGTAGCGAAACGCCGGAGGATTGACCCAGAACGAGATCACGCGTTCGGTCGTGAAGCCGCCGCGCTGCTGCTCGAGCTGCACGTAGCTCTTGATGAAGAGGCCCGCGCCGGCCAGCAACAGCACGGCGAGCGCGACTTCGCAAACGACGAGCGTGGCGAGGGCGTGGTGCGGCTTGCCGCCCATCGACGTGCGGCTGTCTTCCTTCAACGCGGTCACCAAATCGGGTCGCGACGAGTTGAGCGCCGGCATCAGGCCGCACAGCACGCTCGTGCAGACGGTGACGCCCAACGAGAAGAGCAACACGGCGCGATCGAGCGCCGGCGCGCCGAAGGCGGCGAATTGCGCGTAACCGTTGTCCGCCGCCGGAATCACCCCCGGCATCGAGACGACGCTCACGCTCCACGCGGCGACGAGCGTACCGCCGACGCCGCCGATCGAAGCGAGGAGCAGACTTTCGGTCAGGAGTTGGCGGACTAGCCTCGTCCGCGCGGATCCGAGGGCCATGCGGATCGCGATCTCGCGGCGGCGCGATCCCGCGCGCGCGAGCAGCAGGCCCGCGACGTTGACGCAGGCGATCAGGAGCAGGCACGCCGCGGCCGCCAGCAGCAGGAGGACCGAGCGCCGGACGTTCGCGTCAATGCGGGCTTGCCCGAGCGGCCACATCGTGGCGTTCCACGCTGCGGTTTCACCGGGCGTCTTTCCATCGTCGACGACGACCTGCAGCGCGAGCGCGTGAAGCTCGGCGTTGGCCTGCGCAAGCGAGACGCCGCGCGCCAGTCGGCCGATGACGCTGATGAAGTGCTGCGGTGTCGTCAGGTACTCGGAGTACGTCAGACGGGGCGCCATTGTCGTCGGGATCCACACGTCGGCCTTGCCGCTGATGCCCGAAAAGCCGTCTGGCAGCACGCCGATGATGGCGTGCGAGACCTGATTGATGGAAAGGGCGCGCCCGATGATCGCAGGGGCTGACGCAAAACGCCGCCGCCACAGCCGCGCGCTGATCAGCGTGACGGGATGCGCGCCCACGATCGCGTCCTCCTCCGGCAAGAACAGACGTCCGATTTGCGGTGCGACGCGAAGCACGCGGAAATAGCCGGGCGACGCGATTTCGGCGTCGACATGTTCCGGATTCGCGCTGTCGCCTCCCGGCTCCCTGCTGTCGATGGCCACGCCGGGCGACGTGACGGAGCCAATCGCCTCGAGCGACGACAGCCTGGCGCCGAGGGCCGCGATTTCGCCGGGCGCCCAGCGCAGCCGATGTGTGCCGTCGCGCTCGCTCGTGCGCGTGGTGTAGAGCATCACGAGGCGGTCCGGCTCGGCGAACGGCAGCGGACGCAGCAGCGCGGCGTAGACGACGCTGAACACCGTCGTCGTAGCGCCGATGCCCAGTGCGAGCGTGAGGATCGACAGGGCCGCAGTGCCACGCGATCGCGCCAGCATGCGGATCGCGCATCGAAGGTCCTGAATGACGGTGACCATGGACACCACACCAGACGCGGCACGAGAGAAGATTGTTAACAGGCACGCGACAACCTTTTCGTGCAGCGGGCCGTCTAACTGTGGTCAGCCATGGCCAGCGACATTCGTTACGCCGCGCGTTCGCTCGTTAAGTCTCCCACCTTCACCATCGTTGCCGTGTTGACGCTGGCGTTGGGGATCGGCGCGAACACGGCGATCTTCAGTCTGCTCGATGCGACGCTGCTCAAGCCGCTTCCGTATCGCGATCCCGGGCGGCTCGTCACGCTGTGGGGACGGTTCACCGACATCGGGTTGCCCAACGATCGCAACGCCATGTCGCCGCCCGAGCTCCGCGACATCGAGGCCGGCCAGCGCAGCTTCTCGGCGATCGCCGCGGTCGACGGCAACAGCTACAACGTGAACGCCGGCCCGCGGCCGGAACGCGTGGAAGGCGCGGCGGTGTCGCCGGCTTTTTTTGATCTCCTGGGCGTGCAGCCGGCGATCGGACGCGTCTTTAGGGACGAAGAAGCGCAGGCGGGACGCGACAACGTCGCGCTGCTCTCGCGCGGCTTCTGGGAGCGCTCGTTCGGCAGCGACCCGCACGTCGTCGGGCGCGTCGTGCGCGTGAACGGCGTCCCGACGGAAATCGTCGGCGTCGTTCCGGCGTGGTTCGACTATCCCGCGGGCGCGGAGATGTGGAAGCCGCTGGCCTTCACGCCTGACCAGCTCGCGCCGAACTATCGCGGCAATCATTATCTCGAGGCGGTCGCGCGCATCAAACCCGGGCTGACCATCGAGCAGGCGCGCGCCGACATGAAGGCGCTCACCAGCACGATCGTCGCCGCCCACCCGGAGTACCCGTACGCGCGGTTCAACTACGCCGTCGCATTCACGACGCTCATCGAGGAGACGGTAGGCGACATCCGATCGGCGCTGTTCCTCTTGATGGGCGCCGTCGGCTGCGTGCTGCTGATTGCGTGCGCCAACGTGGCGAACCTGCAGCTCGTGCGCTCCTCGGCGCGCGCGCGCGAGTTCGCCGTCCGCGCCGCGCTCGGCGCCGGCCACGGACAGATTGCGGTGCAGCTCCTGACGGAAAGCGGGCTGCTGGCGATCGTCGGCGGCGGCGTGGGCCTCGTCGCCGCCTTCCTCATGATGCGCGTCATCGTGCCGGCGGCGGCCACCGCGTTTCCGCGCCTGACAAACATCAATCTTGACGCGTCGGCGCTCGCGTTCACCGCGGTCGTCTCGTTGGCGACCGTGATCGTCTTCGGCGTCGCGCCGGCGCTGCAGGGCGCGCGCGTCAATCTCGGTGACGCCCTGAACGCGTCGGCGCGCACGACCGCGGCCAGCCCGGCGTCCCGCCGGATGCGGCGCGTGCTCGTCGCCGGTGAGATCGCCGTCTCGCTCGTCCTGCTCGCGGGCGCCGGCCTCTTCGGCCGCAGCCTCATCCGATTGCTCGACGTCGATCCTGGATTCCGGCCGGATGGCGTGCTGACGTTCCGCATCTCGCTGCCCTCGGAAAAGTATCAGCGCGCGGAAGACATCCGCGGCTTCTACCGCGCGCTGCTCACGCGTGTGCGAAGCATCCCTGGCGTGACGTCGGCCGGCGCGGTCTCCGCGCTGCCGCTCAGCGGTAACGGCGGTTCGGGGACCACGACGATCGATACGACCGCGGTGGGGCTCGACCGGCGCTCGCCTGAAACCGACTGGCGTCCCGTCCTCCCGGGCTATTTCGAAACGATGGGCGTGCGGCTTGTGAGCGGACGCTTCTTCACCGAGCAGGACAGCGAGCAGGCCACGCCGGTCGCGATTGTGGATGAAACGCTGGCGCATCTGTACTGGCCGGGCCAGGACGCGGTCGGCAAGCGCCTGCATCGCGGCGACCCGCAGGCGACCGCACCGTGGATGACCATTGTCGGCGTCGTCGGCCACGTGCGCTACCGCACGCTCGAGGCGCAGTCACGCACGGAGCTCTATTGGCCCGAGCTGCAGAATCCGCGCGAGTGGATGAGCTTCGTCGTCCGCACGCCGCTCGCCGCCGACGCGCTCAAGGCGGCGGTTGAAAAACAGATTCAGGCAATCGATTCCGATCAGCCCGTGTACGCCGTGCGCACGATGAACGAGCTGATGGCCGATTCGATCGCGCGGCGCCGGCTGGCCACCGTGCTGCTCGGGAGCTTCGCGGGGATCGCGCTGGCGCTCGCGACGGTGGGCGTCTACGGGTTGACGGCGTACGCGGTGGCCGAGCGCACGCAGGAGCTCGGCATTCGCATGGCGCTCGGCGCGAACCCTCGCCGCGTCGTCGCATCGGTCGTCGGCCAGAGCGTCGTGCTGGCAATCGCGGGCGTGGCGGCGGGCCTCATCGGCGCCGCCGCGCTCGCGCGGCTCGTGTCGTCGCAGCTGTACGATACGAGGCCCGGCGACCCGCTCACCTTCGGCCTCGTCTCGGCGGTGCTGCTTGCGGCCGGGGCGGCGGCGGCCTACGCGCCGGCTCGCCGCGCGGCGCGCATCGATCCCGCCATCACACTGCGCGCGGAATAGCCTGACGTGTCGGCGCGGGTGTTACAATCCCGCCGTCATGAAAAGGATTTTGTCCCTCGCCGCCGCGATCGCGCTCGTCGTGGGCCGAGCACCAACCATGGGCCGAGCAAGCTCGGCCCCTACGGCTGCACCTCAAATCGATTCCAATACGGTCGTCGAGCCGAAGAGCTATCAAGACTTGCGGTGGCGATCGATTGGCCCCGCACGAGGCGGACGCTCGACCGCCGTGGCCGGCGTGCGCACGCAGCCCAACGTGTTTTACATGGGCGCGACCGGCGGCGGCGTGTGGAAGACGGAGAACTACGGCATCACATGGCTGCCGGTCACCGACGGCCAGATCTCGACCGGATCGATTGGTGCAATCGATGTCGCCGATTCCAATCCCAACGTCGTCTACGTCGGCACGGGCAGCGAAGCCATCCGCTCGAACGTCATTCTCGGCCAAGGTGTGTACAGGTCGGCGGACGCGGGGCGGACGTGGCAGTTCACCGGCCTGAAAGAGGTCGGACAGATCGGGCAGCTCAAGGTCCATCCGAAGAACCCTGACATCGTCTATGTCGCGGCGCAGGGGAATCCGTTCGCGTGGGGCCCCGACCGCGGAGTGTACCGCACCAGGGACGGCGGCAAGACGTGGCAGAAGGTGCTGTTCATCAACGACCAGACCGGCGCCGTGTCGATCGCGATCAACTGGTCGAATCCGAACGAGATCTACGCCGCCGCGTGGAGAACGCAGCGCAAGCCGTGGACGATTATCAGCGGCGGCCCGGCGAGCGAAGGCGGCGTCTACAAGACCACTGACGGCGGCGATCACTGGTCGCACCTGACGAGCGGCTTGCCCGACGATCTCATCGGCAAAGTCTGGCTCGACATCGCGCAATCGAATCCGAAGGTCGTGTACGCGATGGTCGAAGCCAAGGGCCAGAAGGGCGGCCTCTATCGCACGATCGACGCCGGCCTGCACTGGACGCTGCAGACGAGCGATCAGCGGCTGCGCGCCCGGCCGTTCTACTTCAACAAGATGTTCGTCAACCCGAAAGACGAGAACGACGTCTGGGTGACCGAGCTCGGGTTCCACCATTCGACTGACGGCGGCCGGACGTTTGCCACCGTCGAGACGCCGCACGGCGATAACCACTCGGTGTGGTTCAATCCCGAGAACCCGAAGATCTTGATCGAGAGCAACGATGGCGGCGCCAACGTCACGCAAGACGGAGCGAAGAGCTGGTCGAGTCTCTTCAATCAACCGACCGCCGAGCTCTACATGGTGGACGCCGACGAGCAGTTTCCGTATCGCCTCTACGCGCCGCAGCAGGACAACAGCACCCTCGTCGTCGCCAACGTGCCGCCGTTTGCGTGGCGGATGGACGACCCCACGCAGACGTGGTTTCAGGCGTCAGGCTGCGAGAGCGGACAGATTCGGCCGACGCCGAACGGCAAGGTCATTTACGGCGACTGCAAGGGCGAGTTCGGGCGCTACAACGTCGAGAGCGGACAGGAGCAGCACTACTGGATCAACCCGGAGCAGCGCTACGGCAAGAACCCGAAGGACATGAAGTTCCGTTTCGTCCGGCAGGCACCGATCGAAGTCGATCCGCGCAATCCGCTG
>JADGOC010000226.1 GCA_017883165.1 Acidobacteriota bacterium
GCGCACCTGGAACTTGACCTGCATGCTGTCGGGATCGACGAACGAGACCACGGACGTGTAGGGCGCCGGATTCGTCACGAGGCCGTCGGTCGGCTGCTCGAACTCGCCGTTGACGACGATGTACTTCGTGTTCGGGGAGACCACGGCGATGCCGTGCGCCCCTTGCATGTTCGGCAGCTTGAGGATGCGGTCGGCTTCGAAGTAATCGAGTCGGATCCGCGCCAGCCGCCCGTTGGCGAGGTCGTTGATCCAGAGGTACTTCCCATCGGGCATGCCGTTGGTTTCCGAAAGCACGGGATGGTGGGTATCGCCCCACACGCCGCCGGTCGCGACGAGCTCCTGCCGGCGCGGGTCGTTGTCGTTCATGGCGTAGCCGTATGCCGCCCGCGGCTCGAACACCGGGATCTCACGGATCAGACGGCCCGACGGGATCCCGACCACGAACACCGATCCGCTTTGGCCGCCCGACAGAAAGGCGTAGTACTTGTCGAGCTCTCCCGGCGCGACGTACACCTTTTCCGCGGCGAGCGACCGCGCCGAACGCGCTGCGCCGCAGCCCATCGTGTGCGCCAGGGCGAGCGTGGCGACCACGGTCGCGGCAACGAGGATGAATGGATGACGTTTCATATGAGGCTCCACAGTCCGGCCGCCTGCCCCGAGTTCGGTCGAGGGGAGGCCGGACATTACCGACGAAGTCAGTCGACGATCAGCACGCCGTTCATCTTCGGATGCAGCTCCGTGGTGCTGCACTGCGTCGCGCAATAGAACTTGTAGCGGCCGGGCGTATCGACCTTGAAGGTCACGGAGAGCGGGGCGCCGACCATGGCGCCGTTGATGAACACGCTCTGATCGAGCCCGTCGAGCGCGAAGCCGTGTCCGGCGCCCAGACCGTTGTCGGTGGTCGAGAATTCGATCCTCACGACCTCGCCGCGCTTGACGTGAATCTCCGACGGCTCGTACTTCCACGCGTGTTCGCGCAGCGCGATGACCCGATCGGGCGCACCGACGCCTTCCATGCTCCTGGCGAGCTGACGCTTCTGATTGCCGGAGCCCGGGCCCGCGATGCTCATGAGGTAGGCCACGAGGTCGTACTCTTCCTGCTTCGACATGACGCCCGAGTACGACGGCATCGGCACGCCGTTCATCCCGGTTTCGAGCGTGCGGATGATCTCGCGCTCGGTCCAGCCGGTGCGGTACGAGCCGGGCTGCGTGAAGTCGCGCGCGTTGACATGCCGGCCCTTGGAATCGACCATCGCGTTCGACGAGGGCCCGACGCCGCGGCCATCGTCGCCGTGGCATTTCTCGCACTGCATCTTCGCGTAGACCTGCCGCCCGCGATCGGCGCTGCGCGACCGGCCGGGCGCCTCCGGCAGCGGCATCGGCTTGAGCGCGGTCGCCGCGACGAAGCGCGGGTAGAAGGTCTTGACGTAATCGACGAGCGCCCAGCGATCCTCGTCGGACAGCAGGTACTTCCACGGCGGCATGCCCGTGCCATTCGCGCCGCGCGAAATCGTGCGGAACAAATCGTCATCGGTCGGCAGCGAGCCTGACGCGGTCGTGCGGAACTTGAACTGCCCCGACGTGAAATCGCGCGGGGGCGGCACGAGAAACGGCGCGCCGTAGCCGTCGCCGTGGCCGGCCGTCCCGTGGCACTGCGGGCAGTTCGCGTCGTACACTTGCTTGCCCTTCGCGACCGTCGCCGATGTCGCCGCCACCCGCGGCGCCACGGGCGTCTCGAGGAAGGGCGGAGCCAGCGGCGTGGCGTCCGCCGCCGACTTCGACGAACATGCGGGCAGCAGGGCGACAGCCACCAGCAGGACGAGAGCCACAGAACCGCGGTGAATCATGTTCTCTGCCATCAGCGCCCTCCAGCGAGCGGCGTAAATCGCCATGCGGGCACTGTAGAACGGGCGGAAATCCGGCCCTATGACGGCCGTCATACGCCCGGTCTTTTCTTGTCATCCCGCCGTATGACGCTGGTCATAGGCGGGGCCCCGGGCCCCGAGCGATGCTGGAGCCATGCCGCCTGTCGACGTCGCCTTCCCCGACTTCAACCGTGCTCCGTTCCTCGTGATCTGGGAGGTGACGCGCGCGTGCGCCCTCGCATGCGTCCATTGCCGCGCGGATGCGATTCACCGCCGTGATCCGCGGGAACTCACGACCGAGGAAGGATTTCGTCTGATCGATCAGGTGCGAGCGTTCGGTCCGCGCCCACCGCTGTTCGTGCTCACCGGCGGCGACCCGATGCGCCGGCCCGATCTGGCCGAGCTCGTGCGACACGCCGCCCAGGCCGGGCTGACCGTGGCGCTGACGCCGAGCGGCACGGCCGCGGCCACGCCGGCACGCCTGGCCGCACTGAAAGACGCGGGGCTGTCGCGCATCGCGGTCAGCCTCGATGGTCCGGATCCGGAAACCCACGACGCGTTCCGGCGCGTGCGCGGGTCCTACGCCTGGACGATGCGCATCATCGAGGCGGCGATCGATCTCGGCGTGCCGCTGCAGATCAACAGCACGGTCAGCCGCATGACGCTGCCCTACCTCGACGCGATGGCCTCGCGCGTCGCGCAGTTCCCGCTCACCTTGTGGGCCCTGTTTTTCCTGATCCAGACCGGGCGCGGAGCGAACCTCGAGCAGATCAACGCCGACGAATGCGAGCGCGTGCTGAACGACCTGTACGACCTCTCGCTGACGTCGCCGTTCGGCATCAAGACCACCGAAGCCCCGCACTTCCAGCGGGTCGTGCGGCAGCGTGAAGAAGAACGACTACGGGCCGGCCTGCCGACGCACGCCGTCGAGCGCCGGCGTCAGCTGCGCGCGCCACGCAGCGTGAACGACGGGAACGGGTTCGTGTTCATCGATCACCTCGGCCACATCTGCCCGAGCGGGTTCCTGCCCGTGCAGCGCGGCAACGTCCGCACGGCGAGCCTCGCCGAGGTGTATCGCGCCGACGAGGTCTTCACCCGCCTGCGGAACGCGAACGCGCTCCTCGACAAGTGCGGACGCTGCCGGTTCAGAGAGATCTGCGGCGGATCGCGGGCGCGGGCGTTCGCCGCGACAGGCGCGGTCATGGCCTCGGACCCGTTGTGCGCCTACCAACCTGGGCCGCACGTCGAGCCGTTGGCGACGATCGTGCCCGTCGAAGCCGCGGAGCGTGGCGCTGCTGTTAGAGTGGGATGATGCCTATCACGATCGGCCAACGCCCGGATCACGGCTTCGACGAACCGCTCGGTCTGCTGAGCGACTGCCATCGCCGCATCGAGCATTTTCTCCGAGTACTCCTCGCGATCGCCCGCCAGACGTCGGGGGGACCGCTCACGCCGGGGCAGCGTGCGGATCTCGAGACGGCGCTGACCTACTTCGCCACCGCCGCCCCGAGGCACACCGCCGACGAGGAGGAGAGCCTGTTCCCGAGGCTTCGCGAGTCCTCCGCCCCTGCCGCGGCGCGCGCGCTCGATATGGTCACGGCACTCGAGCGCGATCACGACGCGGCGGGACGGCACCACGCGGCGGTCGACGCGCTGGCGCGCCGCTGGATCGCGCGGAGCAGCCTCGACTCGATCGAGGCGCGTGCGCTGCACGGACACCTGGAGTCGCTGCACGCGATCTACGAGCAGCACATCGGCGTCGAAGATCGGGAGTTGTTTCCGACGGCGGCGCAACTGCTCTCGCCAAGCCAGATGCGCGAGATCGGGCGCGAGATGGCGGCACGCCGCGTCAGACCGACCGGATCATCGTCAGCACCATCTTGAACCGCGCGCGCGCGTGGACCGCGTGCGGCTGATTGGCCGGCATCAGCACCATCTCCCCCGCCGACACCCTGAGCGGCGTACCGGCAATGGTAATTTCGGCTTCCCCTTCCAGGACGTACCCCACCGCATCGAACGGCGCCGTATGCTCGCTCAATGACTGGCCTTCGTCGAACGCGAACAACGTGATGGTTCCGCCGGCGCGCTTCAGGAGAATGCGGCTGACCACCGCTCCCTCCTGATAGCCGGCCAGCCCCAGCGGCACGACGGGTGCGGCAGCGGGCATTTCAGATGGGGTCGCCATGATTTCCTCCCAGGGCCATCGAACGGCCAGTGTTGAACATGAACAGCAGCAGCGCGGCCGCGTTGAGCAAGCCGCCCCAGACCCGCCACCGTCCCAGACTGTCGACCAGATCTCCGACGACCCGCAGGATCAACGAGATGTGCAGGACGCCGACGTGCAGATAGAACGCCGGCCGGTATTCGAGCGGGAGGCCGAGGACGGCGGGAAAAATGACCGACGCGTGCGCGAACACCATCGAGATCACGAACCCGACGAACACGGCATGGAGCATCGCATCGTACAGCAAGCCCGGCATCGCGATACCGGTGACGGCCGCGATGGCACCGCCCACACCCAGCCACGCGTAGCCGCCGAGGAGGCAGACCGCCATGAATCGCGTGACGCCGCGCTGATGGACCGTCCGCCGCGCGACGTCGTGACGTGCCAGCCACCACGTCAGCGCGATGAGTCCCACGCCCAACCCGCGAACGCCCGGCTCCGGCCACCACGTCGCCGCGGCGACGCCGCCCAGGACCGTCACCATCGCCAGGACGAACTCCCAGCGGACGGCGCGCGTCGGCCGCAACACACGATTCAACTCGAGCCGCTCGCCGGCGATCGTGAGCACCAGGAACGCCAGCCACCAGAACACGACGCGAAAAATCGGCGCGCCGCCGAGCCACTGAACGTTGCCGGCCGTCCAGGCCAGCGCGCCAATCGTCATCGTCGCAACGAAGAGCGACGCATGGCGTCGCCACACGACCACGAAGATCGCGACCATGACGAGGCTGCCGGCCGTGATCAGCAGCGGCCCGAAGGCGCCGAGGGGACCGAGGTCCAGCATGAGCGCGCCCGCCGCGACGAGCACCGGCGCGGCATACCCCCATCGGGAGCCGAGGGCGACCGCTCGCTCGAGGCTGATGAGCGTGCCGAGAAACCCGCAGACCATCAACGGCCCGTGCGCGATCAACTGGTCCTGCCACGGCAGCGGCAGACTCCACCCAAGCCGCACTAGCCCGAGCCACATCCCGCACGCCATCGACACTAGCCCGACGACCAACAT
>JADGOC010000227.1 GCA_017883165.1 Acidobacteriota bacterium
ACAACATTCAGGGCATCGGCGACAAGCACATCCCGCTGATTCACAACGTCATGAACACGTACGTCGTCGTCGCCGTGTCCGACCGCAGCACCGACCAGCTTGGGGTGGTGTTCAACTCGGACGAAGGCCGCGAGTACCTCGTCAACCGCAGGCACGTCGACCCTCGGATGGTCGACCAGCTCTCATCGCTGGGCCTCTCGAGCATCTGCAACGTGCTTGCGGCGATCAAGATCGCGAAGCACCTCGGCATGGGGAGCGACGATGCGATCGTCACCGTCGCGACCGACGGCGCGGAGATGTACGCGTCCGAGCGCCGCAAGGCGATCGCAAAGCACTTCGCCGGGCGCTTCGATGGGATCCACGCGGCGGAGGCGTTCGCGGAGCACATGCTCGGCGCGGCGGATGATCATCTGCTGGATCTCTCAGATCGCGACCGCCGGCGCATCTTCAATCTCGGATACTTCACGTGGGTGGAGCAACAGGGCATCACCCTCCAGGAGTTCAGCGCGCGGCGCGACCAGCGGTTCTGGCGCGACTTGCGATCGCGGCTGCCCCGCTGGGACGAGATGATCGTGGAGTTCAACCGCAAGGCCCGTGTGAGGGCGGCGACCGCGTGAGCGAGGGTGTGAGAGCCGCCGCATCGGCCATGGTGTGCGCGGGATGCGGTGCCCAGGCACCCGCCGTAGAACAAAACGCGTACCCGTTTCGCTGTTCACGCGCCGGCCAGGACGACGACGTCGATCACGTCATGGCGCGGGTCCTCGACACCGCGTCGATCGTGTTTCCTCGCGGCGACGAGCCAAACCCGTTCGTCCAGTACCGACACCTCTTGCACTCCTATCACGTCGCGCGCGCGCACGACATGGCGGACGACGACTACGTCGCGCTGGTCCGCAGCCTAGATGACCAGGTGGCGCGCGTCGACGGCCGCGGCTTTCGGATCACCCCATTCGCCCGAAGCGCGGCGCTCAGCGAACATCTGGGGTTTGCCACGGACGGCGGCGTCTGGGTGAAAGACGAGACCGGCAACGTGTCCGGCTCGCACAAGGCCCGGCACCTGATGGGCATCATGATCTACCTGCAAGTGCTCGAACGCATCGGTCTGGTCCGCCCACCGCTGCCCACGCTCGCCATCGCCAGCTGCGGGAACGCGGCTCTCGCCGCGGCCGTCGTGGCACGGGCGGCTGGGCGCGCGCTGCAGGTCTTCATCCCGCCGGATGCACCGCTGGCGGTCGTCGATCGCCTCGCGCAGCTCGGAGCGCACACGACCGTCTGCCGGCGCGATCCGGGCGTGCGCGGCGACCCCTGCTATCTTCAGTTTCGCGAAGCCGCGCGGAACGGCGCGCTGCCGTTCTGCTGTCAGGGAACCGCCAACGGCTTGACGATCGAAGGCGGCGAGACGCTCGGGTACGAAATGATTGCCACGCAGGGCGTCCCTGCCCTCGACCGCGTCGTGATTCAGGTGGGAGGCGGCGCGCTGGCGAGCGCCGTCGTTCAGGCGTTCACCGAGTCGGTGGCGCTCGGCGTCTCCACGCGGCTGCCGCGGTTCCACACCGTTCAGACGCGCGGTGCGTTCCCGCTGAAGCGCGCGTACGATCGTCTTGCCCACCGGATTCTCGAAGCCGGGACCGCCGACGGCTCTCTCCAGCGCGAGCTGCGCTACGCGGCGACGCATCGCTCAGAGTTCATGTGGCCGTGGGAGGAAGAGCCGCGAAGCATCGCCCACGGCATCCTCGACGACGAGACCTACGACTGGTTCGCCAGCGTCCAGGGCATGCTCGCCAGCGGCGGCGGCCCTGTCGTGGTCGACGAACGGCTGCTCGTCGAGGCCTACGACCTCGCGCGTGAGACGACGGGCGTCAACGTCGACCACACAGGCGCGGCGGGATTGGCTGGCCTGCTTCAGCTCGGTCGCGAAGGTGTCGTCGGGCCGCGCGAGAACGTCGCCGTGATTCTTTCCGGCGTGCAGCGCGGTGCGTGACGCGTCAGGCAGTCCGGTTCCGGCCGGCCTTCTTGGCCCGGTAGAGAGCGGCGTCGGCATCCGAGACGAGCGAGGCCATCGACGTTCCCTCCGAGGGGAGGCAGACGGCCACACCGAGGCTGACCGTGACGACCGAGCCCGTCGGAGAGGCCGGGTGCGGGATCGCGAGCGATGCCACGCCGCGACGAACCGCCTCCGCGAGCTTCAGGGCTGACGGCTGGTCGAGGCCGGGCAGGAGGACGGCGAACTCCTCGCCGCCGTAGCGCGCCGCGAGATCGCCGGCGCGACGGACCGATTGGAGGAAGACGCCGGCGATCGCAGCGCGGCAGCCGCGTCCTGGCGCAATTCGGTGACAGGGATGATGTCGGGGACTCGAGCCATTCTCCTGTTCTCCACAAGTACGTCTGAGCGTACGTCTGATGGTCCGGCCACGCAAGCGCGAACTGAAGGCCCGCTGCGGCGCGTGACGGAGTACGAAGTTACGGTGTGACGAACGCTGTGCCGGCGTTTCCCGCGACGGCGTCTTCCAGATCGGGCGGGCAGGTGACGATTGCCCGCCGCCCGCCGGACTCGAGAAACCTGATGATCCCCTGAATCTTCGGCGCCATGCTTCCCGCGCCGAACTGCCCTTCCGCGAGATAGCGCTTCGCCTCGTCGACCGTCACGCGGTCGAGCGCGCGCTGCTCCGGCTTCCCGAAATTCAAGCAGACCTTCTGCACGTTGGTGGAGATGACGAGCAGATCCGCGCCGAGCAGGCGCGCCAGCAGCGACGAGGCGAGATCCTTGTCGATGACGGCCTCGACGCCTTTCAGATCGCCCGCCGCATCGCGTGTCACCGGAATGCCTCCGCCGCCGACGGCCGTGACGACGAAGCCGTCCTCCACGAGGTGCCGGATGGCGTCCAGCTCGATGATGCCGAGCGGCTCGGGGCTGGGCACGACACGGCGCCACCCGTGGCCGATCTCCTCGGCGATCGCCCACCCGTTGCGCGCCGCGCGATCGCGGGCCGTCGCTTCGTCCATGAACGAGCCGACCGGCTTGGAGGGATGGGTGAACGCCGGGCTATCGAAGGCGACCTCGACCTGCGTGACCACGGTCACGGCCAACCGGTTCATGCCACGGTGCCGGAACTCGTTGGCGAGCGACTGCTGAATCATGTAGCCAATCGCGCCCTGCGTGTCGGCATCGCACGAATCGAGCGGCACTTCGTGCAGTTCCCGCCGCGCCAGCTCGGACCGGCGCAGGATGAAGCCGACCTGCGGGCCGTTCCCGTGGGTGATGACGACCTTGTGTCCGGCCTCGATGATGTGCGCGACGTGATGGCAAGTCTCACGAGTCAGCGCCCACTGATCGGCGACGGTCCGGTGCGCCTCGTCGCGGATGAGCGAGTTCCCGCCAATGGCGAGCACGATCAGATGGCTATCTGGCACCGTCCCGCCTCGGTCGTCCCTCGTGGAGGCGCCGGCTTAACAGCTCCGCCACGTCGCTGACGCGCGTGCTGAGGATCATCGCCGCGATGACGAACGGCTTGTGGCTCGCCTCGCGGTAGGTGTCGAGGCGCGCGCGCTCGAACACGCTGCGGCTGACCTCGCCGGCCGCGCAGCCCACGCCGGTGACGTCGGCCGGCAGGCAGTGCATGTACAGCGCGTCCCCGTTGCGCGTGTGCTTCATCAACGCCTCGGTGCACTCCCAGTCCGTGAAGCGGGCGTTGGTCGCGAGCGCGTCGCGCTCGAGATCGGCGAGCTTCGCACGCTCGCCGCTCCGGATGAGCCGCGTGCGCTCGTGCATGACCGCCATCGGCGCCCAACTCTTTGGGTAGACGATATCGGCGCCGTTGAACGCGGCCGCCATGGAATCGACGACCGTGAACGAGCCGCCGCTCGTGGCGGCGAACCCTCGCGCCGCCGAGATCGTGTCATCGACCAGTTCGTAGCCAGGTGGATGGGCCAGCACGACGTCCATGCCAAAGCGCGTCATCAGGGTGATGATCCCCTGCGGCACCGACAGCGGCTTCCCATAACTCGGCGAATACGCCCAGGTCATCGCGAGCTTTCGGCCTTTCAGCCGATCAAGGCCGCCGAACCGGCCACTGATGTGGCCGAGGTCGGCCAGGCTTTGCGTCGGATGGTCGAGATCCGACTGCAGGTTGATCACGGCGGGGCGCTGCAGCAGGACGCCGGCGCGGTGGCTCTCGTCGAGCGACGCTGAGACCTCGAGCATGTACTTGTGGCCCTCGCCAAGGAACATATCGTCCCGGATTCCCACGACCTCGGTGAGGAAGCCGACCATCGCGGCTGTTTCGCGAACGGTTTCGCCGTGGGCGATCTGTGACGTCGATTCATCGAGCTCCTCGGTCGCGAGGCCGAGGAGATTGCAGGCGGACCGGAACGCGTAGCGCGTCCTCGTCGAATGGTCGCGAAACATGGCGACACCGAGGCCGCTCTCGAAACTGCGGAGCGACACGCCGCCGCGCGCGATGTCCTCGAGAATCTCGGCCACGAGCACGATCGCCCGCACCGCCTCGTCGGAGCACGTCCACGTCAGCAGGACGTCGTGGTTGAACAGATCATGACGAAGCGATTTCAGCGCTTCGATCTTACTGAGGATGCCGTGCATCAGCCGCGCCTCCCGGCGAGGGTTTCGACGAACATGCGCGGGAACGCCGCGTAGAAGCGCGCGGCGCGCGTCAAGTGCTCGACCGGGCACTGATCCTCTGGACCGTGGGCGTAGATCTCGTCGCCGGGACCGAATCCGATCGTGGGGATACCGAACATGCCGCAGGTGGCGATCCCGTTGGTGGAAAAACCCCATTTGCCGACGACCGGCCGGGCGTCGAGCGCCTGCTCGGCAGCGCGCACGCCGGCGACCACCGCCGGATCGGTCTCCTCCAGGATCCAGGTCGGGTAGTACTTCTTGGTCGGGTACGTCAGGCCGGTGTACGACGGCCGCGCATAGTCGAGCACGGTCACCATCGCGCCGGCCTTCTTGACGCTCTCCAGCGCCTGGATCTCGGCCACCGCATGCTCCATCGTCTCGCCGCGCGTGAGGCGGCGATCCAGATGGATCGTGCTGCTGTCGGCCACCGCGCAGAGCGACGGCGACGTCGAGCGG
>JADGOC010000076.1 GCA_017883165.1 Acidobacteriota bacterium
TGGACGAAATGGGCACGAGCCTCGACCTCGGCCAGCTTCGCCGCGGCGTACACCGACGCGTCCGTCAACACGCGTTTCGCCTCGCTTTTCGGCAGCGCGTGCAACATGCTCGAATCAAGGCCTCGCGACCGAAGAAACTCCTCGATCAGCGCCTTTTCCAATTGTCCCTCAGGATCCTCCATGGCACGAGCGCCAGGTTCTTTCGCCGTCATGGTTCTCCCCTCCATCGACCTCCTTACGCAACTTGGTCGCCAGATCGCAAACGCCAGGACGGACCAAAGGAGCACCGCCCGAGGTGGATCGACGAAAAGCCGACAGCCGACATGAAACCGCTCACGAGCTTCCGGCGACGTACCGGTCACCCTCTTGCACCAGAGGTCCATATGACGTCCATCGATCTCACGACCACATATCTCGGGCTGCCCCTTGCCAATCCTTTCATGACCGGGGCCTCGCCGCTTGCGGATCACCTGGACACCGTCAGGCGGCTCGAGGATGCAGGCTGCGCGGCGATCGTGCTGCACTCGCTCTTCGAAGAGCAGATCACGCAGGCCGAATCAGGCCGGATTCATCAGATGGATCCGCTCGATTCCCAGTTCGCGACCGTCATGTCCTATTTCCCACAGCCGGAGCGCTACCCACTCAGCCCGGACGCGTATCTGGAGCACCTGCGTCAGGTCAAGAGCGCGGTCGAGATTCCCGTGATTGGATCGATCAACGGGACGACGCCGGCCGTGTGGCTGAAGTTCGCTCGGCTGATCGAACAGGCGGGCGCCGATGCGATCGAACTCAATATGTACGAGGTCGTCACCGAACCGGATCAGTCCGCCCTTGTTATTGAGGACAGCCTGCGCCAAGTGGTTCAGGATCTGAAGAGCGAGCTCAAGATCCCGGTTGCGGTCAAGCTCTCTCCCTTCTTCACCGCATTCAGCAATGTGGCGCGTGAGCTCGACCGGGCTGGCGCCGACGGGCTGGTGCTGTTCAACCGATTCCTCCAACCGGACATCGACATTCGGCATCTGGCGGTCTGGCCGCGTCTGGAGCTATCCGACAGCGCTGAACTCTTGTTACGACTCCGGTGGCTCGCCATCCTGCACGGCCGGCTGCGCTGTTCGCTCGCCGTGACCGGTGGCGTGGCGACCCCAAACGACGGCATCAAAGCCATTCTTGCGGGAGCACATGCCGTGCAGATGGTCTCCGCGGTTCTGCGCCACGGGCCCTCCTACTTCACATCGATGCGTGAAGAGCTTCGACGCTGGATGGAATCTCTCGAATTCGCTCGTGTGGATGACATCCGGGGGCGGCTCAGTCTCGCCAGTACCGAGGCGCCCAGCGAGTTCGAGCGCGCCCACTACATTCGCACGCTGAGCGGATGGAGTTCGTGGCTCGGGTATCAGGCTTACCTTCGCTCGCACAAAGACGACGAGTCGAAGCCGCCGTCCTGAGCGCGCGGGTTGACACTGCCCCCGTGGGAGCCTAGCTCGCGCGCCCTAACCAGTGCCGGATTCCCGGCACAAGGCCTCGGGACAAGGTCCCCGTCGGTCTGTTGAGCACTTGTGTTGCTCGGTAATCGCAGAACGTCGACTCGCGGCCGGCCCTTTGCAGAGCTGGTTAACGATGACGTCTGATACGCCGACAACAGCTCTGGACATCGCTCAAACGGTGTTCGAGGCGAAGCCCGGCCGAACCTTCGATCGTGCGGTACAGGAATTCGTGCATGTGCTCCGAACCGTCCCTGACGGCGCGCCGGTCGAGATCTCAGGCGGCACGATTCAGGTATTTCAACATTTGGCAGAACGCGTGATCGAGCAGATCGAGCAGCGCCTCACCGGCGGCCACCGGCAGTCGGTCCGGGAGAATCTCGCGCAAGCCGTGTCCGACATCCGCCACGCGCTCGAAGAGATCGGTCGCTGGCAACGTCGCTGCGCGGCTCGCTGATATCTGTCTGCGTTCGCGTGAACCCGCCGTCGTGCCGGCGGAGCGACGCCGAATTCCCGTCAAATCAGATCTTCCCGACGCGCTAGACCCTCGTTCAATGGCCATTTTCGAATGGGCCGGTTGGGCACGCGACGTGCGGTACGCGGGGAAGTGGAGGCATGCATGACGCGGAGTTCCACATTGGCGATCGGTTCGTTCGTGGTGAGCCTGATCGCCGGCGTCCCATTCGCTTCCGGGCAGACGCCCCCAGGCAATAAGTGGAGTCACGGCACGACGCTGGAGGTGTCCACGGGCGCCGCAGCGACCTCGCAGGACACTCGCGGAGCGCTCGGCGGGGCCTTCGGATGGGAAATCAACCATTGGGTCGAAGTGGAGGGGGCCGGCACCTGGCTCGTCGCACGGCAAGGCGACGAGGCGTTCGCCGCTGAACTGAAGGCGTTGGCCAATCTCACGCGGCCGAACACCGTCGTCCCGTTCCTGGGAGCCGGGGTGGGGTTCTACCATGCCTCGTTCGAGACGGCGCGTGGCGCCATTCCTGGCTTCTATCAACGGCGCATGTCGGGCCCGCCCTTTGGCTCGTTGATCACGTTCAATGACCCATCGTTTGTCTTTGCTGGCGGAGTCAACATCTTCACGGGCCAACACTTTTCGATTCGGCCCGATATCAGCGTCAGACTGGTCACCCGGGCATCCGACACGTATGCGGTGACGCTGGCGACCGTGTACGTCATGTATCACTTCGAGGTGCATGATGTCGTCCGGTAAGCGGTTCGCCATCTACCTCATCGCGCTTGCCGGCGTCCTCGGCGCCGCTGGCTTTGTCTCGGCATCGGACGAGGCGAAGACCGGTGAAGGCGCGGCGCTGCGCGTTCAGATCATCGGGCGTGCCGGCACGACCGAAGGCACGTGCGTCCTCGTTCATCAAGAACGGCGCGAACATGACGTGGTCTACTACTTTCTGACATCGTCGCACCTGTTCGACGCCGGAGCGCTCGGGGAATCACGAACGGTCTCGCTTCGTATTCGAGTCATTGTCGATGACTCCACGGTCATCGAAACCAGCGGCAGCAACGTGTTGTTCCCAGGTGGAATCGAAGAAGGTCTCGGCCTCGCCATCGTCAAGGCCGTCTCCACCAACACAAGCCTGGCTCCCACGCCCGTGGCGATGGACCCACCGGACGCTGGCGGTGTGTTTGTCATCTGGCGCCATCAAGGTGACGGCTCAAAGACGATGTTGACCGAGCGCGTGCGCTTTCGATCGACGAGGCTCGTGGTCGGCGATCACGCCCCAGCGGACGCGAACGGTTTCCTCGGCTCACCGGCAGCTGTCGAAGGGGGCGTGTTCGGCGTGGTGAGCGAGATCGGGTCCGGCGGTGCGCCGGTCATCGCGCTCGTATCAGCGGCGCGTGGTTTCCTCGCCCGTGCCATTCCTGGGTGGACGCCAACCGCGTCGACGACTCCAGGATTCAGGCTCGAGCAACGGCTCGTTCAAGGCCCGTTGTTGCAGGTCGCGTGTGACGCCCTGAAGGCTGGAGAGATCGAGGTCCCGATTTCACTCGCTCCCCGCGAAACCGCGGTGTGGGCGACAGCCGACTTCACCGACCCGCGCGCGCTACGCCTTGGGGACATCACGGTGCTGAGCCTTCAAGATGAGCTCGTGAAGCTCCGTTTCACGATGATGGGCGTGCAGCCTCCGCCATTTCCCGCCCCGTGTCCGCAGGGTCAGGCCCTCGTCACGATCGGCGTGAACGTCGTCGTCTTGCCGCGTCGCTAGACATGACGAGTCATGCCGCGCGCGTGAACCTCGCGCTGTTCGCCGACGCTCGCTAAGCAGAGATTACGATGCGGCAACCCGATGGTGTGTCGTTCGACGGCCTACCTTGACCGGCCGTTCAACGCCACGCCCGAGCAGCTCGAGCAGGTCTGAAACCGTCACAATCCCCACGAGACGCTTTCCATCGTTCACCGGGATGCATCCGATCGTTCGGCCACGCATGAGGTTCGCCACCTTGCGAACCGGTGCTGTTGGCTCGATCGTCACCACATCGGTCGTCATCAGGTCAGCCACGTTGGAGCGCGCACGGATGCTCGCGCCATTGCGGCCGCCGGCGTCTCGATCGGACAGGACACCCACGACGTCGGACCCCGCGGTCACGACCAAGTGGTGAATGCCTTTGCGTCGCATCAGGTCCCAGGCAGCGACGGCCGGCATGGTCGGCCGTACCGTCTGCACGCCTTGGGTCATCACTTCTGCAACCCTCATGGTTCCCTCCAAGCCGCAGTGCGTCGCCCGCGCCGGTTATTGGCCAAGATCGGCTCGCGCGTACGCACCATTTTGGGTGCGCCTGAGAAACCGGCCACCCACGAGCGTCTCGAGGAGCGCATCGCAGGTCACGGCATCCAGACCCCACAGTCGCTGGACTTGCTTCTTGGTCAGGTGAAGACCAGGGATTTCACTGTACTCGCCACGGATGATTTGGAGCCAGTCAGCGGCCGTTGTCTGAATCGCGTCCATCTCTGTTGTCTTTTGCACACCTTCCCCTTTGCCCAGACCGTCAGCAACCCGCGTACCACTTCAGCTTGCGCGACAACGCCTCGACTCAAGTCTCGATATGACACAATGTAACGGGGAGTTTTCCAGAGGGGCGCGGAATTTCTCGCGTGCAAGAGGACCATACGATGACTGGACTCACTACTGCCTACGTCGTCGCGATCGCCACGTTAGCGTTTTGTGGGATCAGCGCGCTCACGCTCGTCAACACGGTCAGACAGTTCGATCCGCCGGAAACTCGCGAGTTGCCGGAAAAGGCTCACGACAAGACGGCGGTGTAATCACCGCACCTAGAGCCCTGACGGGAACGTCTCGGCCACCTCTCCGGCTTCCCATCCTGCCGTTCGCTCCAACGGTTCGACGGCTCGCGTCTCGTCAACGTGAATGACGAAATCAAACTGCTCCGGCAGCCGCGCATGGAAGTAGTGGCTTTGCCGTTCGGTCTGCGGCGCGTAGATCACGCCAATCGCGCGCTCGAGGCGCGGCGCCAAGAGCGCAGACGCCAACGCCGGCACGCTCCGCAGGGGGAGCAAGAAGCGGTGGAGGCCCGTTTCGTGGAAGAGTCGTTCGTAGCTTCCAGCCAGCGCCGGCCGCACGTCCTTCCGTTCCGCGGGACCATCCCATTCGGACGCCGCAGTCACCGTCCCCGTGTAGGTGGTGAATCCGACGAGTACGGCGTCGGCGCCGAAATGCTCCCGGACGAGCTGCCCGACGTTCAGCTCGCCGTGTTCGCTCATCTCCGTTGCGCGGGCATCGCCAAGATGTGAGTTGTGCGCCCACAATACAAGCCGGGCGCCAGGCTTCGACCGTTCGAGAAACGACAGGAGCTCTTGGACCGTTTCCGCCATGTGACGATCGCGCAGGTTCCACGATTCGGCGCGTTGTCGGAACATGATCCGGTAGTACTCTTCCGCGTTTCGCACGAGCCTGGCATTCTGCTCTGCGTAGAAAAAGTCGTCAGCGGCCACTCGTCCATCCCGGCTCGCGTAATCGGCCCGCCGGCGGTGCAGCTCGAGCAGCTCGGTCACGACCTCGCGTTCGCATGTGGGACTCAGGCCAAACGCCGCGGCGTAGCCGTACTCCTGCATCTCGGCGCCAAACTGGTCGAAGCACGCGTAGCGCGCCCGCGCGCGGCGCGCGGCCTGCGGGTCGACCTTGGCGAGGTACGCGAGCACGGCTTCCATGGACGCGCGGAGGCTGTAGAGATCGAGTCCGTAAAAGCCCGCGCGTCGATCAACCGGTTGTGTGTCGTTGTGCGTGCGCAGCCATCCAATGAAATCGAGCACGTCGGCGTTGCGCCACATCCAGGTCGGAAAGCGACCGAAGTCGCCGAGAGCATCGACCGCTTCTCCATCGGCGCCGCCGCCGCGAACGTACCGATTCACGCGGTACATGTCGGGCCAGTCGGCTTCGACAGCGACGGCCGCAAAACCCTTCTCGGTGATCAACCGCCGCGTAATCAGTGCTCGCTCGCGATAGAACTCGTGCGTGCCATGACTCGCTTCGCCTAAGAGCACGATGCGCGCGTCGCCGATCTCCTCGAGGAGCCGGTCGTAGTCGTGCGTCCCACCATCCAGCTGCACGGCATGCCGGCGGATCACGTCGACCGGCTCGGACGTCTCCGGCCCGCGAACATCCTTCGGGGGCCCTTCCCGGCCGCCCGTAGACAGCAATCGCCGCACTTCTTCGTCCGTCGTCTGTGTAAATTCCTCATACCAGAGCCCAACCGCCTGAAATGGCTCCGGCATCTCGAGACACACGACTTCGTCGGCGAGATGACCCAGCCTGACGCAGGTCTCGCGCGCACCAACAGGCACCGCGACGATGATCCGCGAGGGCGCGAGTCGTTTGAGCGATATGACCGCGGCCTGCATGGTCGACCCAGTCGCGAGGCCATCGTCGATCACGATGACCACGTGGCCGCGCACCGGGGCCAGTTGTCGGCCGCCCCGGTAGAGCTGATCGCGTCGATCCAGTTCGAGGCGTTCGCGCAGAGCCACCTGCCGGACAACCGCGTGTGGGACGCCGACGTCGCGGATCAGATCTTCGCTGAGAACTTCGACGCCACCCTCGGCGATCGCCCCCATCGCCAGCTCCGCGTGGCCGGGCACGCCGAGCTTGCGAACGAGGAAGACGTCCAGCGGCACGTGGAGTCGTTGCGCAACTTCGTACGCCACTGGCACACCGCCTCGCGGCAGCGCCAGGACGATGACGTCCGAACGATTCGTGTAGGCGGTCAGCTTCGCGGCCAGGTGCCGTCCGGCGTCCGCTCGATCCTTGAACTGCATGTCGCCCTCCGGTACGGTGGCTCTCTGACCTTAGACGAGCGGTCGCTGGGCGAATTTGCCGACAACCGGGTGCGTCAGAGCTGCGAAGTCCTCAAAACGCATGCTGACCGCATCCCTGTGAGTGCCGGCGTTGAACACGATTTGGTCCTCGGCGGCCAGCGTCTCATCGACAAACACACGTTGCCTGTAGAGAGGACCAAGCGGCGGCATGGCGCCTCGCTCGCAGTCAGGAAACAGCCATCCGAGCTCGTCCTCTCGCGCAAGGCGGATGGTGTCCGCGTCGGCGAGCATCAACAAACGATCGAGATTCACCACGAGATCGGCCGGCACCACCGCCTGAATTGGCTCGTCGTTCGCAAAACAGATTACGGCCTTCGCCCAGTCACGCCCCGGAATGTGGGTAACGGCTGCCTCGCCTTGCGCCGTGTACGCGGGCACGTGCGGGAAAACCGAATAGGCCACATTGGCTTTTCGAAGGAACTCCTGAACCGATGCAGTCACTGCCATACAAGCCTCCTTGGTTAGGAAGCACAAACAACGCCATCATCCGCCAAGGCGGCCCAGCAGTCGGCCCTCTGCCGAAAAGCCGGCGGCGTGCGCTCCTACCTCGGGCGCGCGAATTGCACAAGCCGGTACGGACCTCAGAAAGGACTGATTCGATGTCCCGCATGCGTCGCATTCTCTTCGCTTCGGATTTCTCGAAGGCCTCTGGTAAGGCGTTCACGACCGCTGTGACGATGGCAAAGACCAATCAGGCGACGTTGACGATTCTGCACGTCATCGTGCCGTTCGTGCCGATCGTTCCCGAGCAATACATCAACACGGTCACATGGGAGCAGATCGATCGCCAAGCACGGCGGTGGAGTCAACGCCAACTCGTCAAATTGGTGGACAGGGCGAAGAAGGCCGGCATTCGAGCGGTCGGTCTCCTCCTGGAAGGCGACCCTGCTCAACAGATTGTCCGTGCTGCCCGATCCAAGCGCGCTGACCTTTTGGTCGTCGGCACACACGGAAGGACCGGGTTGACCAAGTTGTTCGTCGGAAGCGTCGCAGCACGAGTAGTGGCAACGGCGTCCTGCCCGGTGGCGACGGTCCGAGGCAAGTAGATGAGGTCAGCCGAGTTGGACGTCATTTACACGCGGCGGTCAGTCCGCTCGTACAAGCCACAGACACTCGACGAATCAACGATCCGCGAGCTCCTGGACGCCGCAGTGCAAGCACCAACCGCTGTGCACGCGGAGCCGTGGGTGTTCCTCGTCATCCAAGACGCCGGCACGCTCAAACGTTGTTCCGATCGAGGCAAGGCGAGTTGGGCCAAGCAAGCCGACCAACACCGCGATCTGCACGGCGTTGGCGAGGCGACGGCGCGGAACCACTTCGCCCATCAACTGGCAAATCCGGACTTCAGTCTTTTTTACGACGCCGGCACGCTCATCGTGATCTGCGGCAAGGCGATGGGACCGTTTGTCGTCGCCGATTGCTGGCTCGCAGCCGAGAACCTGATGTTGGCTGCAAACGCGATGGGCCTGGGCACCTGTTGCATCGGCTCGGCGATTCCGGCGCTCAACGCGCCGGAGACCCGGGCCGAATTGGGGATTCCTGCCGACGTGACGGCCGTGGCGCCGATCATCGTGGGCGTGCCGAACGGAGATGCCGCGCCTGTCGGGCGACGGCCCCCCGAGATTCTGTACTGGAAATAGCGAGCAGACCGCCGTCAGCGG
Source organism: Acidobacteriota bacterium (assembly GCA_017883165.1). Classification (GTDB taxonomy): domain Bacteria; phylum Acidobacteriota; class Vicinamibacteria; order Vicinamibacterales; family CAVVIG01; genus JADGOC01. Next base: position 8,499 of record JADGOC010000076.1, read on the forward strand.
GCATCCCCCTGCCGCCTGTCAGCCGTCGACAATTCCGAGCCGTCGGATGGCATCGACGACCGCATCATGCACGTGCCCGTTTGACGCAATGACGCCTTGATTGCGAACGAGCGTCCGGCCGGCTCGGAAGTCCAAGGGATCCCCTCGCAGGTCGGTCACGCGACCGCCAGCCTCCTCGAGAATGAGGGCGCCAGCCGCATGGTCCCAGATCTTGTCGCGGTAATCGGATCGGGCGGGAATCCTGAGCAGCAGATCCGCGTGACCGGCGGCGAGGACGGTGTGTTTGGCCTGGCTGTCCATCAATATCGGGGCGACCTTCACGCCGAGCTCACGGATCACCTCGTTGAATGCCGCCAGATCGATGTGATGTCCCGCGCGAGATCTGAGCACGCGGGCGACGTGGGGCTCGCGCACGGCTGACACGCGAAGCGGAGAGCATTCGCCGGTCGCCACCAGAGGCGCCGCGAACGATCCGTGGCCCCGCATCGCAAACGCGATCGACCCCGCATGCCTGGCTTCGGCGTCCGCGCTCCCTTCGTCGCCTGACGTGAGCGACAGCCGAGGACACCCGAGAACCCCGACCTCGACCTGTCCCCGAACGACGAGCGCCAGTGCGATGACGTACTGACCGTCGCGGATGAATCCTTCCGTGCCGTCGATCGGATCGAGCGTCCAGAATCGATCGCCGGGCGAACCGGCGCCACGATCGATCGCCGCCAGCGCGCGGTCGGCGTCGGCGTCCGGGACGAACCGCCGAATCCACGTCAGGATGGACGCCACAATCGGCTCACCATCCCGGGCCCGAAGCGACGTGGCATCTTCCTCAGCGACGAGTGTGTCAGCCGGGAACTCGCGGGCCAGGCGATCAGCGACCACGGCCTGGACCGCGAAGTCGGCAATCGTGACCGGCGATTGATCGGGCTTGAGGAACGCTTCCCCGCGAATCTGACCATGAATGTCGCGGGCAAGAACGGTCGCGTCCTTCACGACTGAAACCGCCACGTCGAGCTCGCGGCTCCATGCCCCATCTCGTGTCACGTCGCTTGGCCGGACCGGGACGCGAGAGCGGTTCATGGCGGTGCCTGGAGATAGCGGCGTTCTTCGAGCAGGCGCACGATCGCACGAGCCGCATCCTCGGTCGAATCCCGATCTCCAGATACGATCACATCCGGATGCTGCGGGGGCTCATAGGTCGCCTGCAGTCCCGGCATGTGTGTCGCGTCCCCCGATTGCGCCTTTCGATACAGGCCCTTGGGATCCCGGGCCACACAAACGGCCAGCGGGCAATCGACGTACACCTCGACGAATCGATCGATGACCGATCGGGCGTGTTCGCGATAGACACGCCGGTTGGCCGTGGCGTCGAAGATGACCGGTACGCCGTGGTTGACCAGCAACGTACCGATGTGTGCCACGGCGCGGTAGAACACGCCCCGATCCTCATCGGTGTACGTCGCGCGCGGCGTCAACACCGCACGCAGGGCGTCGGACTCAAGGACCGCCACGTCGATCCCGCGGGACGACAACTCCCGCGTGAGGGCGCGCGCGATCGTCGACTTTCCCGATGCCGGCAGCCCCGTAATCCAGACCGCAAAAGCAGGAACCACAGGTGGTCACCCGCAATACTCGTTCACGCGCGCCGGATCGAACGCGGGCTCGTGGAGTACGGTGCGCACGAACGCCAGCAGCGTGGATCGCACGGTTCCTGGAAGTCGCGGGTACCAGACTGGACTGGCCATCACGAGCGCGCGAAACGCCAGGAACGGCGCCGCCACGGCACGAAGCTCTTCGTCGCCCGTCGCATCGAGATAACGTTGCCAGAATCGTGAAAAGAGCGTCTCGAGACTCCCCTCCAGCCGTCCCGATCGCTGTAACGAGAAGAACACGTAGTTCATCGTCAGGCACGCGACGTCGTCGGCCGGATCGCCCCATTCGCCACGCGACCGGTCCAGCACGACGAAGCGCGCGCCGTCCTGAAACAGCAGATTCCAGGGGTGAAAATCGCCGTGAACCTGTCGCAGCCGGTGGGTGTACCCCTTGAGGCGCCAGCGCCACTCGACGCAGCCGTGCTCGATCGCTTCGAGTTGGCTGGCGGTGACGGCGTCGACCTTGGGTGGGTACGAGTCGAGAATGCCCATGATGCATTCGTTGTGTCCGACCAGCTCGCGCACGCGCCGCACGTACAACGCGGGGTCTGGACCACGTACCTGATGAATTCTCACGAGGTAGTCGCAGAGCGCATCGGCTCGCGCGACATCGAGGTCCCGGAGATCGCCGCCATCGCGAAGGCGTTCGAGGTCGCGGTAGTAGCCCTCGCCGGTGACGTACTCGTTCAAGATGAAGAATTCTTCGACATCGCGAACGGATGTGAGCGTCCCGTCACGTCGAAACCCACCGACGTCGAGACTTCGGACGTGCTCCGGGAGGACGTTGAAGGCCGCGTGGCTCCAGAGCAGGATCTGCGCGCGATCGGCCATGTGTTCGTGGCCGAACCCACCCGGCGTGACGGTCTCGAGGACCGCCGAACAACGTTGTCCGTCAAGCTCGTAGTCGACCTTGACCGGTATCCCATAGCCGTAGCCTTTGACGTCGGCTGTCCCAACCTGCCCTAACACCGTCAGGCCGAGGACGCGGACGTGGCTCCCGAACCGGGATGCGAGATAGGCCCGCACGTTGCGGTCGTTCAATCTCGGCTCGGCCTTCTTTCCTGGCTCGGCCTTCTTTACCAGTGGCATACTGTTCGCCTCAACGACTGGGGCAATGCCCGTGCCGCGTTTGAGCTGGACGGATGTGACGCACACGTGCCGTGGACACCAGCTCGAGTATTGGTTCATGCTTTGCACGCTGTAGGACTACTCGGGTCGTGCGCGCCGGCGTGAACGCGACAGCATGCGACCGGGCTCAGCTCCGGCGCGTGCTAGGGATCCGTTTGCCGCCGGAATCCCGGAAGGACGTGCCGCCATTCCGGCAGACGCGACCGCTGCGATGCCACACGAGGTCACCTCAGTGCCCATGCACGACGGCGCCGCATCGCAACGGCTTCATGTCTTGATCTCCGCGGTGAGCGCCGTCCTGGCCCTGCTCATCTTCGCGATGGATCTGCGGAGTCCCCCGGGGATCAACATTCCCGCCTTGTACATCATCCCGCTCTTACTGAGCCTCTGGCAGCTCCATCGCCGGGATACTTTCATTGCCACCGCCGGCTGCACGGCTCTCACGATTCTGGGATTGTTCTGGTCCGCTCCGGGCGGCAACTGGTCGGCCAGCATCGTCAACCGCACGTTCACAGTACTTGGACTGTGCGCGACAGCACTGCTCGTCACGCGGTTGAGGCACAACCTCGCCGAGGGGCTCCGCATCCGTGTTCAGCTGCAACAAGAGGTGGCGGAACGGGTTCAGGCTGAGCACGCCACGCGGTTGCGCGAAGCGCGCATTCATTCGATTCTCGAGACGGCGTTTGATGCGATCGTCGTGATTGACCCGCAGGGCATCATGCAGCTTGCGAATCCGGCCGTTGGGCGCCTCTTTGGGTACGCGGCGGACGAGCTCCTCGGGCGTAACGTCTCGATGCTCATGCCCGACCCCGACCGGGAGCAGCACGACAGCCACATTCGTCGCTACTTGACCACCGGCGAAGAGCGCATTATCGGCATCGGACGGGAAGTCGTGGCCCAGCGCAAGGACGGCACGACATTCCCGGTCTCACTCGCGGTCAGCGAAATGAAGTTCGACGGGGAGCTGACCTTTACCGGCATCATCCATGACCTGACGGAGCAGAAACGCATCGAGGCGCGGCTCCGCGAACAATCAGAGCTGGCGCGCATTGGCCAGATGGCGGCGGTCATGGCCCACGAGGTACGCAATCCGCTGGCGGGGATTCGCGGTGCGCTCGAAGTCGTGGGCAAGAGACTTCCAGCGGAAAGCCGGGACCGCGCGGTGATGAGCGACGTCATCGGTCGGCTCGATTCGCTGAATCAGTTCGTGCACGATGTCCTGCTGTTCTCTCGGCCGAAGCCGCCAAAGATCGGCGAGACCGCCCTCATGCCTTTGTTTCAGCGGCTGATCGAATTGCTCAAGAGCGATTCTCAATTCGCTGACGTCGTCATCGACATCGAGGGAGCTGACATCATCCTGCCGATCGACCCACAGCTCATGGAGCGCACCTTTCACAACCTGCTGGCGAACGCCGCCCAGGCTCTGAAGGGAGCAGGCGCGATTCGCGTGCGAATCGAAACGCGCGACGCGGTCTGTAGCATCTCGATCTCGGATAACGGCCCTGGAATCCCTCCCGATGTGCGCGACAGGATCTTCGAGCCGTTCTTTACGACCAAACATCGCGGGACCGGGCTTGGACTCGCCATCGCCAGACGGACGGTCGAGCAGCATGGCGGGTCGATTGCGGTCGAGAGCACGCCCGGCGTTGGCACGACCGTCATTGTCAATCTGCCACTGCCGGAATCCGGACTCGCTACGCCTCCTGCTCTCGTCTAGACGTTTGCCGGATTCTCGGCAAGCTGCCAGTCGTGCCGAGCGATTCAACCAGGCGCTCAACGCAGGCGTTCGATCCCTCCTGGCATCGCCGTTGCGAATCAAAATCAGGAGACGTCGCAAACAAGAGCTGGTTTTTCGGGGAGGCAAGCCATGACAGACCGTGAACTCAAACAGTACGTTGAAAACGCCCTCGATTGGGAACCCAGTGTCGACGCCGCGGACATCGGTGTCTCCGTCGATGCCGGAGTCGTCACGTTGCGGGGCGACGTCGGGTCGTACGCGGCGAAGGCAGCCGCCGAACGGGTGGTCCTGCGCGTCTACGGCGTGCACGCGGTCGCGAACGATCTGACCGTTCGACTCGTGACGGGCTTCGAGCGGAACGACACGGACATCGCGCAGGCTGCGGTCACGGCGCTCAAGTGGAACGCCGTCATTCCGCAGAACCGGGTCACCATCGCCGTGTCCAACGGCTGGCTCACCTTGAACGGCACGCTCGACTGGCAGTACCAGAAGGAAGCCGCGGCGCGCGCCGTGCGCGACCTCACGGGTGTGAGAGGGATCACGAACAGCATCAGTGTGAAACCTCACGTCCAGGCCGGCGACGTGAAATCCAAGATCGAAGCCGCGTTCAAGCGCAGTGCGGAAATCGACGCACGGCGCGTCAGCGTGACGACCACGGACGGAACAGTCGTCCTCAACGGCAACGTTCGCTCATGGGCCGAACGTCAGGAAGCCGAGCGGGCCGCCTGGGCCGCGCCAGGCGTTTCGCAGGTGGATGACCGCATCACGGTGGTGCCTTAGGCGAATTCGAATGGCGGCCGGGAGACCGTCTGTGCCTCCCGGCCGCGCGAGTTGATGCAAGGAGGAGCCGATGCACACGGTTGACATCCCGCGGAATGATTGGTCCCGGGTTCTCGACGACTTCAGCGCCAGACATGAAGGCTGGCCCGTGTCGCTGGATCTGCTCACTCCGGCGTTTGGCGCACGACCGGAAATCCAGAACCTGCCACTGCTCGGTGTCACTGCCGAGCCAGCCATTCGCGGCACCGACATCACGATTGCCGTGGCGCGATCCGCGAAGAATCACATCACGCACACGATCCAATCGCCGACGCACGTTCGTCTCGAACGAATGGACGACGGCGCTGATGTGGGCCTCGAGATCGAGTCCGCGGAAGGTGCGGCCATCTTGCGGTTCAGGACCGTCGCGCTACCGGAAACGGTGGACGGGGTGGTGCGGCGATAACACGGCGCCGGTGCGCGCGAATGATGAGGTAGCGTCATGAAATTCGATGACAGAGAGCTGCAGGAGCAGGTCCTTGCGGCGTTGGATTGGGAGCCCAGTGTCGATGCCGCCAGAGTCGGCGTGTCGGTGAGCGATGGCGTCGTGACGCTCCGCGGCACCGTGACGACGTTGTACGAGAAGTGGATTGCCGAGCGCTCCGCACGGCACATCTTCGGCGTGCGTGCGGTGGCGAACGACTTGGATGTCGCCCCTACCGCAGCGCGCAGCGACCCCGCCATCGCAGAGGCGGCCGCGAATGCCTTGGAGTGGGACAGCGCGATCCCCGACAACGCCGTGAAGGTGACGGTGCGGAGCGGGTGGATCACGCTCACGGGCACGGTGGCCTGGCAATATCAAAAGTCGGCCGCCGAGCGAATCACGCAACGTCTTTACGGCGTCAAAGGCGTCGCCAACTCCATTCTCGTCAAGCCGCAAGCGAGCCCAGCGGACGTCAAGACAAAAATCGAGAGCGCTTTCAAGCGCAGCGCGGAGATTGACGCACAGCGGGTCACGGTCGAGGCGCACAATGGAACGGTCATCCTGACCGGCACGGTTCACTCGTTGATGGAGCGCGAAGAAGCGGAGCGCGCGGCGTGGGCTGCCCCCGGTGTCACCAACGTCGATGACCGACTCGTGGTGGTGCCATAAGAAGCGAAGAACCGACGGGCAGGGCGAGCGTCGACGTCCGCGCGGCTAGAGGAAACGGGCCGCGGACGCCTGCTGAACGGCTGAGGCCATCTCGCGCATTTCGAACGGCTTGCTCATCACGCGGAGCGCGCCAAGATCGAGCGCGCCGTTGACGACATCAGGCGTGCCGTACGCGGTCATCATGATGACCTGGCTGGCGGGTGCCACGCGCCGAATGGTCGAGAGCAGCGTGAGATTGTCCGAGTCCGGCAGGCGATAATCGAGCACGATCACATCGACCGGCTTCGACGGAGCGGTCAGCGTTCTGAGTGCGCCTTCGCCATCCCCGGCTTCGACCACCGAGCACCCGAGATCGGTCAAGGTTTCGACGATCGACCACCGGATGAGCGCCTCGTCGTCAACCACCAAAACGCGAAGCGCCGGGGACTTTTTCTCCACGAGCGGGAAAACCTCGCGGCTGGAAGCCCCAGTCGCGGCCGTGGGATTTGTCTTCGGTATCGTCATTGCTCCAACCGTTTGATGGTGCTGCAAGAACCACACCCTGACTCGCGGCACACCTCGCGTGCCGGGCTCAGCGACGCATGTCGACCACTCGTCATCTGCCGGCCATGGCCGCCGGTTTTTCGGCAGTCGTTCGCGCTCCGCCTGTCGCCGAGAAGGGGCCGCTGACGTCGGTATCTCGTTTGCCAGAGTGATCAATGTGTTCCACATTGGCGATCTCGGACCTCCGCTACCACGCCTGCCGCTGCGCCGCTGGACGGTGATGTCACAACTCGCCGTATCGGCCGGCTTGCACGTGATCGTGGCTTCGATGATCGTCGTCCTCGTGGAACGATCGATGACGCCGGCAGCCACGATTCAGCCGGCTCCCGCGACGGTCACACCAATCGATGTTCGCCACATCGTGTTCATCGCTCGCGAGGGACTGCCGATCGGTGGCGGAGGCGGCGGCGGTGGGAATCGCCAAGCGGGGCCGATTCGTCACGCACAAGGCATTGGATCCGACGCCATCACGCTGCGTGTCACGAAGCCGACGGCGACGACAGGCCGGATGGCGGATCTGCCCGCGCCGCCGGCGCTGCTCCTCGATGCGAAGGCGCTCGCGTCCGGCACGTTTGAACAGATGGGGCTTCCAACGGGCGGCGTGTCGTCTGGAATATCGACCGGACCCGGATCTGGCGGCGGCGTCGGTGAAGGAGTCGGAACCGGTATTGGATCCGGACGCGGGCCAGGGATCGGTCCCGGTTCGGGCGGTGGGATTGGCGGCGGGGTCTATCGCCCCGGCGGCGCCGTGACGCCACCGCGCGTGATCACCGAAGTCAAACCAAAGTACACAAGCGAGGCCCTGCTCCAGAAGATTCAGGGCACGGTCGTCCTGGAGCTTGTCGTGAAACAAGATGGCCGTCCGTCGGAGATTCGAGTCAGGCGATCGTTGGATCCCGAAGGACTCGATCAACAGGCCGTGATCGCCGCGAGTCAGTGGCGGTTCGAGCCAGGGCGTCTCTCGGGCACGCCAGTCGATGTCCTCGTGACCATCATGCTCGACTTCTCGATTCGGTAGGCAGCCACACCATAGATGCGGCGGATCTGCGATTGATCCCGGTGGCCGGTTGTCCTTCGACGTGTCACTTTTCTGGTGGGTGTTGGCGGGGTCGACGGGACT
>JADGOC010000228.1 GCA_017883165.1 Acidobacteriota bacterium
TTGTCCACACGCTGCCTGAGACGTTCGAGCTCATCGACGAGATCGGCGCAAGCAACGTCGATGTTGCATACGACGTCTATCACCTCTGGGACACCGAGGACATCGTGAAGCTGACTCGAGAGCACGCGAGACGGTTCGGGGTGGCACATCTGTCCGATTGGCGTGCCGACACCAGAGGCGCAGGCGATCGCGCTATTCCTGGAGAAGGCGTAATCGACCTTCCCGCGCTGCTCGGCGCGCTCGATGATGGCGGATTCTCGGGATGGTTCGATCTCGAGGTGATCTCAAGGAAGGCCTACCAGGACTCTCTATGGCTCCTGGATCCGGCCGACCTCTTGGCGAGATCACGTTCGGGCATCGCCACCGCGTGGACGGCTCGGCGTTCCTCTCTAGTCCCTAACAATGTCCGCTCCTAGACGTCCCTGACAATGTCCGCTCCTAGACGAAGACGCGATTGGAACGAAAGTTGCCAGTAAACAACAGCGAAGAACTCAGAGACAAAGCAGCGATTGTCACTGGCGGAGGACATGGAATCGGAAAAGCGTGCGCGCTTGCTCTAGCTCAGGAAGGAGCGTCGGTATCCGTCCTCGACCTCGACCTTGCCGCAGCAGAGGCTGTCGCGAAGAGAATCTGCGAGACCGGGGGGCAGGCATTCGCCACGCATGTAGACGTCTCGGATCCCGCTGCCGTGAACCGAGCGTTCGAAGCGCACGTTGCTCAGCTGGACCGCATCGATGTTGTCGTGAACTGTGCAGGCATCTGCTGGAAGAAGCGCGTCGTCGAGCTCGAGGACGACGAGTGGAAGCAGATGCTGTCCATCAACCTCGATGGGACATTCTACGTGGCGCGTGCTGCGGCGCGAGTAATGGAAAGACAGAAAGCTGGCACGATCATTCTGATCTCGTCGGGGCAAGGTATTACGGGCGAGGCCGGATTCGGTGCGTACGCGGCGTCGAAGGGCGGTGTTGCGAGGCTCGGCGAAGTGCTGGCCGAGGAGCTCGGGCCGAACGGAATTACCGTGAACGTCGTCAATCCGGGCCTTACGTTCACGCGGCTGTCGCGCGACACATTCAAGACGGAACAGGATTGGCGTGCAATTGCGGCGCGGAGCACTCTTCCGCGTCTCGGCAGGCCTGCGGATGTGGCCCACCTGGTGGTCTTCCTGGCCGGTCCGGGCTCGACGTTCATGAGCGGGCAGCACATCACGACGCGTGGCAGGTCTCCCGGCCAACTGTCAGGCCCTCACGACTGGGTATTCGACGAAGCACGCGCCCTGGGCGCCGAACTGCCGGAAGGTATGTGAAGTGACCATGACGATGTCCTGTCGGAAGAGCGCCTCGCGCATGCGGGGGCACCTCTATCAGCAGTCGCAGACACAGGAGGAGCATTTTGCCGAAAATTGACTTCGCGACCATCAAGCCCATTCTGGCAGGGCCTGCGGAATACCATCCATATGTCGCCCCGATCTACCGTGGCGAACACGTCGAGATTCAACGGGGCAAATATCGCAGGGGCGAGGCAGCGAAGCGGCACAGTCACCCCGAGGAGCAGATCGTATATCTGCTGGAAGGAAGGTTGACGGCGAGCATCGGCGACGAAGAGTTCGAAGTCACGGCCGGTCAGGGGTACCACGTACCGCCAAACACGCCTCACAACCTCACAGTAATCGAAGACATCGAGATGCTTTCATTCAAGAACGGCTTCAGCACGTAATGCGTCTAGTTCATCGCTAGATCTTTTCAAATCCTAAAGATTCGGAGGAAGACCGATGAGCGATCCCCAGAGCGAACCAATCTTTGATCGTGGGAGTTTCCTGCGCAGGAGCGGCGCCGCGGTTGCCGGCCTCACAGTGCTCGGCGCGGCGAGCTCGGGTGCGGCCCTGGCGCAGTCGCAGGGCACGCGTGCACTACGGAATGCGGCGCTGGCGCCGGTCTGGAAGGGCGATTTCGGTATGGCGAACTGGCCACTGTCCGACGCCGCGGTGCCGACCCTTGTCGCCATCGAGAGAGGCTTCTTCAAGGCACAGCGCCTCAATCTGAGCATGGTCGCGTACGCATCGGGCACCGATGTGGCGCGTGCTGTGAACGCCGGTCAGTTGAACCTCGGCGGGGGAGGCTACCTGACGGCGTTGGGAGCGTACGGCGCCGGCCTCACCGAGATTCGGTGTGTCGGGACAGCAAGCAAGGCACAGTCTCTGTCGTATGCGGTAGTAGCGGATTCGCCGATCAAGACTGTGGCCGATCTGAAGGGGAAGAAGATCGCGACTGATAGCAGTCAGCGCACGTCGCCGTACTACCTGCTGACGCAAATGCTCGCATCGGCCGGTCTGACGCCGAACGATGTCACGGTGGTCTTCTTGGGTGGCACTGCGGTTTGTCAGACAGCCGTTGAGAATGGTGTCGTCGACGCCGGGTTCGTGATTGATCCCGCTGCGGCCGAATCTGTTGCGGAGGGCAAGATTCGGATGCTTTGGAGGGCGGCGCAGGGACCGGCGTCGACGAGCAAGTTCACGGAGACGGCGTATCTCTCGAACGCACGCTTCATCGCCAACAAGCCGGAGGTCATTACGCGATGGCTCACGGCGCAGGCGCAGGCGCAGCAGTGGATTCGTCACAATCCCAAGCAGGCTGCTGCTATCTGGGCAAAGAGTCTTCACTACCCAGCAGACGTGGCGCTAGCCTCGCTCACTCCTGCCCTCCCAGGTATGACCATCGACCCGTCGATTAGCGGGTTCAACTGGGCGAAGAAGGCAGGAGTGACAATTGGGACAGTTCAACCGACGTTGAGCTACTACTCGTTCAATGTCCCGCAGTTCGCAAAGCCGCTAGCGGCGCGGTACTCCAAGTAGCCGCGGGTCAGAGACGCGAACAATGGCAACAGATCAGATTCCAGAGGCGCAGACGTCACTCGGTGTGAGTCTGCACGGAATAGGGATGGTCTTTGAAGCCGGTGGTAAGCGAACCGAGGCCATCCGCAGCGTCAGCGCAACAATGCCCCCGGGCCGCTTCGTAACCGTGATTGGTCCGAGCGGTTGCGGCAAGAGCACGCTTCTGGATCTGGTGTTCGGTCTGCAGATGCCGACGACCGGCTACGTGACAATCGACGGTGAGCCGGTGACCGGCCCGCGGAGAGACATGTCAATGGTGTTTCAGGAAGACTCGACGCTCCATTGGCGTACGGTGCAAGACAATGTTGCCTTCGGCCTCGAGGTCGCCGGCGTTCGTAAGAGCGAGCGCCGGCGACGCGCCGAGGCGATGATCAAGCTCGTCGGTCTCAGCGGGTTCGAGGACTATCGGCCACGCCAACTGTCGGGCGGAATGAAGCAACGGGTGGCCATCGCTCGCTCCCTCGTCATGGAGCCGCGCATTCTCCTGATGGACGAGCCGTTCGGCGCGCTGGATCAGCAGACGCGCTGGCGCCTCGGAGGCGAGCTGACTCGTATCTGGGAGGAGACACGAAACAGCGTGCTCTTCGTGACTCACGACATCCACGAGGCAATTCGCCTCTCGGATGTGGTCTGGGTTATGTCCGAACGACCTTCCGTACTGAAGACGGAGATGATCGTAGATCTCCCTCGGCCACGGACAGATGAAGTGCTCAGTGACCCGCGGTTCACACAATACGCTGCTCAGCTTTGGGAGCTACTCCTTCCGGAGATCGATACGACATCCGAAGCGGTATCCCGGTGAGGTCGGAGCGATGACGAGCAAGGCGCCGCCGGCGAAGACTCAGGTGCCGACTGCGCCTCCAAGCTCTTTCACGGAAGTGCACATCCCGAGAGCAAGATCGCGCCGGCCGAGACCCGGCACGAAGGCATATAGAGTAGCCGTACACGGAACGCAGTTGACATTGTTGGCGGCTTTATTCGGCCTCATCGAACTTGCCGCGCGCACGGGCCATGTCAGCAAGTTCGTGCTTCCGGCTCCTAGCGAGATCGCGCGCAAACTCCCGCATGTTGTCGCTAGCAGCCAGTTCGGCGGAGACCTTCGGCAATCCGCGATTGAGTTGGGGTTGGCCTGCATCATTGCTCTACCGATAGGAGTCATCGTCGGCTTGGCCCTTGGTCGCTGGTCCCTGGCCGGCCGAGTTCTCGAGCCGTTCCTCTCGACGCTGTACGCCGTTCCACTACTCGTGTTCTATCCCATCTTGCTTGTGATGATGGGTCTTGGCTGGACGCCGATTGTCGTCATCTCGGCTGCAGCCGCCTTCGTCCCGGTGTCCATGAACACGCTGACCGGCGCGAAGACATTGTCGCCGACGTTTCGGAAATTGGCGCGATCGCTGAACTGCAATCGACGGCAGACGTACTTGAAGATCTTGCTGCCGGCGATGGTGCCGCTGCTCGTTCCCGGAATTCAGATCGGCCTGATCGTCGCACTCGTTTACACGATCGCAATGGAGTTCCTCGTGGCGGTCCAGGGACTCGGTTTCCGGATCTCGTACAGCTATACGCTCTTCCAGATGGTTGCGACCTGGGCCGGGATTGTGATCGTGGTGATCATCTCGATTGTGCTTTCAACGGCGATCACGGCGACAGGCCGCCGCGTTAGACAAGATCTCGACTAGACACGGATCAAGTCCATGAGAACTCTGTTCAACAGCCATCCTGTGACCGCGCTACGCGGCGGCCTGCAAAGCGACGTCATGCTCGTCGTGGTGTTACGCATCGCCGTGGTCATTGCCACTGTATTGGGTTGGATTGTTGGGTCGCACGTGAGTCCGCTCATCCCGACCCCGTACGAGACGGTCAGGATTCTGTACCGCGAGCTATTCACATCCGGTGGGTTCCGTAGTCCGCTCGGCTTCTCGTTGCAGCCAATACTGGAGGGATTCGGAATCGCCGCGGCCGCCGGGGTGACGGTGGGTCTCTGGCTCGGTCTATCGCAGTTCTGGCGGGACGTGCTGGGACCTCCACTCAACGGGTTGTTCGCAGTCCCGAGAATCATCGTCTACCCGGTATTGCTTGCCGCGTTCGGAGTGACCATGACCTCCGAGATGTGGCTGGCTGTGATCGCGGCATTCTTCC
>JADGOC010000229.1 GCA_017883165.1 Acidobacteriota bacterium
GTCGGCTGGCGCGGTGTAGACCGGATTGCCGCCGACGATGACGAGGACGTCGACCGTGCCGGCGGCCATGCCGGCGGCGAGCTCGTGCAGCGATTGGAATTGATCGACCGGTTCCGCTTCCACCGGATCGGTATAGATGACCGTCTTGCCGACGTTGCCGAGCGCCTGGTTGATGGCGTGCGCGAGCGCGTGAACGGACGGCGGTTGGCCGTCTCCAGCAACGACGAGGCTCGAGCCGAGGTGGGCCTGGAGGTCCTTGGCGACAGCGGTGGCCCAGTGCGCAGCGGCGGAGTCGAGGGCAGGAAGGGCGGGAGCGGCGGGAAGGGCAGGGCCGGCAGAGCCTGATCCGGCGATCGCGGCGGCGATGTGGCGAGCGATGCCCTCGACCTGGCTGGCGCGGAGCGCAAGGCGGTGATCCGCGCGCGAACCGGTGGATGTCGGCATCGACTCGACCGCGTAGAGCCGGTTCATGCGGTCGGCCTGTTCCGGCCGCCGGCGCGCGGCGAAGTCGCGTGCGTAGCGCAGGCCGCCCGGTCCGGAGCCGAGCACGTCGGCGTCGAGCGCGAGGATGACGTCCGCCCGATCGAACCGGTACTGCGTGTCGACGTACTCGCCGAACGCGAGCTTCGCGCCGGCGCGCGCACCTTCGCGGCTCGCGGGATCCCACTGATGCCATTTCGCCGATGGGAAGCGCTTCAGCAGATCGCGCAGCTGCCACGCGAGCGTTGGAGAGCTGACCGACTCGGTGAGGATGCGGAGCCCGGCGCCTTTCAGCGACTGCTGCGCCGACAGTACCGCGCGCATCTCGCCGAGAAACGACGGCCACGGACGGATCTCGCCGACGCGGGTGAGCGTCTGCGATCGGTCCGGATCATAGAGGCCGAGCACGGCCGCTTGTCCGAACACGTCGGTCGAGCCGAGGCTGCCCGGATGCAGCGGGTTGCCTTCGATCTTGGTCGGCCGTCCCTCGTGGCTTTCGACGAGTAATCCTGTCGCGATGCCGCCGAGCGCCATCGCGGTGGCGTAAAAGAGCGGCTTGCCGGGGATGATCTCTTCCGGCTGACGCACGTACGGCAGGATTTTTTCGGTCGGCTGACGCGTGCAGGCGGTCACACCGGCGAGAGCGAGCGACGCGCCCATCAACTTGAGGAACGTCCGTCGCGCGACGGGATCGGTGATGGCCTCGATCTCGGACGGGAACTCGTTGTACAGCCGCTCGCGAAATGCGGGATCGTCGATCTGCTCGTCCAGCGTGCGCCAGAAGGTGTTCGACATGTTCATCGGTGGCACGTCGAACAGCTCGTCAGCTTCTGAATCTGATATTCGTTGACGAGCCGGCGTCCCAGCTCCAGTTGATTGGCGGGCGGCACGTAGTCGACGCGGAAGAGCGCGTCGCGCGGCCGTACGTAGCGCTCCGGGTTGCGGTGGCAGTCGAGGCACCACTCCATTTGCAGCGATTGTTCCTGCCACATGAGCGGCATGCGATCGACCTGGCCGTGACACGTCGTGCAGCCGACGCCCTTGTGGAGGTGAATGCTGTGGTTGAAATACACGAAGTCCGGGAGATCGTGCACGCGCGTCCACTGAATCGACTGATCGGAGCGGAAGCTCTGCCGCACGGGCTCGAGAAACGCGCTGTTCGAGAAGATCTGCGAGTGGCAGTTCATGCACGTCTTGGTCGGCGGGATGCCGGCGAACGCGGAATCCTCGACCGAGGTGTGGCAGTAGCGGCAGTCGATACCGTTGCCGGCGACGTGGCGTTCGTGGCTGAACTGGATCGGCTGTTCGCGCGGGACGCGCGCCTCGGTCACCCAGGGCGAGCGGTTGATGGCGCCCAAAAGTGCAAGGAGGCCCGCCACCACAAAAATGGCGCCGAAGATGCTGACGCGGGAGATCGTGTTGGCGGAGCGATGAAAGATCTGCGACATGGCGATGCGCCGAACCTGTCGAGCCGAGTCTACTCTGCCGGCGCTTTCTCCGCCACGTAGGCGCGGCCGGTCACGTACCGCTCGAACCATTCCAACTCGACATTGGCCTTATTGAGCTGATGACGAAGCTCGATCCAGTTATGTCCTTCACGCGGCGCGACATACAGCTTGGTGGGGACACCGTTCGCCTTGAGCGCCCGATACATTTCAACCGACTGCGGCATCGGCACCCGCTGATCGTCCTGGCCGACGATGAAGAGCGTGGGCGTTTTGACGTTGGCGACATACTTCAGCGGCGACTGATTCCAGTAGGTGTCGATCGGGGCGTTCGGCTGGTACGGCGTCCCGCCAAACCAGGCGGCGCGCCACGGCGCGCGTTGATCGGTTTGCGCGTACATCGGCGTCCAGTCCGCCGCCCCGGCGCCCGCCGAAGCGGCCTTGAACCGATCGGTGAACGTGATCAACTTATTGACGAGGTGTCCACCCGCGCTCCATCCCATCACGGCGAGCCGATCGGGATCGGCGATGCCTTGTGTGACGAGCGCGTCGACGCCCGCGATCACGTCGAGGTGCATGTTCTTGAAATATCCGCCGATCGGATCGCGCAGGAACGCATTGCCGTAGCCGCTGCTGCCGCGGTAATTCGGGCGCAGGATCGCATAGCCTTTCGCGGTCAGCACCTGCACGTACTCGTTCCAGCCGTTGCTGCCGACGGCGAATCCAAAGCGATCGGACGTCTGCGGCCCGCCGTGGAGCTGCACGACGAGCGGGTAGCGCTTCCCGGCTTCGTACTCGAGCGGATAGATCAGCAGCCCCTCGATGGCGACCCCGTCGGCGCCCTTCCACGTCATCCTTTCCTGCCGCGGCAGGCGGAAGTCGCGATCGAGCGAGTCGTAGACATCCGTCACGCGCACCGGCGTCCCACCCGACAGCGGCAGCGTCCACACGTCGCCAAAGCGTGTCGGCTCGTCGAACTGAAACACGATCCGCGACGCGGCGGCGACGAGGGTCCATCCGCCCGGAGGAATCGAGTGCCGTCCGTCGGTGAGCTGCTTCGGACGGCCGTTGAGGTCGATCTGGAAGATCTCGGAGTGGACGCCCATGTTGACGACCGCGAAGATCGAGCGGCCGTCGGGCGCCCAGGCAGCGTGTTCGATCTCGTACGGAAAGTCCGGCACGAGCAGCCGCGGCGCGCCCCCGGCGGCGGGCTCCAGGAAGATGGTCTGGTTGTAATACGACTCGAGCTGCTGGTTGGCCTCGGCGAGAAACATCACTTGGCTGTTGTCGGGCGAGAGCTGGGCTTCGTTCTCACTGATCTCGTTGTGCGTCAGGGCCCGCGCGTTCTCGCCGTTCGCGTCCATCATCCACACTTCGCCGCGATACGCCTCGCTCGGCGACGTCGACGGCGCGCGCTGTAGCATCACCCGGCGTCCATCCCGCGAGAGGCGGAAGTCGATCACCGAGAGATCGCCGTCCGTCAGCTTCTGCTCGGCGCCGGTCGCGACGGTCGCTTTCCACAACTGACGCTGCTTGGGATTGTCTTCGAAAGAAAACAGGTCGTCCTTGAGGCGATCGTGCTCCTTCTCCTCGTTGGTCTTGGGGTCGAGCGCGAGGAAGTAGACCGCCGATCCATCGGGGGCCCAGGCCGGCGACGAGACGCCGGTGGCGTGCTTGGTCAGCGGCCGCGCTTCGCCGCCGTCGGCCGGGAGCAGTTGGATCTGGCTGTCGCGCACGAAGAGAATGGTCTTGCCGTCGGGCGCCCAGCGCGGAAATGTCTCGCCGTTTTCGCCGAAGGTCAATTGCACCGGCGCGCCGCCGGCGACGCGCTTGGTCCAGATGTGGCCAACGCGCCGATCGGCTTTCCAGTCGGCGTGATTCAGCTGATACATCACGCGCGTGCCGTCGGCCGAGAGTTGCGGATCGACGAGCCGCTCCATCGCCATGAGATCGAGCAACGTCATCGGCCGGCGGGTCTGCGCGTGTCCGAACGGTGCGCCGAGCACGGCCAGCAGCGCCGCTGCCGAGACGAACGAGGTCCGACGAAGAAGCCTCATGGGTACTCCTTTTTATAATAGTATGTCTGAAACGTATGAGCACCCTGCTGCGGGTCCTGCTTCCCGCGTGCCTCGTCGTCATCGCTGGCACGGTGGCCGCAGCGGATTTTCCCGCGCCGGTCGAAGGCGATTTCGTGGCGCACGGCTTCACGTTCACGACCGGCGAGACGCTGCCCGAGCTCACGCTGCACTACCGCACGATCGGAACGCCTCGGCGCGACGCGTCCGGCGTCGTCGGCAACGCCGTCCTGATCCTGCACGGCACGGGCGGCGCCGGTTCCGGCTTTCTGGCCCAATCGTTCGGCGGACAGCTCTTCGGCGCCGGCCAGCTTCTCGACGCCACGCGCTACTTCATCATCCTTCCGGACGGCATCGGCCACGGCAAGTCGAGCAAGCCGAGCGATGGCCTGCGCACGCGCTTTCCGAAGTACACGTACGACGACATGGTGCGGGCGCAGCACCTGCTCCTGACTGACGGCCTGAAGGTGAATCACCTGCGGCTCGTGCTCGGCACGTCGATGGGCGCGATGCACTGCTGGGTGTGGGGCGAGATGTTCCCGGATTTCGTCGACGGCCTGGTGCCGCTGGCGAGCGTGCCGACCCAGATTGCCGGACGCAACCGCGTCATGCGGACGATGATCACGGACAGCATCAGGAACGATCCGGCCTGGCGCGGTGGTGACTACACCGAGCAGCCGCGCCAGGGGCTCGTTGGCGCCATCAACCTGCTGCTGATGATGACGAGCAGCCCGCTGCAATGGCAGACGCAGAATCCGACGCGCGATGCGGCCGATCGGTGGTACGAGCACGAGATCGCGTCGCGCCTGGCAGCGACGGACGCGAACGACATGCTCTATCAATTCAACGCGTCCCGCGACTTCGACCCGTCGCCCAATCTCGACACGATCACGGCCGCCGTGCTCGCCATCAACTCGGCCGACGATGTGGTGAATCCGCCGGAGCTGGGGCTGATGGAGAAGCTGATCACCCGCGTGAAGCGCGGCAAGTACGTGCTCATCCCGACGAGCGA
>JADGOC010000230.1 GCA_017883165.1 Acidobacteriota bacterium
GAGCGGGGATTCGAGAATAGGCGTGGGGAGGGGCAACAGAATTCTCGGCGGAAAAGAAGTGCATCTTACAAGGAGCGCCGCCGTGTTGACAACAACAACATATAGCGTTGCCTCAAAAGATACACCGTAGAGCGGTTATAGTAGAGAGCGCTTTCCGCATCCATGCGATCACATGTTCGGACGATCGTCGTGCTGGCCCTGGCGGTCGGGTTGCTGGCGTTGTTTCTCCACAACGTCGATCTCCATCGCGTCGCGGGGAACATCGCGCGCGCGCGCCCGGGCTGGCTTGCCGTGTCGCTGGGATCGATGGTCGTCAACCTGGTGATTCGCTCGCTGCGCTGGCAATACCTGCTCGAGCCGCTGGGCGGCGCGACATTCGGCAACGCGTTCCGAGCGACGGCGGTGGGCTTTGCGGCGAGCGCCGTGCTGCCGGCGCGTGCCGGCGAGGTCATTCGCCCATATTTTCTGTCCAGGCACGAGCGCTTGAGCGCCACCGGCGCCTTCGCCACGATCATCCTCGAGCGCCTGTTGGACACCATTACCGTGCTTGCGCTGCTCGCGTCGTTTGTGTTGGTCTTCGGCCGCGGTCTGGCGGCAGCCAATCCGTCGGCGTTCCGCTGGGTGAAGTGGAGCGGCGCGACGGCGGGCGCCGTGGCGCTCTCGGTGCTCGTCGTGCTGTTCCTGCTCGCGGGCGACCCGGCGCGCCTCGGGCGCGCCATGACGCGGCTCGAGCGCGTGCTCCCCTCGGCGCTCGCGGGGCTGCTGGCGCGCATCGCCGAGAAATTCGCGGCCGGTCTTGGCGCGGTCCGGCGCCCCGGCCGGTTGCTCGTGGCGCTCGCGTGGTCGTTTCCGCTCTGGCTGTGCATCGCGACCGGCATCTGGGCGGTCGCCGCGGCGTTTGATTTTGGCATTCCCTATACCGGGTCGTTTCTGTTGATGGCGCTGCTCGTGCTCGGCGTCGCGGTGCCGACGCCTGGGGCCATCGGCGGCTTTCACGAAGCCTTCCGGTGGGGAACGACGACGTTTTACGGCATACCGAACGAATCGGCGGTCGCCGCCGCGCTCGTCCTCCATGCCTTTTCGATTCTTCCCGCGCTGCTCCTGGGCCTGCTGTTTGCGGCGCACGCGGGGCTGAATCTGTCGGGGATGCGGCAGCTGGCCGACGCGGCCGCCACCGAAGCCCATCCGGCGTGACCATATGAAGTGCCCCTACTGCGCCCATCTGGGCGACAAAGTCGTCGATTCGCGCGAGAGCAAAGAAGGCGAAGTGATCCGTCGGCGCCGCGAGTGCCTCGATTGCGGCAAGCGGTTCACGAGCTATGAACGGATCGACGAGATTCCGTACATGGTGGTGAAGAAGGACGGCACCCGCGAACGATTCGAGCGCCAGAAGCTGATTGCCGGGCTGCTGAAAGCGTGCGAGAAGCGGCCGGTGAGCGTGGCGGCGCTCGAGGCGGTGGCCGACCGCGTCGAGGCGACGCTGCAGGAACGGCCGGAAAAAGAGATTGCGACGGCCGACATCGGCGCCTTCGTGATGGAAGAGCTGAAGAAGCTCGACAAGGTCGCCTACGTCCGCTTCGCGTCGGTCTACCGCCACTTCCGCGATCTGGGGGAGTTCATGAGCGAGCTGAAGGATCTGCTCAACGTCAAAGAATGACGCGAATGGAAATGCAACCGCGAAGCCACGAAAGCACGAAGAAAACCGATCGGTTCTTCTCTTCGTGTCTTCGTGTTTTCGTGGTTGCCTTTGTGTCGGGTGCCGGCGTCCTGGCCGCCGTGGCCGAGGCGCCGGATCTCACGGTCACGCCGATCACGCGCGACAATCAGGCGATGGTGTCGTTCGAGTTGACCGACGGCTTCACCGCCGACGTCCGCGACGCGATTCAGAGCGGGCTGCCGACCACGTTCTCCTACGAGGTCGACCTGCGCCGCTGGGCGGCCACCTGGTTCGATCGCACGCTCGCGTCGGTGACGCTCGCCGCGACAGGGCACTTCGATAACCTCACGGGCCGGTATCAGATGTCGCGCTCGGTCGACGGCCGCATCGAGGACGCCTGGTTCCTGTGGCCGTGGGATCGCGCCGCGGTGCTCGGCCACGCGACGTTCACGTTCATTCCGTGACCCGTGGGGTGACATGCCAGCAACGGTCACGTCGATCACGCCGAGACGTCCGGGCGGGCCGGTGCGCCCGCCCACGCCGGTGCCCCGGCGTCCGTTCCGCGACAATCCGCGGCTGATTCTCGCCGGGATCGCGCTGCTCGTTGGCGTGCTGGTGGTGATACTGGCGGTCGCCAATCGCACGCCGCGCCTCTCGCCAGACTTTCTCACCGAGTTCGTGCTCTACGCGCTTTCGGCCGCCGACTTCACGATCCTGTTCGTCTTCGTCTGGCTGCTCGCCCGCAACATCGTCAAGCTGGTGGTGGAGCGGCGGCGCGGCCTGCCGTTCGCGCGTTTCCGTTCCAAGCTCGTGGCGCTGCTCCTCGCCATGACGCTCGTGCCGGCCGTGCTCGTGCTGATCGTGGGAAGCGAACTGATTCACGCGAGCGTCGACCGCTGGTTCAACGCGCCGATGGACGAGATCCTCGCGTCCGCCAATCAGATAGCGGGCGACTACTACCACGAGCGCCAGGTCCAGGTGCGCGACAACGCGGTTCGGATCGCGCGCGAGCTGGCCCGGGTAGATCTCGCCGCGGGCGATGTGCGGACGATCCGCGATCTGCTGACGCCTGAGGTGACGCTGCAGCGCGTGCAGATGATTGAGGTGTACCGCGTCGGCCAGGCGAGCGGCTCGCTGCCGCATCTCGAGCCGGTGGTCGGCGTCGCCGCCCCGTCGCTCCCGCCGGAGTACACGCGCGCGGCGGCCGATCGGCTCGCCGCGCAGGCGCTCGCCGGTTCGCCGGATCCGCACTCCATCGAAGCGCTCGGAACGGCGGGCGATTTGCTGCACGCCGCTGCCGTGGTGCGCGCGCTCGACGGCAAGCCGGCCGGCGTCGTCGTCGCGACCGACTATCTCAAGGGCGATATGGCGGCGCGATCGCGGCGCATGTCGCAAGCCTTCGAGAACTACAGCCAGCTGAAAGTGCTGAAGCGGCCGCTGACCGGCGTCTACCTGTCGTTCTTCCTGATGGTGACGCTGTTGATTCTGTTCGGCGCGACCTGGATGGGGTCGTATCTCGCCAAACGCATCACCCGGCCGGTGCAGATGCTGTCGGCGGCGGCGCGCGAGATCGGCGCCGGGCGCCTCGATCAGCGGGTCGAGCCGCAGAGCAACGACGAGTTCGGCGCGCTCGTCGAGGCCTTCAACACCATGGCCGGCGAGCTGGCGACGAGCCGGCGCCGCGTCGAGCGATCGACGATCGAGCTCGAGCGCAAGCACGTCGAGGTCGAAGGCCGGCGGCGCTACATCGAGGCGATTCTCGAACGGATCACCACCGGGGTCGTGTCGGTCGACGCCGCCGGCGCGATCACCACGATCAACAGCGCGGCGGCGCGGCTGCTCAGCCTCAGCCGCATGATCGTCGGCCAACCGGCCCAGGCGGCATTCGATCGGACGGATCTGCAGCCGCTGGCGGCGCTCGTCGCCGGCGCCGGCCACGCGAAAACCGAGCCGGCCCAGGAGATTTCGATCCCGCGCGAAGGGCAGGAGCTCCACCTCGCCGTCGTCGCGACGGCGCTCCTCGGCGAAAGCGGCGCGCCGGAAGGCGTCGTCCTGGTCCTCGACGATGTGACGCCGCTCATCCGGGCGCAGAAAGTGGCGGCGTGGCGCGAGGTGGCGCGCCGCCTCGCGCACGAGATCAAGAATCCGCTGACGCCGATTCAGTTGTGCGCCGAACGGCTGCGGCGTCACTTCGCGGGCGCGCCGCCAGCCGCCCAGGCGCTCGTGGAAGAGTGCACGACGACGATCATCGGTGAAGTCGAATCGCTGAAGGGCCTGGTCGACGAATTCTCCCAGTTCGCGCGGATGCCGGCGCCGCGGACGGTGCCGACGGACCTCGGCCAGCTCATCACCGACACGCTGGCGCTTTACAATGGCATCTTCACCGACGTGGTGTTCGAGCAGCAGTCCGCCGCGGGCGTGCCGCTCGTGCGCCTCGACGCGGAGCAGATCCGGCGCGTCATCATCAATCTCGTGGACAACGCCGTCGAAGCGATGGAGCGCAAGGGACGCATCGTCATCGAGACCGAGCTCGACGCGGCCAACGGCGTCGTCCGCGTGATGGTCGCCGACGACGGCCCCGGGATTCCGGCCGGCGAGCGCGAGAAGCTGTTTCTGCCGTACTACTCGACCAAGCGCCGCGGCAGCGGCCTCGGGCTGGCGATCGTGCGGCGCATCATCGCCGAGCATGGCGGCAGCATCGAGGTCGGCGACAACATTCCGCACGGCACGCGGTTTACCATCGAGCTCCCGTGTTAGCGGATCCGTAGCACCCAGAACGTAGAACATCATCGTGAAGCCCACCATTCTCATCGTCGACGACGAGCCCGGCGTGCGGACGGCGTTGAGCGGCGTGCTGCGCGACGAGGAGTACACGGTCGAAGCGGTCTCGAGCGGGGAAGAGTGCCTCGAGCGCGTCACGCGCGGCCCCGTCGATCTGATCGTGCTCGACGTCTGGCTGCCGGGCATGGACGGGCTGGCGACGCTGGCGCGTCTGCGCGAGCGGCAGGTGGACGCGCAGGTCGTCCTCATCTCCGGCCACGGCAACATCGAATCGGCGGTTCGCGCGATCAAGATGGGCGCCTTCGATTTTGTCGAGAAGCCGCTGTCGCTCGAAAAGACCCTTCTCGTCGTCAGAAACGCGCTGCGGCAGCGGCGGCTCGAAGCCGAGAACCGCGCGCTGCGCGCCCGCGTCGACCGCCACCAGGCGATGATCGGCGAGAGCTACGCGATGCGTCAGCTGCGCGAGCAGGTGGCGATGGCGGCGCCGACCAACGGCCGCGTGCTCATCTACGGCGAGAACGGCACGGGCAAGGAGCTCGTCGCGCGGACGGTGCAC
>JADGOC010000231.1 GCA_017883165.1 Acidobacteriota bacterium
CGCGTAGACCGCCGCCTGGTGGATGAGCGCGGGAATGATGTCCTTGCCGAAATCGTGCGCCGTCGCCTGGTTCGCGTCCGCCTCGAGCGCCCGCACGAGCACGTCGGTGTCGAAGATGTAGACGCCCATCGACGCCAGCGCGAGGTCGGGCGTTCCGGGAATCGCGCTCGGCGTCCGCGGCTTCTCTTGAAATCCGATCACCCGATCCTCTTCATCCACGGTGACGATGCCGAAGCGCGTCGCCTCGGCGAGCGGCACCTCGAGCGCGGCGAGCGTCACTGCGGCGCCGCGGTCCACGTGGAACCGCACCATGCGCGCGTAGTCCATCTTGTAGACGTGATCGCCCGACAGCACGATCAGCCGCCGCGGGTTCTCGCGCATGATGGAATAGAGATTCTGGTAGACGGCGTCGGCCGTGCCCTGATACCAGTGTTCGCTGACGCGCTTCTGCGGCGGCAGAATCTCGACGAACTCGCCGAGCTCCTCCGAGACGATGCCCCACCCCATGCGGATGTGCCGGTTGAGCGACAGCGATTTGTATTGGGTCGCGATGAAGATGCGGCGCAGGCCGGAGTTGATGCAGTTGCTGAGCGCGAAGTCGATGATGCGGTACGGCCCGCCGAAGTAGACCGCCGGCTTGGCGCGATCCTTCGTTAGCGGATAGAGCCGCTCGCCGGCGCCGCCGGCGAGCACGATGACGAGGCTGTCGTCGACGAGTGCCGCCATTGGACGATCAACTCCTGCGGAGGACCACGCGCGCCGGGGCGCCGTCGCATCCGACGAGCGCCAGCGGCAGGCAGAACATCTCGTACACGCCCGGATCGACGTCGCGCAAGTTCAGACCTTCGATGACGATGATGCCGGCGCCGAGTAGCACGTGGTGCGCCGGCGCGCCCGACTTCCTGAATTCCTCGACCGAGAGGTAGTCGACGCCGACCACCTTGATGCCGTGCTCCAGAAGATACTTCGCGCCCGATTCAGTGACGCCGGTGTAGTCGGCGTGAAACTCCGCCGATCCCCAGAGCCGCGAATTCGACGTTTTGATCAGGACGCGCACGTCTTCCGACAGGTGGGCGCCGGCGAGCTCGTCGGCGCCGACGCCCTTGCGCGACGTGATCTCGATGACGCGCGCGCGCCCGACGAGCATCTCGAGCGGCAAGGCTTCGGCGCCCGGCGCCCCGTCGAAAAAATGGCACGGCGCGTCGACATGAGTGCCCGAATGCGCGCTCAGGTGCAGCGTGGAGACGTTGGAGCTGTCGCCGCGCGCAATCCGCTTCACCGCTTCGAGGCTGTACGGCGTGTTGCCAGGATAGGTCGGGAGGTTGGCGTCGAGCGGCACCGAGACGTCGATCAGTTTCATGGGCGGGAAAGCCGAATATAACACACGCCCCGGTGGCTGAAGTCGGCTGAAGTGCAGTTGGCAGAATGGTTTGACTTGTGCCGGAGGGGACGCCTATGATGAGGTGTTCAACATAGCCCTTCATCCTGGAGCGCAGCTTATTATGGCTCATCGGCGTCGAGTAATCGCGTTGGCCGCGGCGGCCGCAATCGTGTGTTCGGTGGGACTCTTCGCACAGAAGAAAGACGACAAGAAGCGAGACGATGCGCAGAAGAAAGACGTCGATGCGATCGCAAAGCTCGTCGACGAAGTCGCGGCCGGCACGGCGCAGCCGCCCAATGATCTCGGATTGCTCTGGGCGCGCGAGGACGCCTTCAAGGCGATCGGCAACAAGGAATTCGTGCCCTTCATCGTGACCGTCGATCCGTCGAAGGTCACCGGCGGCAACGTCAACTTCTATTGGCGCGTCGTGTCGAAGGACGCGCCGTCGCCCACGCCCGCCCCGGCTGGGAAGAACGACAAGAACAAGAAAGCCATCACCGAGTATCCGTGGGAGGACGTGAACCTCAACGTCCCGGTCCCGACCGGCGCCAAGAGTGCGACGACGACCGCGGCGGCGAGCGCACCCGCGCCCGCCCGCATCGCCCGCTCGTTCACGGTCGTTCCGGGCGTCTACGATGTGTATGTCGCGTGCCAGGAACCGGCCGTTCCGCAGCCGAAAGGCGCCGCGCCGGTGGCTCAGAAGATCGCCGTGATCAAGCACACCGTCACCGTGCCCGACTTCTGGAACGGCGAATTCAACACCAGCACGCCGGTGATGTCGCTGCGGTACGATCCGGTCCCCGCGCCGCTGACGACCCAACAGCTCATCGATCGGCCGTACGCCGCGTTCGGAACGCGAGAACTGGTCCCGGCGCTCGACACCAAGCTCTCGAAGAAGGATGAACTGCAGGTGTTCTTCCTCATCTACAACCAGAAGACCGATTCCGCCAACAAGCCGGCCGTCACGGTCGAGTACAATTTCTACGTGAAGTCCGCCGGCGGCGAGAAGTTCTTCAACAAGACGGCGCTGATGGAGCTGAACGCTTCGACGCTGCCGCCGCAGTTCGATATTGCGGCAGGCCACCAGCTTCAGGGCGGGCAGGAAATTCCGATGGCGTCGTTCCCCGAGGGCGACTACCGGCTGGAAATCAAGGTCACCGACACGCTCGCGAGCAAGACACTGACCCGGGACATCAACTTCACCGTGACCGCGTCGTAACTCCGGCACGCCCGGATACGACGACGCACGGCGGAGAGGCGGGGAAGGGAAAGAAAAATGACCGGCACATCCAGATTCACGGCGTCGGCGGTCGTCGGCGGTCTGGCGCTTCTGTGTACGTCGGTCGCGACGCGCGCGCAGGTCCCGGTGAACGGCGCGGACAGCGATGGCCTCCGCCCGGTGACCCGTCTCGTCTCGCTCGCATCAGGATCGCTCCAGGGCATCGTCCAGGATGAAAAGGGCGCGCCGGTCAACGGCGCGCTCGTGTCCGCGCTCGGCGCGACCACCAGCACCGCGACGACGGATCGCACGGGGCGGTTCGTGATGGTGACACTCCTACCCGGACCGTATTTCGTTCGCGCGCACCTCAGCGGCTTCATGGCGTCGCGCGGGCAGTACATCGAGGTGCGTCCCAGCAGCCGAACGTCCTCGTCGATCGCGCTGCGCCACGTGGGGACCGACTCGGCGGCGAACTACCGCGTGCTCGCGGCCGGCACCGCGTCCGACCCGGAGCCGGCGCAGCCGGCCAGCGAGGTGGCGTCAGCCGCAAACGACGACCATGGCGAGACCGCCTGGCGTCTGCGGCACGCGCGCCGCGGCATTTTGAGGGACGCGACCGTTCCCGACGACATCATCACCGTCGACACGCCGGACGTGAACGCGTTCGAGCCGGCCAGCTTCCTGGGTCAGGGCTTTGGATCGGCGGCGCGGCTGGCGGGCAACTTCCTCACCGACACGGTCTTTTCCGGACAGGTCAACCTGCTGACGACCGGATCGTTCGACAACCCGCAGCAACTGTTCACCGTCGACAGCATGTCGCGCGGCGTCGCCTACCTGTCGGTCAGCGCCCCGGCCGGCGGCTCGGCCGACTGGACGGTCCGCGGCGCGCTGACGCAGGGCGACATCGCTTCGTGGATCGTCGCCGGCTCGTACACCACCCGCGTGCAGGCGCGCCATCGCTACGACATCGGGATGTCGTACGCGACGCAGCGCTACGGCGGCGGCAATCCGGCGGCGCTCCGCGACGTCACCGATGGCAGCCGTAACGCAGGCGCGCTGTACGGATTCGACACGTTCGCCATCACGCCGTCGGTGTCGCTCACCTACGGCAGCCGCTACGCGCGGTACGACTACCTGGAAAGCCGCGGCCTGATCAGCCCGCGCGCCGCGCTCACGATCACGCCCGCCGATCACTTCCGCGTGAGTGCGCTCGTGTCGTCGCGCGCGGTCGCGCCGGGCGCCGAGGAATTCCTGCCGCCGGGCGATACCGGGATCTGGCTGCCTCCGCAGCGCACCTTCTCGTCGCTGGCCGACGCGCAGCCGCTTCGCGCCGAGCGGGCGACGCACGTCGAGATGGAGATTGAGCGAGATCTCGGCGCCGGTTCGACCGTCTCGTTCCGCGCGTTCCACCAGCGCGTGGACGATCAGCTCGTCACGCTGTTCGGCGTCCAGCTGCCGGACGGCCCGGCCACCACGCTCGGGCACTACTTCCTCGGCAACAGCGGCAACTTCGACGCGACCGGCTGGAGCGCGGGCGTCCACGCCGCGATCGCGCGGCGCGTCCACGCGTCGGTCGAGTACTCGCTCGCGCACGCCAACTGGACTTCCGGCGGCGACCTCGCGTACATCCTCGTCGTCGCTCCCTCGGCCGTCCGGCTGGGCTCCGATCGCATCCAGGACGTGTCGACCTCGGTCGAAACCGAAGTACCCGAGACCTCGACCCGCGTCCTCGTGCTGTATCGCCTCAGCAACGGCTTCGCCCGCGCTGATGCACCCGGGCAGCCGCCAGGCGAGCGTCCAGGGTTCGACGGGCGGTTTGACGTGCAGGTCCGCCAGTCACTGCCGTTCATGAACTTCAGCAACGCCCGCTGGGAGATGCTGCTCGCGGTTCACAACTTCTTCCGCGAATCCTCCGCGGATCAGTCGATTTACGACGAGCTTCTGGTCGTCCACCCGCCCAAACGCGTGGTCGGCGGCTTGACCCTCCGCTTCTAAGCGCTCGAACGATCCATAATATTGAAGGCCAGCTCCGTAATATTGGAGCCGAGGCCTTTTTGTGCCTGAAAGTTGATGCTTGTCAGAGATTTAGCCGGTTTCGTCCGGTAAAATCTTGGGAAACAGGATGTCCCACGGAAGCTCTGCGCTGAGCGTGTCTTCTGTCGAGAGCCGCTGGCTCGCGTGGGGCCGATCTGCATTCGCCGTCGCCGTCGTCGTGGTCCTGATTGGGCTGGGCATCGCCAACGTCGAGATGCGCGCCCGCTGGCACGAAGTGGAGGACGGCGTGCTCTGGTCCGCCCGCGCGGAAGGCGTGGTGGCGACTGAGATTGCGCCGGCGTCGGCGGCGGCCGCCGCCGGGATTGAGCGCGGCGACGTCCT
>JADGOC010000077.1 GCA_017883165.1 Acidobacteriota bacterium
TCGATCGGTGGCAGTGCGTGACCGGGCACGATGTCGTACTCGCTCGGATTCTCGATGAACCGATCAGGCAGTCCGATGATCATCCGCATCGGATGGGCTGACAGGCCGTGCCCCAGCCGCTCCAAACGCTCACCGAAGGCGTCGGCCTCTTCCACAAGGGCATCCAAACGACGCTTCGCGCCAGCGTAGCCCGCAACGATCTGGTCGATGTTGGCCTCGCGGCGCTCGTCGGCACTGGAATAACTTGGAAT
Source organism: Acidobacteriota bacterium (assembly GCA_017883165.1). Taxonomy (GTDB): domain Bacteria; phylum Acidobacteriota; class Vicinamibacteria; order Vicinamibacterales; family CAVVIG01; genus JADGOC01. The sequence continues at coordinate 252 of JADGOC010000077.1, forward strand.
CTGGGGAGCACTCGGGACTGAACGCACATCGGGGTTTTCCGGCAAAGCGGGTCGGACGTGCACACCGACCCAAGGTGCTCTGGCGCTCTTGACGGCAGCGGCGCGTCGTTCGATGCGGACAAACCACGACGTGCCCACAACCACGCCTGTCCAGAACAGCCAGAGCGGGAACCGTTGCGGCACTTCCCGGTTTAGGACAACACGCCACTCCACAAGAAACGCCGCGATGACCACGAGGCCTGACGTCAGCAGAATCGCGATGTCTTTTCTGTTGTACTGGCGCGGCCGCTCTGCGGTCCAGAACAGGTAGGTGCCCACCACGACAAATATCCCGGCCACCGTCGCAGGCGCCCATATCGGCGCCACCCAGGGCAGCGGAATCAGGAACAGGATGTCCCACGTCGTCAAGCTGTCCGGCCACCCGAGCACCAGCCTGAGCACTCCGTAGTACGCCAGGTCCCAGATGCCGAAGCTCAGCAGGAAGGCACCCATGCGATCGGTCCATCGGCGGCCGGCGAGCCAGGCGACGGTTCCAAGAACGAGAAGGGTGCATCCTTCACGCACTATCTCGACCGAAACGAGATGGGCAGGAATGGAGACGAGCGGAAACTGAAAGCCCGCTACGACATTCACAGTACGAAGGTAGATCTCTCGTAGATAGACGACCGCAGCCGCTTCGATCCACCCGAACGCGAGGGCGAAGATCCACAAGCCGACGTATGGCGCTCGCCGTGCTTTATTTCCCATTCCCCCTGTCGACCTCATTTCGCGCCGACAACTCCTCCTCTATCTGTCCAGGAGGGCGCGGATCGTGGGCTTGTCAAGCTTCTCACTCGTGTAGGAGCGCACAGAGCGCCGCACGAAGATGGCGTCGAGTGCGCTCAGAGGCCTTTCCTGAGGGTGCGCCATGATTCACGTCCTGCGCAGCGCGCGCGAAGTCGAGTCGCATCGTCTCCTACGGCGTGATCGTGATTCTGTCGTCGACCAGCGTGACGCCAGGCGCGGCCCACGCGGCGCGCTCCGCCTCCTGCCGCTCAGCCCACGAGCGCACCTGGCCGGTCAGAATGACTTGCCCATCGTGTGCGGCGACGCTGACCCGTCGCGCATCGATCTCGGCGCTGCGTGTGAACGCGGCTTCTATCTTGGCCTGGACGTCACTGGTCTTGACCGCGGGACCCGGAGGTTGGACGCTGATGCTGTTGGTCACGCCGCGAACGCCTGTGAGGTCACGGACGGTTCGTGCTGCCGCTTCTTTTTGATACTGCCAATCGAGCGTGCCCTTCAGTGTCACCCACCCATCGCTGATGGCCACCGTCATGCGATTCGGCGGCACAACAGTGTTCCACTGCAACGCGGCCACGGCTGCTTGCGCGATGTCGGAGTCCGTGCGTTTGTACAGGCTCGAGATTCGGACATTCAGGTCGTTGGCCACCGCCCTGACGCCGTACACCTGTAACGCCACTCGCTCAGCGGTCGATTTCTCAGTGTACGTGCCGACCTCGCCATGCATGGCCACAATGCCGTTGTCGGCGCTGACCCCGATGTTGGCCGCGTCCACACTGGGTTCCCACGCGAGGGCATCCTCAACGTGGCGCTGCAATTCCCGGGCTGTCATGGTCTTCCTCCTCCCCGGATGACTTCCACTGAGCACGCGGCATGGCGCACCACGTTCTCGGACACACTCCCGAGCAGGAAGCGGTCGAGACCCGTTCTGCCGTGCGACCCGAGAACGATGACGTCAGGTCGCCATTCTCCGGCACAATCGAGAATCACGCGGCGAGCGTCTCCCTCCCGCATCTCCTTGCTGGCTTTGAACTTCGCCGCTTGCAGCCGCTGGGCTGCGCGGGCGATCAGCTCCTCGCCCTGACGGCGGGTTTCATCACGTACTTCCAGGACGCTGGTCGCAGCGGTCGGTCCTTCTGCAAAGGCCAGCGACGTGGGAAGGCCCTTGGGCCATTCGGCCACGTGTAGGACTCGCACTTCCGTTTCTTGAGGTCGGAACTGCCTGATCACGGCTTGCGTCGCCGCTTCCGAGTACGCCGAATCGTCGATCGCGAGGAGGACTTTCATCCCTGAGCGGCAGAAGCTGAACAATAAAATCGGAGCCGCGTTTCCCGTCGTCGAAGGATCGCAGCATCAAAGTCCGGACAGAAGCCGATGCCTCTGGAGTAGTCGGACTTTGAGTACCTGCTCGTACCAAGCTGCCTAACCTGTCGAACGTCGGGGCGTAGCTCCGACCAATGAGAAATCGTGCAAGAAACGCACCTGCCTGTGTCGCGCACGTTCCATAGCAAGCCGCTTGCAGGTCAAACGTGTGAATACCGCATCTCGCCGTGATCTCGTCGATCTGTCGGCGAAGGCACATCGGGCTCGCGAGAATCCGGCACTTCGAGGTTTGCATGACTCGGCAACCGAACGACGACATCGCGGATCGCCTCGACGAGATTGCCGCACTGCTCGCCGCACAGTCGGCCAACCCATACCGCGTGCGAGCGTATCGACGAGCCGCGGACACGCTGCGCCGGCTCGCCACTCCCGCGTCACAGATTCTTGTGACTCACGGCACCGCCGGGCTCGATCAGCTTCCGAGTATCGGACCGAGCCTCGCCCGGACTATCCGCGACATCGTCGTTCATGGATACTCACCGATCCTCGAACGGCTTCGAGGGGATAGCGACGCCATCCGCCTCTTCGCCTCGGTGCCCGGCATCGGATATCGCCTGGCGGCGCGCCTGCACGACGAGCTCGGTCTGGACACCTTCCAGCAGCTCGAGGCGGCAGCACACGACGGCCGCCTCGAACAGATCGCCGGGTTCGGGCCCAAACGACTGGCCGGTATCCGGGACACGCTCGCCCTTCGGCTCGCACGGGTTCACAAGGATGGCCGGGAGGAGGACAACGCGTCCCCGGCGGTGAATGAACTTCTCGACGTCGACCGGGAGTACCTGGAGAAAACGCGGGCCGGCGAGCTTCCGCTCATCACGCCCCGGCGCTTCAATCCTGAACAGGCGGCGTGGCTGCCAATCCTGCACACCGAACGTGGCGGCCGGCACTACACCGCGCTGTTCTCGAACACGGCTCACGCTCATCGCCTTGACAAGACTCACGACTGGGTCGTGCTCTATTGCGACGACGGCCCGCGCGAGCACCAGTGGACGATCATCACCGCTGGCTTCGGGCCGCTCCAAGGTCGGCGCATCGTCAGGGGACGCGAAGCCGAATGCTCCGTATTCTTCGGCGTCACATCGGACCAGGCGGCGTCGGAAACACCAGCCGCGATCAGCCGTCAAGCCTGAGGCCGAAACGACTTGGTCCACTCGCCGACCTGCCGTTTCACATTGCCGGACGATTTTCCAGGCGCGCCATCCTGCGCCATAGCCTGGGCGACGCCTTCATCATCACTTCTCAATCAACTTCCGAAAGGCCGCCACGCGACACGTGTTCGCAACGTCCTTCGCCTCGCACCAGCCGCGCCGCGCCTGATCCACGCCATACCGGATGCACTCGAGCTCCTGGATGCGATGCGCGTCCGTGCTGATGACGAGCTTCACGCCGGCCTGCCGCGCCATCTGGATGTGGAGATCGTTCAGATCAAGGCGATCCGGTTGGGCATTGATTTCGAGCAGAACGCCGTAATCCCGAGCGGCCTTGATGACTTCCGCCATGTCGACGGGATACGGCTCGCGCTTGCCGATGAGGCGCCCGGTGGGATGGCCGAGGATATGCGCATGCGGATGCTGCAGCGCCCGCACGATGCGACGCGTCATCTCAGCCTTCGACATGTTGAATCGTGAATGTATGGAGACGATCACGACGTCGAACTCCGCAAGGGTGTCATCATCCAGGTCGAGCGACCCGTCGTCGAGGATGTCGACCTCGGCCCCTTTGAACACCACAAGCTTCGAGGCATGTTTCCGAACGATGTCAATGGCCCGTGACTGTTTGTGAAAGCCCGCCTTCGCCAGGCCACCCGCCACGCGCACGGCTTTGGTGTGATCGGTGATCGCGATGTACTCGTAGTCACGGGCCTGACACGCGGCCACCATCTCGGCGAGCGTGTTCTTCCCGTCCGTCGCGTCGGTGTGCATCTGGAGGTCGCCACGGATGTCGGCGAGCTCGACGAGCCGTGGCAGGTAGCCCGCTCGGGCGGCCTCGATCTCCCCGCGGCTTTCGCGCAGCTCCGGCGGAATCCACGGCAGCCCGACCGCTTCGAAGACCTCTGCCTCGGTCCGACCGCCGATCTGCCGCGTGCCGCGAAACACGCCGTACTCGTTGATCTTCAGGTGCCGCTTCACGCCGAGCAGGCGGATCGCAATGTTGTGCGGCTTCGACCCGGTGAAATAGTGGAGCGCTGACCCATAGGACGGACGTGGAACAATCCGCAGATCGACCTGGAGCCCGGAGCGAAGGACAACAGAGCACTTCGTCTCGCCGCGCGCGAGGACCTGTTTGACATCGGGGTCACGGAGGAATGTTCGGGCGACCGTCGGTGCATGGCTTGACGCCACGAGGATGTCGACGTCGCCAACCGTCTCGGACCGCCGCCGAAAGCTTCCGGCGACGTCCAACTGCTCCACGCCTGGCGAAGCCCGCAGTGTTGCCACGAGTGGACGCACGTACGCCTCAGCCTCGGCCAATGGCACACGGGCCGCGTGCGCCTTGTCCTGATCGATGCCGCGCAGAATGGTCTGCTCGAGCGTCTTGCCCATGCCGCGCAGCGTCGAGAGTCGGCCCGCTCGCGCGGCTTTCTCGAGCTGCGCGAGCGTCTTCACGCCGAGTTTCCTGTAAATGAGCTGCGCGCGCTTGGGCCCAACCCCTGGAATCCGCAGCATCGCGACGAGACTCTCAGGCGTCTTGTGCGTGAGCTGTGTGAGCAATGGAAGCTCGCCCGTCCGGCACATCCTGGTGATCTTGCCCGCGAGATCGGCCCCGATGCCCGGCAACTCCTCGAGGGCATGCCCGTCGTTCTTCAGAATCGTTTCGACCGGCGTACCGAGCGTGCCGATCGTGCGCGCGGCGTTCCGATAGGCTCGCACGCGGAACGGGTTCGCGCCTTGAATTTCGAGAAGGTCCGCGACCTCCTCGAACGTTTTTGCGATTTGAATGTTCTCCATAGAACGGCGCTCTCAGCCGTGCGCGCCGATCAACCGTTGAAACTGCCCCTCGTCGATGACGCGGACGCCGAGGGCACAGGCCTTCGCGTACTTCGAGCCCGGGTCGGTGCCGGCGACCACGAGATCGGTTTCCGCGCTGACGCTGCGCGCCGTCAAGGCCCCGCGGGCCCGCGCGCGCTCCTCGGCGTCCTCACGGGTCATGGATTCGAGTCCGCCTGTGAACACCACGGTCTTCCCGGCCAGCGGCCCTCGACGCGTGACCGACGTCCTACTCATCCGAACGCCTCGGCGCCGGCACGACTCGATGACGCGGCGGTTGACGGCGCGACGAAAGAACGCGGCGACGTCGCGGGCGACGGTGGGGCCAATGCCTGGAACCGCCATTAACTCCGCCTCGTCGGCCGATTGAATGCGATCGAGCGTGCCGAAATGTTCGGCGAGATCGCGGGCCGTCCGGGTGCCGACACTCGGAATGCCGAGCGCGTGAAGAAACCGCCAGAGCGGTGTCTGCCTCGCCCTGTCGATCGCCTTCAGCAGATTCGTCGCTGAGACGTCCGCGAAGCGCTCCACCTGCATCAGGTCGTCGTGGGTCAACGTGAACAGATCGGCCACCGAGCGCACGAGTCCTTCTGACACGAGCGCGTCGACGGTCTCTGGGCCGAGGCCGCGGATGTCCAACGCGTCGCGCGAGCCGAAATGGTGAATGGTGCGCTTGAGCTGGGCCGGACAGGCCAGGCCATTCGGGCAGTGATCGAACGGCCGCTCCTGAACGATCGATGTGTGGCACTCGGGACAGCGCGCCGGCATGATGTAGGGCCGATGTCGATGCGCACGTCGAGCGGGCACGTGTTCGACGATTTCCGGAATGACGTCGCCGGCTCTGATGACGCGTACGACATCGCCGACGCGAAGATCCTTGCGCGCGATCTCATCCCGGTTGTGGAGCGTGGCTCGCGTGACCGTGACGCCGCCAATCTGCACTGGTCGCAACACCGCGACAGGTGTTAGTACGCCGCTCCGCCCCACCTGCACGACGATGTCCTCGATCGTGGTCTCCTGTTCACGCGGCGCGAACTTGAACGCCAGTGCCCATCGTGGATGTCGCGCCGTCATCTGCAGGCGCGCACGCAGATCGAGGTCGTTCACCTTTAGAACGATGCCGTCGATCTCGTACTCGAGCGAGTCACGACGACGTTCCATCTCCCGGTGGTACTGAACGACCTTGTCGACACTCGAACACACACGCGTGTTTGGACTGGCGTGGAGTCCCCATGCAGGCAGCGCCTGAAGGAGACGCATGTCGTCGGCCAGGCGCGGTCCGCGTTCCATGTGCAGGATGTCGTAGAAGAACACGTCGAGGCGGCGCTGGGCCGTGATGCGCGGATCGAGTTGTCGGATCGATCCCGCAGCCGCATTGCGGGGATTCGCGAACGGCGGCTGCCCGTCGCGTTCGAGCCGTTCATTGAGCGCCCGAAAGTCGTCGAGCCGCATGATCGCTTCGCCACGCACGGCGAGCAGCCGCGGCACGGAGTTCCCGCGCAGCCGAAGCGGCACCGATCGGATCGTCTTGACGTTCTCGGTGACTCCCTCGCCGCGCTCCCCGTCCCCGCGGGTCGAGGCCCGCAGCAGCACGCCGTCTCGATAGACGACTTCAAGAGACAGCCCGTCGAACTTCGGCTCGAGCACGTAGCGCACGGTCCTGCCGCGAACGCTCGCGTGAATGCGCTCGTCGAACCGGCGCACGTCGTCCGCGTCGGTCACCGACTCCAGGCTGAGCATCGGTGCCAGATGCTCAATCGCCGGAAAGGCCGGAAGCGGTGCGCCGGCGACTCGCTGCGTTGGCGAATCGGGCGTGATGAGCTCGGGGTACGCAGCCTCGAGGCGCGCCAATTCCTCGAACAGGCGGTCGTACGCCGTGTCCGAAATCGTCGGCCGGTCGACGACGTAGTACCGGTAGTCGTGCTGCCGGATGACGTCGCGGAGCTGCTCGGCCCGTCGCCGCGCGGCGGTCAGCGGCTGCTGCCGAGTCACACCGTGCGACTCACGCACCGTCGCGCGTCCCGGAGAGTCGCGACGACGTCTTCATCCGACACCTGAGAGAAGTCGCGGAAGTGGTAACCGATGGCGTATAGGATCTCTGGCGTCTCGAGGCAGACGACTTCATCGGCCTCCCCACGGATGAGCCGCAACGCCTCCGCGGAAGCCACGCCAGTGGCGGCAATGAGCTTCGCGGGATGCCGCGCCCGCACCGCCCTCAGCGCGGCGATCATCGTCGATCCGGTGGCAATGCCGTCATCCAGCACGATGACGACGCGGCCCGCCGCATCGATGGGCGATCCCGCAGGCTCGTACATCTGCCGCCGCCGCCGCAGCGTCTCCAACTGGGTCTTCTTCTCAGTCTCAAGATAGGCCTCGTTCCACAGGTCACGCGTGTCCGGATCGAGATAGACCGTGTCGGCTTCATCGATCGATCCGATCGCAAGCTCCGGATTCTGGGGCGCGCGAAGCTTCCGGACCAGCACGACATCCAGTTCCCCATCCAACGCATCGGCGACGAGTCTTCCCATCGGCACCGCGCCGCGAGGGATCGCCAACACCAACGGATGCTGGCCTCGATACTTGTCTAGGCGGCGGGCCAGCATCTGTCCAGCCTCGGCCCGATTCTTAAAGGCCATGCTTAATCTCCTTTGCCACGATGTGCGCAATGAATGTGCCGACGCCGATGGCGAGAACACGAAGACACTTTGGATGTCCGACGAGTTTCCGGCGTCAGGTGCCGAAAACTCGGGAAGCCAAACGGGATGGATTTCGCGCGGTGATTAGCCAGCGGCCGGTCACTCGAGGCACAGGGCTTGCTGCCATGTCAACCATGACCCTGACGGTGATCGCAGGTTCGGCCAACATGCCGCTCGCGACGAGCATCACTGCAGAGCTTGGGGTGAAGCCACGCGATCGAATCGTGCAGCGCTTCGCCGACGGCGAACTGCACGTGGACATCGAAGAGAGCGTCCGCGGACACGATGTCTATATCGTTCAGCCGACCAGCCTTCCGGTCGACGAACATGTCGTGGAGTTGCTCTTTCTGGCCGACGCCTGCCGTCGTGCCGGCGCAGCCCGCCTGACGGCGGTCGTGCCCTACTTCGGATACGCCCGTCAGGATCGGCGGGCGTCCGGGCGGGAAGCTGTCGGAGCGCGTGTCGTCGCCGGTCTTATTGAGGCAGCCGGCTTCGCGCGGGTCGTCGCGATCGACCTCCACTCGCCGGAACTCGAAGGGTTTTTTCACATTCCACTCGAACATCTGAGCGCCGCCAAGCTGCTCGCGGAGGCTGTCCGCGCGACGAACGACACGGTGATCGTGGCGCCCGACCTCGGTGCTGTGAAGCTCGCCGAGCGATACCAGGCCTTGCTGCACCTGCCGGTCGTCGTGCTGCACAAGACGCGGGTCAGCGGTTCCGAGGTGTCACTGCGCAGCATCATCGGCGACGTCAAAGACCGGGCGCCTCTCATCATCGACGACATGATTACGACGGGCGCTACCATCGAGGCCGCCGTCAAGGGCCTTCTCGAAGCCGGCTGCAAGCCCGATGTGTCAGTCGTGGCCACGCACGCGCTCTTTGTTGGGCCCGCGATCGCGCGGCTACGGGCGTTGCCGATCCGGCAACTGATCGGAACCAACAGCGTGGAACTCGCGGGCGAACTCCCGACTCCGTTCCAAGTCGTCAACCTGGCTCCGATGATCGCCGAGACGATTGCGCGACTCCATCGCGACGAGTCGCTTGAGCCTCTCCTCGCGCACGCGTGAACAGCACGCGGTCGCACCGATCAATCTGGCGCTCCCGGTCTGGCGTTGGTCTCTGCGCGGCGCGGATTCATCGCCATCGTACATTCTGGTCGCCGAATGCAGCGCGACCGCGTGACCCTCCGCAAACATGCGCCGGATGATGGGCGCTGTTTCTTCAGTGACATGGCGATCGATGAGGAAGAACGTCGCATGCGCTCTCTCGCGCGCGAGTACGTCCAGCAGATCCGGCGACGTCGTCGGATTCGGTCCGAGCCGGCGCGGACTGCCGGATTCCCGGCGCTCGACGCCTGATGCGAACCGTGGTATCGCCTTTGCGTGAACGTCTCGGCATGATGAGCCTCGTCGAACGGCTCTCGTTTCAGCCGCCGATGATCGGCACGATTAAGGCACTGGCGAAGGACCATGAACCGAACAAAGCTCCTCGGCGTCCTTGCGGCGCTCGCGCTCGCCGCGCTGAGTGTGGGTGCGTACGGACTCCATGTCCTGAACGAGCCGCGGATGTCCGCCCCACAACATAGCGCACGGCCGCGTCCTCCTGGCACTCCCGCCACAGGACAGGCCGCGCCCCGACCTGCGTCTCCGGGGCGGCCTGGCCCGGTCGGTCCCGGCCGCGGCGTCGGCCCGTATCCGCACGGGTATCGCTATCCGTATCCCGGGACGCTGGGGTTTTGGTACGACTATCCGTACCCGTACGGTTATCCGGTACCTCCGGGATATGTGTTCGCCGCGCCCGAAACCGTATCCGGCAGCGTCCGTCTCGAGGTCTCTCCAAAGGACGCCTCCGTCTATGTCGATGACTACTACGCAGGGATCGTGGACGATTTCAACGGGGTCTTTCGTCATCTCACCCTGACCGCCGGACCGCACTCGATCGAGATCCGCAAGCCGGGATTCGAGACGCTCGTCGTCGATGTGTACGTGCAACCCAGGCAAACCATCACGTACCGCGAGACGATGCAACCGGCCCAGCCGGGTTCGTCTGCCGGCGCGGCGACGGAGTCCGGTGCCGTCACGGCCCCGGCCAGCGATGTGCTTCTGGGCCCGCCAGGCGACTTGCGACTCGATGTCACGCCGAAGGATGCTCAGGTCTACGTCGACGGGTACTACGTCGGCATCGTCGACGATTTCAATGGGCGCTATCAGCGCCTCAACCTGGCGCCCGGTCCACACCACGTCGAGTTGCGTGCGACCGGTTACGAGTTGCTTGCGTTCGACGTCAACGTTGAACCGCGCCAGACGGTGGACTATCGCGGAAACCTGACGCGCTCGAAGCCGTGATCGCGTGTTCCGTGATCGCGAAGGAACCTCGGTCCGTGCATGACACCGCAGGACGGCCGAAGAACGTTCTCGAGGTCAACGACTTGGCGATTCGTTTCGGCCGGACCGAGATCTTCAGTCGGCTAAGCTTCACCGTTCCTGAAGGAGCGGCGCTGGCGATCATCGGACCCAACGGCTCAGGGAAGACGGTGCTCTTGAGGGCGCTCATTGGCGCGATCCCGTTCGAGGGAACATTGCACTGGGCCCCCGATGTTCGTCTGGGTTACGTCCCTCAGAAGCTGGACATTGCCCGCGACGTACCAATCACCGGCTTCGATTTCCTCCGAGCGAGGGCTGCGCTCTCACGAACGTCGAATGCCGCCGCTTTTGAGATGTTGACCGCCGTCGGTCTGCCGGTGGAAGCTGGTGCCCAACCGATCGGGGCGCTCTCGGGAGGACAGTTTCAGCGCCTGCTCGTCGCATTTGCGCTGGTCGGCGGGCCGAACGTTCTGCTCCTTGATGAGCCGACAGCCGGCGTGGACGAACCGGGCCAAGAGCGCCTGAACGAGCTCATACATCGCCTTCAACAGGACCGAGGCCTGACGGTCTTCCTTATCTCCCACGATCTCTCGGTCGTCTATCGGCATGCCACGACCGTGCTCTGTCTCGGTCGCGAGCGCCATTGGTGTGGCCCGCCGAAGGACATCTTGACGCCCGATCGACTCCACGAAATCTACGGAGCGCCTATTGCATTTCACGTCCATGAGCCCTGAGACGGTCGCTCTCGCGGTGGCCATGGCCGTTGCGGCCGGCCTCGTGGGTTGCTTTGCCGTCATGCGGCGGATGGCGCTCTCTGCCGACGCACTGTCCCACGTGGCGCTACCGGGAATCGGCGTGGCGCTGGCGCTGCACGTCCACCCGCTGGCGGGAGCCGTCGCGATGCTCTTCTTCGGCGCCCTGCTCGTCTGGGCGCTCGAGGACCGTGCCCGGTTGGCAACGGAAACGATCATCGGTGTGGTGTTTTCCGCAGCCCTTGCCGTCGGAAGCATGATCACATCCGGGGAGGATTTGATTGAAGCGCTCGTGGGCGGTGGCGGCGCACTCTCGCGACTGGAGGTCGCCTTCGGCCTCATCGCCGCAACGGCAGTCGTCAGCTTCATCCTGAAGGAAAAACACGCGCTCGTGGTCGCGCTGGTCTCACCTGACATCGCGCGTACGGCAGGCGTCGACCTGCGCCGTCTCAATCTGCTGTACCTGCTGATGTTTGCTCTCACGATCGCGCTCGGCCTGCGCTATCTTGGTGTCCTCCTCATGGGGTCGCTGATCATTATCCCGGCCGCGACAGCGAAACACCTCTCGAACAACCTCAACCAGATGCTGACCGTGGCCGTGGTGATTGCAGTCGCGACCACGGTCGTGGGTTCGGGGCTCGCGCTTTGGCTCCACCGCGCGACCGGACCGGTGATCGTCGCGCTCGCAGCAGGCTGCTTTCTTCTGGCATTCCTGCATCGCCCCTGATCAGCCGGATTCACAGGTGCTCGGCCGTGCATGAATGCTCACGCTCCTCTCAACTCTGCGGGGCGCTCGCTGTCGCAGCTCTGACTTCAGCTGTCCTGACAGCGGCATCATTCCTTGCCCCACCCGAGCAGGTTTCGGCTCCACTGTTGCGTGAGACGCCACGCTCGATCCACGCCCACACGGCAGCCATCGAAGACCCGGGCGTGTCGATTCTCGTCTATCACCGCTTCGGCCATGCGGTGACGGACGCGATGACCGTGCGGACGTCGACCTTTCGGTGGCAGCTCAGCTACCTGCGTGAACATCGCTATGCGATCATTCCACTCGACACGCTCACCTCCTATCTGCTGGGACACGGGCCACCACCGCCTCCCCGCTCGGTCGTGATCACGGCCGACGATGGCCATCAATCGGTGTTCACGGAGATGCTGCCGATCGTCCGCGAATACCACGTGCCTGTGACCCTCTTCGTCTACCCGTCTGCGATCTCGAACGCCCCGTACGCCATGACCTGGGACGAGCTCGACGCGCTGCATCGCACGGGTCTCTTCGACATCCAGTCGCACACCTACTGGCATCCGAACTTCAAAACCGAGAAACGCAGGCTGTCTCCCGTTGCCTATCGGGCATTCGCGACGATGCAGCTCGTGAAGTCGAGGACGGTGCTCAAAGACAAGCTCGGAGTCGAGGCGGACCTGATCGCCTGGCCGTTTGGCATCTATGACGACGAGCTAATCCGGATTGCGCGCGATGCTGGCTACATCGCCGGCTGTACGCTCGATCGACGGATCGTGACACGGCGCGAACACATCATGGCGCTCCCCCGCTTTCTGGTGACCGACAGCGCCTCAGGACGCAACTTCACGTCGATGCTGCCCGAGGAGAACCGATGATCCGGCCACCGGTGTTGGCGCTTCGGCTCCTCGCGCTGCTCGCGTGGCTGCACGCCTGCGCACCCACCGACCCCGCCGTCCGAGTCAACCCGCGCGTGGTTGACGCGGTGAGTCACGCGCCTGTCGCAGACGCGATCATCACGACCGGCAACAGGCAAACCCGATCCGATTCGCATGGCTTCTTCCTTCTCGACGGGAACAGCACCGATGTTGTCCGCGTCCGCGCCTACGGATACTTGCGCGCGAACATACCCGTTCACTCGCTCAGCGCGCCGGACGCTGAGATTCAACTGAAGCCCTTTCGTCCGAAGGCGCTCTATCTGTCCGTGTTTGGCGTCGGAGACAGGAAGATCCGAACCGCGGCGCTCAAGCTCATTGACACGACCGAGCTGAACGCGTTGGTGATCGATTTGAAGGGGGACCGTGGGATCGTGCCTTACCGCAGCGCGATTCACCTGACGACCGAAGTCGGCGCACAGCGTGTGATCACGATCAGCGACCTTGCAGCATTGGTCACGAACCTGCGCGAACGCGGGATCTACACGATCGCTCGGATCGTCGTCTTCAAGGACAATCTGCTGGCCTTGAGACGACCGGCCCTGGCCGTGCGTAAACAGGATGGTTCCATCTTTCGAGATCGTGAGGGGCTCGCCTGGACGAACCCGTACAGCCACGACGTCTGGAACTACAACATCGGCATTGCCGTCGAGGCGGCGCAAGCCGGCTTCGATGAGATCCAGTTCGACTACGCGCGGCTCCCCGATGCCACCGGACTCGCGTATGAGATGCCGTGGACCGAACAAAACCGGGAAGCGGCCATCGACGGATTCTTCAATGAAGCGCGCAAGACCCTGACGCCCTTCAACGTTTTCCTGGCAGCGGACATCTTCGGGTACGTCTGCTGGAACCCTGGCGACACCAAGATCGGCCAGAAGCTCGAGCACCTCGCGGGAATCGTGGACTACCTGTCACCCATGCTCTATCCGTCGAGCTTTCAATACGGAATCCCCGGCTACCGCAGTCCGGTGCAGCACCCCTATCAGATTGTTCGTTTCTCTCTCGAACAAGCCCGCCAACGGACTCACCTGCCGTCGGTGCGCTTCCGGCCGTGGCTCCAGGCGTTTCGCGACTACGCCTTCGGCGGCCGTCCTTTCACGGCCGGCGAAGTGAGAGCCCAGATCAACGCGGTTGAAGACTTCGGCGCCGACGGATGGATGCTCTGGAACCCGCGCAACGAATATTCAGCCGCCGATCTGAAGCGGTGAACGGCGCGCCGCGCGACTCCGACCGACAATAACTGACACACATGCCGGTGTGCTCGCCACGGCACTGATGACCTTCACGAGAGTGTGAATTTTCAGTGACCGCGCAAATCCGTCTTGATTCACGACGTCGGCAGACGTACAGTTTCTCTTACCGTCCTCACCAGCAACCACCGACGAGACTGTTTGCTCGCCATTCGTGCTTCTTGAAAACTTCCGAGTGAGAGGGCCCGTCTAAACTAAGGAGATTTCATGATGGCAAAAGCGAAGACAAACGAGCGAGCCGCAAAGGCTGCCGACCGCGCACCGAAGTCGCCGCGACCGGCGAGCGTGACTAACGACGACATTGCCCGCCGCGCTTACGACTTTTACCTTGCACGTGGACGCGAACCGGGACACGACGTGGACGACTGGCTCTGTGCGGAGCGCGAGCTGAAGGAAGCGGCACGTTCCAGTGTCGTGTGACGGTGCTGAGAGGTCGCGATGCCGCACAACATAATGCTCACACGGATGCGCGCCGAGTATCTCGAAATGCCAGGTTTGCGCCTGACACTCGAACAGGCGCAGCGGCTCTGCGGCGTCGAGCGGACGCTCTGCAAGATGGTGCTTGACGCGCTGGTGGACGAGCAGTTCCTGTGCGTGAAGTCGGACGGAAGGTACGCGCGGATGACCGATGGAGACCTTCCTCGTCCGCGTCCCGCGAAGGCAGACCTCGAAGCCGAAACCCGTTTCGTGAAGGCGTCGTGAACGTCGCGGCACACCTGCAGCGTGTTCTAACCATCAGCTACTGGTGGCGTAAGGCGACCATCGGGTCGACCTTCGTGGCGCGGCGCGCAGGGATGTAGCTGGCGAGCAATGCGACAGCCACGAGCAGCACGGCTGGTCCAGCCAGCGCCGTGGGGTCGGCCGGGCTCACCTGATACAACGCGCTACCGAAGGAGTAGCTCACAGCGAGCGCGATCGGGATTCCGATGGCGGTTCCGAGCAGCGCCAGGCGCAGCCCGTGCCGCAAGACCATGCGGAGCGCGTCGCTGCGCTGCGCTCCGAGAGCCATGCGCACGCCGATTTCGCGTGTGCGTTGGCTGAACGTGTACGACACGATGCCGTAGAGCCCGAAGGATGCCAGCATCAAGCCGAGCAGACCAAACGAGCCCATGAAGGTCACCATCATTTCACGATCATACAAACCTTGACGGAGCGTCTCCTGCAATGTGCTCATGAGGAGAGGAGACACGCTCTTGTCAATGGTGTGCACGGTCTGCCGGAACGCACTTGCCAGAGCGCCAGGATCTCCGGTGGTTTCCACCAGCATGGTGAGCTCGCCGTCGAACCCACGCACGAGCGGCAGATACATGTACGGCTGGGGATCTTCGCCGATCCGATTGACGGGCCCATCCTGGACCACGCCGATGATCGTGGAGACATCCGCCTTGGATGGATCACCAGTATGTAAGACCCGCCCGAGCGCGTCTTCAGTGGGCCAGAAGCGCGTGGCGAATGCCTCGCTCACGAGCACAACCTTCGCATTCGATCCGAAATCCAGAGACGTGAAATTCCGCCCCCTCAATATGCGCGTGCCCATGGTCTGGAAATAATTCTGTCCCACGGTGTTGTACTTGATGTTCTGAGGGGCCGGCTCTCCTGGGAAAAACACCTGCTGTGCGCGCCCTCCGCCTGACAAGCTGAGTGGAAAGCGCCGCGCGAGACTCACCTGCTTCACGCCGGGCAACGCCTCGACGCGTTCCTGCAAGGTCTGGAAGAAGGCGCGGGCCTGGTTCCCGTCATATTCATAGATGCCCAGCGCGAATTGCGCCAGCAGCATGTTCTTCTTCTCGAACCCCACGTCCGCTTGCAGGCTGCGCGCGAAGCTCTTCATCAGCAAGCCGGACTGCGTCAGCAGGATGAGGGAAATGCACAACTGGCCGACCACGAGGGCGTTGCGACTGAGGTAACGGCGTCCGCTTTGGCCGGTGCCGGGCGACTCATTCAGCAGCGACACCAGATCGACTCTGGACGCATGAAGAGCGGGGATGAGCGCGAAGATGAGCGTGGTGAGAATAGCCAAGCCGACAGCAAAGCCGACAACTCGAATGTCGGGGCTGATCTCGGGGAATACCCGCATCGGCATTGGGGGCAGGAGTGCCGGCAGCGCGTGGATGGCCCA
>JADGOC010000078.1 GCA_017883165.1 Acidobacteriota bacterium
CGCTTGATGATTCGCACCGAGACGCCGCGCGGCGCGCCGCTTCGCCCGGCCGCCTTCCACACCGCGTCCGCCGCGCGCCACACGAGGTTGGTCGCGTCGGTTGGACATGCCGGGTCGTCCGAGCTGATGTCGAAGCGTTCAGGCGAGGCCGCGCGGAAGCGCAGCGTGTCGTGCAGCGCAAGCGACTGAAAGACCGTGCGGAGCTCGTGATAGCCATCCGGACGCGTGCCGAGCACGCGCAGCGACAAATTGATCTTGGCGAACGCCCGCGCGTGCAGCTCCCGCCCCACGCCGCCCGGCGACCGCTTGCTGCTAGCGGGCATCGGCTTTCGAGGCGAGCGGACCGGACCGGCGCAGCTCTTCAAGCGTGATAGGACCGGCCCCGGCCGGAATCTTCACGCGGAAGGCGTCGGCGGCCAGCGGGACGTTCACCTCGACCTGCGAGAGCGAGAGCTGAAGATCGAAGGCGCCGGACGCCGGCGACGCGACACTCGTCAGCCGGATCGCGCGTGGCAGATTGTCCTGGAAGGCGCTGTAATCGGCGCGCCACGGGCGCCCGCTGCTGCCGCGCACGATGACCGCGACCAGACGCCACGGCGCATTCGCGTCGGCGCGGTGCAGATACAGCTCGCCGTCGTGGCCGGCCGCGACGACACGCCACAGATCGCCGAAGGCGCGCGCGTGCAGCGGGCCCGACGCCGGCTCCGACGCGCAGCCGGTGAGCGTATCGTGCAGATCGGCCGCGCCGAGCGGCACGCCGGTCAGCGCGTCGAGGACCTCGTCTGGCCGGCCATGCTCGAGCACGCGATTGTCGCGCGGCAAGAGCAGCGTCGCGTCGGTGCCGGTCGCGACAAAAATGAAGACCGGCTGGCCGAACGGTGCCACCGCTTCGAGACGCGCGGATGCCGGCGGGGACACGCCCGCGGTCAGGCGTGCGCGGACGCGGTGCCCGTCGGCCGACCCGCTGACGGCCACTTCGGCGGTGAGCGTGCGGATCGCCAGACACGGACCGGTCGCCTGTTGAAGCGCGCCGGCCCCGTCCTGCGTGGTAAACCCGGGGCCCGACGGCAGCCTGACGAGCGACGCGCCGCACGCGACCGACGTCAGAACCATCAGCACCGGGGCGAAGGCGAGCAGCGCCCTCATTTCTTGACGAGCTTTTGTCTGGCGGAGCGAATCTTCTTGTCGATGGCGAGACGATCGATCGACTCGCCGTCGCCGGAGAGCGCGCGCGTCCAGGCGGCGATCGCTTGGTCGTAGCGCCCGCGCTTGAAGAGCAAATCGCCGTAGTGATCCTGGATCACGGAGTTGGTCGTCATTTGGTCAGCGGCGCGCTTCAAGTTCGGCTCGGCGAGATCCAGCTTGTCGGCTTTGAAATACGCCCACCCCAGGCTGTCGAGATACGAACCGTTCTCGGGCTCGACCTCGAGGGCACGCTTGATGTAGCCGACCGACTCGTCCAACCGATCGCCGTGTTCGGCCAGCATGTAGCCGAGATAATTGAGCGCCGCCGCGTTCTCCGGCTCGCGAGCGAGCACCTGCTTGAATGCCGCTTCCGCATCGATGAAGCGCTTCTGCTTGTCGAGCACGGCGCCAAGCTCGAACGGGATCGACTGGTCCGCGGGAAATTTCGCCTGCGCGTCCTGCAGCACCCGCACGGCCTGGGCGCCACGATCGGCGTCCGAGTACAACTGCGCGAGCGCGACGTACGCGGACGGATCGTCGGCGTGCGCCTTCACGGCGTCCTCGAGCAGCGCGATCCCCTGATCCGCTTTTCCGTCCTGCCTGAGCGCCTGCGCCTCGAGCCGCATCAGCCGCTCATCGTCGGGCCGCTCGACGAGCGCCGCGCGCGCGATTTCAGCGGCGGCCGAGAACTTCTTCGCCGCGAGGTTCGCCTGAATCAGGTAGCTCGTGACCGACGCGTCGGCCGGCGCGAGGCGGTGCGCTTCCTCGAATAGCGGCAGGGCGCGGTCGTACTGCCCGAGCTCCTGATACGCAAATCCCAGGTGCGGCAGCAGCAGGCCGAGCTCGGCACCGTCACCGGCCGATCCAGCGCGGAAGGCAGCGACCGCCGGCGCCAGCGCGTCGATGACGGCCTGGTACTGATGCCGCTCCTCGAGCGCTTCGGCGAGCGCGTAGTACCCCCAGGGGCTTTTCGCGTTGTCGGCGATGAGCGTGCGCGCCGTCGCTTCGGCGCCGTCGAGATCGCCGAGCCTGCGGGCGGTCTGCGACAGCAGATACTGCGCGCGCGGATCCTTCGGGCGCGCCGACAGCACGTCCTTGAGGACGTCACGTGCCTTGATGATGTCGTCGCGTCCCGCGCCACCGGCGGCATTGACGAGCGCCGACGCGTAACGGACCTTGAGATCGAGGTTCCGCGGCGCGTTCTCCAGCGCCTTCCCGTATGCGTCCGCCGCGTTCTTCCACCGGTGCTCGCGCTCGTAGAACTCGGCGAGCGTCTGATAGAGCGGCGGATCGTCGGGCGCGGCCTGCTCGAGCCACAGAATCGCGTCGCCGTTGCGCCCTGCGCCGGCGTACGCTTCCGCGAGCAGCGCCGGACCTTCCGGCCAGCCGGGCTCCTGCTTCACCAGGTCGCTGAGGAGCGGAATCGCCTTGGCGTACGCGCCCGAGGCGAGATAGAGGCGCGCCAGCGTCGCGCGCACGTTCGGATCGGGCTCGACGTCGGGCTGATCGAGTGCGGCAGAGAGATGCGCAATCGCTTTCGCGGTGGTGTCGTCGGGCGCCGCCGCGGCGCCCGGCTGGGACGTGCTGCGCCGCGACTCGGCGAGCGCCGCGTAGATGACGCCGGCGACGCGGTGCGCCTCGCGGTTGGTCGGCGAGATCGCGAGCGCCTGCTCGGCCGCGTCGAGCGCGTCTTCCGCGCGGCTCTGCCGCATGTAGAGCGCGGCCAACTCGGCGGGAATGTCGGCGGCGGTCGGATCGAGCGTCATCGCGCGTTTGTACGCCGCAATCGCGCCGGTCACGTCGTCGCCCGCCTCGAGATGGCGCGCGAGCATGAACTGATCGTACGCGTCAGCGATCTTGTCCGGCGCGGGCGTGGATACCTGGAGGGAAAGGCCGATGACCGCCGCGAGGACCGCAAAACTCATACAAGGGAATTGTTCCACAAAAGCCGGTAGGTGTCATATAGTTCGGCGATGCCCGTCGATCCTGAGCTGCTCGAGATTCTCGCGTGTCCCAACTGCAAGACGCCCGTGACGCTCGTCAAGAACGGGGCGGCGCTGAAGTGCGCGACCTGCAAGCGCGTCTACCCCATCAAGGATGACATTCCGGTGATGCTCATCGACGAGGCGACCATCGAGCCCTGAGACTGCACATTTCAGATTGCAGATTGCAGATTGAGGATTCTGCTCGTCCGACTGCGGCTCATCGGCGACGTCGTCTTCACGACGCCGGCCGTGCGTGCCGTCCGGCAACGATTCCCCGACGCTCAGATCACGTATCTCGTCGAGCCCGCGGCCGCTCCCGTCGTCGCCCATAACCCGCACATCGACGACGTCATCGTGGCGCCGCGGCGACGAGGGCTGATGCAGCTCGCGGCGGACCTGGCGCTCGGGCGCCGCCTGCGCGCCCGCCGCTACGAGCTCGCCATCGATTTCCATGGGGGTCCGCGCAGCTCGCTGCTGACGTGGCTGAGCCGCGCGAAGGTCCGCATCGGATATGAGATCGCCGGACGCGGGTGGATGTACACGAGGCGAGTGCCCCGCCCGCGCGCGCTCCGGGCGCGGCACTCGGTCGAGAATCAGTGGGACCTGCTCGCCGCGCTCGACATCCCGCCGCCGGACCGATCGAGATTCCCCGTCGAAATGATGGCGGCGCCCCAGGCCGCAGCCACCGTCGCCGATCGCCTCGCACGCGCCGGCGTCGGCGCCGGCGATCGCCTCGTGGTCGTGCACGTCAGCGCCGGCAATCCCTTCAGGCGATGGCCCATCGCGGCGTTCGCGGCGCTGGTCACGCTCCTGGTGTCGAAGGATGCGCGCCGGCGCGTCATCGTCACGTCCGGGCCGTCCGAGGGACAGGCGGCCGGCCGCGTGATCACGCAGGCGCGCGCGCTGCTCGAACCGGCCGATCGCGGCCGCGTCGTGTCGTGCGGCGATTTCTCGCTCGACGAACTGCGGGCGCTGCTCGACCGCGCGGCGCTCTACATCGGCGGCGACAGCGGACCTCTCCATATTGCGGCGACGACCCGCGTGCCGATCGTCGCCCTCTACGGGCCGACGCTGCCGGCGCGATCGGCGCCGTGGCGCGCGCCGGACCTCATCGGGGAAGCGGTCGAAGTGGACGGCCTACCCTGCCGGCCGTGCGATCAACGTGTCTGCACCCCCGGCGATTTCCGCTGTCTGACGTGGATCCGCCCCGAACAGGTCGTCGAAGCCGCCGAGCGTGCGCTCGCCGCCACGTAACGTAAAATGTCTGGACCCATGGCTCATGCGCCCGCCCTCGACCCGCCGGCCGACCGACTGGAACAGATCGGCCTGCTGGCGCTCTTCGGCGTCGCGGGCGGCGTCCTCTTCTCGATCGCCGTCGCGCAAATCCTGCTGGCGCTCGCCGTCGTCTGCTGGGTCGCCGTCGTCGCCACGCGGCACGAGCGCATCGCGGTCCCCGCGTTCTTCTGGCCGCTCCTCGCGTACGCGGGCGCGACGCTCGTGTCGGCCGCGTTCTCGCCGGAGCCGCGCGTCAGCCTGATCGACTGCAAGCAGCTCGTGCTGTTCCTGCTGGTGCCGCTCGTCTACCGCTTCGTGACCGGCAGCCGCGCGACGACGATGGTGACGGTGATTCTGTCGTTCGCGGCGGTCAGCGCCGCCTTCGGCATCTTTCAGTACGCGATCCTCCACTACGACAATCTCGGCCAGCGCCCGCAGGGCACGCTCGGCCACTACATGACGTATTCGGGGCTGCTGATGCTCGTCCTCGCGGCAGCCCTCGCGCGCATTCTCTTCGGGCGCGGCGAGCGCACGTGGGCCGCGGCGGTGCTGCCCGCGCTCGCGGTGGCCATCGCGGTGACGTTCACGCGCAGCGCCGCGGTGGGCGCCTGCGCAGCGGCGGCGATGCTCCTGTCGCTCAAGGACTTCCGCCTGCTCGCCGTCCTGCCAATCGTCGCCGCCGTCTTCCTCGCGCTCGCGCCGGCGACGCTCAGCGCCCGATTCGTCACGATGTTCAACATGAAGGATCCGAGCAGCCGCGATCGGCTGGCGATGCTGCGCGAGGGCGAGCACATGATCCGCGCGCATCCGCTGGTCGGCGTCGGCCCAAACATGGTCGAGGTGCTCTACAGCCAGTACCGCGATCCGGACGCCGTGCAGAAGGTCAATCCGCACCTGCACAACGTGCCGATGCAGATCGCGGCCGAGCGCGGCCTGCCGGCGCTCGGCCTCTGGTTGTGGTTCATCGTCTCGCTCATCGTGTCGCTCGGCCGGCGCCTCGGCCACGACCGCGTGCGCTTTCTCGCCGCCTCGGGACTCGCGGCGGTAACGGCGATGCTCGCCGCGGGCATATTCGAGTACAACTTCGGCGACTCGGAGTTTCTGATGATGTTCCTCGTCCTCATCACGCTGCCGTTCGCCGCCGAACGCCCCACCACCACATGACGCTCCCGCCGCTCGACGCGCGGCGCGCCCGCGATCTGATCGCCCGCTTCCCCGGCCTTCCCGTGCTCGTCGCCGGCGACGTGATGATCGATCGCTTCATCGTCGGCCGCGTGACCCGCATCTCACCGGAGGCGCCGGTGCCGGTCGTGCATTTTCAGACCGAGCACGTCCGCCTGGGCGGCGCCGCCAACGTCGCCCACAACATCGCGGCGCTCGGCGGCGCGGTGTCGCTCATCGGGGTCGTCGGCAGCGACGCGGCCGGCGCGCGATTGCGCGAACAGCTCGCCGCGACCGGCGTCACCGTGGACGGCCTCGTCGAAGACCGTTCGCGCCCGACGACCGAGAAGGTGCGGATCGTCACGGAACGCAATCAGCAGGTGGCGCGCGTCGATTACGAGCGCGACGCCGACGTCGACGGCGAGATCGAGCGCCAGATCGTCGCCAGAATCGGACGGCTCGGCGCCGGCGCGAAGGTGCTGCTCGTGTCGGATTACTTGAAGGGCGCCGTCACCCGGCCGATCATCGAAGCGCTCGTCGAGCTCAAGGCCGCCGGCGCGCCGTTGATCGTCGACCCGAAGATTCCCCACCTCGCCTGCTACGCGGGCGCGACGCTCGTCACGCCGAACCACCACGAGGCGGAAACGGCCACCCATCGCCGCATCCGCACCGACGACGAGGCGCGCGAGGCGGCGCGGGATTTCCGCGCGCGCGCCGCATGCGACGCGGTGCTCATCACGCGAGGCGAACACGGCATGTGGCTGTCGGACGCGACAGTGGAAGGCGCGATTCCGGCGGTCGCGCGGGAGGTGTCGGATGTGACGGGCGCGGGCGACACGGTCGTGGCGACGCTCGCGCTCGCGATCGCGGCCGGCGCGACCATGGCCGAAGCGGCGGTCATCGCCAATCACGCGGCGGGCATCGTGGTCGGGAGGTTCGGGCCCGCGACACTCACGCGGCAGGAGCTCGCGGACACGTTCTAAATTCTGGGTTCTCGGTTCTGGATTCTGGGTTCTTAGTGCCTGAAGTGCCGCTTCCCCGTGAACACCATCGCACAGTCGTGTTCGTCGGCGGCGGCGATGACCTCTGCGTCGCGGACGGACCCGCCCGGCTGCGCGATCGCGGTCGCGCCCGCCTTCGCGACGGCGTCCAGGCCGTCGCGAAACGGAAAGAACGCATCTGACGCCACGGCCGATCCCTGCAGCGACCGCTTGGCCGCGCGCGCTTTCATCACCGCGACGTTCACCGCATCGACGCGGCTCATCTGTCCGGCGCCGATCGCCAGCGTCTTCCGCGCATCCGTGAAGATCACCGTATTGGACTTCACGTGCGCGCACAGCCGCCACGCGAAGCGCAGCGCCCGCCACTCCTCCGCGGTCGGCTGGCGTCGGGTGACGACCTTGGGGAAGTCGCCGGTCGGCCACGCGGCGCGCGCCTCGACGACGCGATCGCGCTCCTGCATCAGCAGGCCGCCGAACACCGACCGCAGTTCCATCGCCAGCCACGGATTATCGTCGCCCTCGCCTGGAGCGGGCAGCGTCACGACGCGCATCTTGCCTTTGGCCGCCAGAATCGTGCGCGCCTCGTCGGCGACCTCGGGCGCAATCACCGCTTCGACAAACGTCGACGTGATCGCCCGCGCCGTGTCAGCGTCAAGCGGACGATTCAGACCGACGATGCCGCCAAACGCCGAGAGGGCGTCGGCGTCGCGGGCGCGCACGTACGCGTCGGCCGCCGACGACCCGGTCGCGGCGCCGCAGGGATTCGTGTGCTTGACGACCGCCGCCGCCGGCTCGTCGAACTCGGCGACGATGCGCCAGACGGCGTCGAGGTCGAGGAGATTGGTGTAGGAGAGCTCCTTGCCCTGAATGAAGGTCAGGCCGATCGGCGCGTCGGGCGGCTCCCACAACGACCCGCGCTGATGCGGGTTCTCGCCGTACCGCAGATCGCGCACCTTCTCCACCTCGAAGGTGTACGAGGCGCGCGCGGGGCGTTCGGGGACACGCACGAGCCTTCCGCGGTCCCACGAGAATTCCGACAGCGTATCGGCGATCATCGTGTCGTACAGCGCGGTGTGGGTGAAGGCTTTCACCGCCAGCCGAAACCGGAACGCCGGCGACGGCCCCTGTTTGCGATCGAGCTCGCGCACGAGCTCCGCGTAGTCGGACGGCTCGACGACGATCAGCACGTCGGTGAAATTCTTAGCGGCCGCCCGCACGAGGCTCGGCCCGCCGATGTCGATCTCCTCGACGAGCTGCGCGAACGTCGTGCCGGACCGCGCGGCCGCTTCCGCGAACGGATACAGGTTGACGACGACGATGTCGATGAGGCCGATGCCGTGGGCGGCGGCGGACGCGAGGTCGTCGGGACGGTCGCGCCGGGCGAGGATGCCGCCGTGCACCTTCGGATGCAGCGTTTTGACGCGGCCGTCCATCATTTCGGGAAAGCCGGTGACCGCCGACACGCTCGTGACGGCGAGGCCGGCTTCACCGAGCGCGCGCGCGGTGCCGCCGGTCGAGACGAGCTCGAACCCTCGGGCCGCCAGGGCGCGCCCGAGATCCGCGAGGCCGCTCTTGTCGGACACGCTCAGCAGGGCTCTTGGCATAACGGGTAAAGTCCAGTATTATCTCAGCGACGCCGGGCGGGCCTGGCGCCGTAAAGAAAAAGGCCGCACACGCGGCCTTTTTTTTTGTTCAACGACGCGGCGAATGTGTCGTGTCCACAGCAAGCAGGGAAGAAGAACGATGCGCATCACAGGCAAAGTCAAGTGGTTCAACAACGCCAAGGGTTACGGGTTCATCGAACGCGACGGAGGCAGTGACGTCTTCGTGCACTACTCGGCCATTTCGGGCGATGGATTCCGCTCGCTCGAAGAGGGTCAAGCGGTGGAGTTTGAGATCGTTGACGGCCCGAAAGGCCCGCAGGCCGGCAACGTGACCAAAATCTAAGTCGCCTCGCGATGCCGGGCGCCCGCCGGGGTGCCCGGCCCCCCGCGCTCCCGCCTGATTATTCGTTTCGCACCCCTTTCAACGCGCGGGCGGTGAAGTTGACCTTGCCATCTTTCACCGCGACGCGAAACGCCACTTCCGGACTGCCGCTCGACTTCAGCTTCTTCACCTGGTTCTTTACGAGATCGGCGAACTTGTGGAACGGCACGTTGTCCTCGCCGACCTCGCGCCGTGCTTCGGCGAGCGACTGGTACAGCTCGTGCAGCTTGTCCATCTCGCGCAGCGGATCGTGGAATGCGGCGACGTACAGGATGTGATCCTCCGGCTTCTTCGCCTCCGGCTCCTTGGCCGCTCGTGGCTTATGGGCGAACGGACCGGGGCGCCCTTCCTCACGCGCGCGCAGCCCGCGATCCCACAGATCGATGAAGGCCGCGTAGCGCGACTGCAGTGTTTGAAAGCGGAAGCGATCGCCGTAGTTCTGGATGTAGGAGCGATCGTACTTCTTGACCAACGCCTCGACGCGGCTGCGGGTTTCCCACGGCGGCTTCGGCAGGCGGCCGGCGAAGTACATGTTGTACTCGGCCTCCAGGCGTTTGAGGTCCACTTCGATCTGCTGCAGGCCGCGTTCGATCTCGGTCGGTTCGGGCACGAATGGTTACCGGAAGATCAGGAACCAGATGAGCGGCAGCCAGAGCTCGCGCGCGTACGGCAGGGGACGGTCGTCGATCAGCACTTCGGTGTCGGGCGAGCCGCCGACGATCTCGAAGAGCGCGCGCAGCTTCAGCGCGTCGCCCGACCAGAAGCGCGCGCGATGGCGAGTCGCGGCGCCGCTGCCCGTTTCGCGGTACTCGGCCGAGGCGCGCGCCATGTCGAGGGCGCGTACGAAGTCGGGCGAGTCGAGCGCCGGGAAGACCAGCGTGATAGAGAAGGGCCGCGGCTGCACGCCGAACAACGCGTCGTGCAGATCCGGATCGAGCGCGGCCAGCTCCTCTTCCGTCGGCTGCTCGGGCAGCTCTGCGTACGGCCAGAACCGTTCCTGCGGTCGGTACTTCGGGCGATCGGACTCCATGGTGGGTGCGGGTGTTAGCATAGCATTTCATGTCGGATTTCCGCGTCATCCCGTCGATCGACGAGCTGCGTCAGCGGCCCGCCATCCGCGCGCTCGAGGCGCGGTTCGGCGCCGAGGCGACCCTCGAGGCGCTGCGCGACGCGGCCGGATCGGTGCGTCAGGCGATCGCGGCCGGCGATCGGTCGTTCGCGACCGACACGATGGCCGTCGCGCGGATCGAAACGGCGGCCGAGGCACGGCTCGGCGAACAATTTCGTCGCTCGCTCGAGCCGGTGATTAATGCCACCGGCGTGATTCTGCACACGAATCTGGGCCGCGCGCCGCTCGGCGCCGCGGCGATCGATCGCATCGTCGAGATCGCGCGCGGCTACTCGACGCTCGAGCACGACGCCGCGACAGGCGTCCGCGGACGGCGCGATCGGCACGCCGAGGTGCTTCTCCGCCATCTGACCTCGGCTGACGCCGCCGTCGTCGTCAACAACAACGCCGCGGCGACGCTCCTCGTCCTCGCCGCGCTGGCCGCCGGACGTGAGGTGATCGTGTCGCGCGGCGAGCTGGTCGAGATCGGCGGCGGCTTCCGCGTCCCCGACGTGATGGCGCAGTCGGGCGCCGTGCTCCGCGAGGTGGGGACGACGAACAAGACGCGGGCGGCCGATTATGCGGCGGCGATCGGCGAGCGCACGGCGCTGATCCTGCGCGTCCACCCGTCAAATTTTCGAATCGACGGATTCACCGAGCGGCCCTCGCTCGGCGAGCTCGTGGAGATCGGACGGCGGTTCGGCGTGCCGGTCGCCGAGGATCTCGGCAGCGGACATCTCGCCGGCGCAGGCTCCCCGCATCCGCTGGATCGAATCGAGCCCGCGGTGCGCGACGCCGTCGCGGCGGGCGTGGACATCTGCTGCTTCAGCGGCGACAAGCTCCTCGGCGGCCCCCAGGCGGGGATCATCGTCGGGCGCGAGGAGCTCGTCGAGCGTGTGCGCCGGCATCCGCTGATGCGCGCGTTGCGCGTGGACAAGCTGACGTATGCGGCGCTCGAGGCGACGCTCGCCGAATACGCCGCCGGACGCGCATCGGCGACGATTCCGGTGCAGCGGATGTTGACGATGGGCGCCGATGAGATCCGCGTGCGGGCGGAGGCGCTGGCGGCGCGGCTCAACGCGATCGACGGATGGCGCGCGGAGCTGCTGGCGGGTGCGTCAGCGGTCGGCGGCGGCAGCGCACCTGGCGTCGAGCTGGCCACGTGGCTCGTCGCGATCGAGAAGCGCGGACTCACGCCCGACGCGCTCGAGGAGCGTCTGCGAAGGCTGACACCGCCCGTCGTGGCGCGCATCGAGCGCGATCGGGTGCTGCTCGATCTGCGGACCGTCTTCCCCGATCAGGATCAGACGCTTCTTGGATTGATTGCCAGCGTGCCCTCATAAGGGAGATGCGGACGGCCGCGTTAGAAAATAGAAGATATCGAGGCCACGGCCCAGTCGAGGACGCGCGCCGGCAGGACGCCGAGATACACGATGATGACCGCGGAGACGACCAGCGCGGCGCCGGCAATCCTCGGCACCAGTGGGAAACGCGCGGGCGTGTCGCTCGGCGTCATGTACATCATGACGACGATGCGCAGGTAGAAGAAGACCGAGATGACGCTGGTCAGGACGCCGATGATCGCCAGCCAGTAGTAGCCGGCGTTCACCGCCGCGGTGAAGACGTACCACTTCGCGATGAAGCCGGCGGTCGGCGGGAAGCCGCCCAGGGAGAGCAGGAAGATCGTCATCAGCGCGGCGAGCGCCGGATGCTCGTTCCACAGCCCCGCGAAATCGCGGATCTGATCGTTGGGCCGATCGCCGCTGGTGTTCTCCATGAGCGTGATGACACCGAACGCGCCGATGTTGGTCACCGCATAGGCGAGGAGGTAGAACAGGACGGCGCCCTTGGCGGCGTCGTTGGCCGACACCAGCGCGACGAGCAGATAGCCGCCGTGCGCGATGCTCGAGTACGCCAGCATCCGCTTGACGGAGGTTTGCGCCACGCCCACGACCGTCCCCACGATCATCGTCGCCGCCGCCATCACCCAGACGACTTCCCACCAGACGGCGTGCAGCGGGTCGAACGCCGTGAGAAAGACGCGGAAGAACGCCGCGAACGCGGCGGCCTTGACGCCGGTTGACATGAAGCCGGTCACGGCGGGCGACGCGCCTTCGTAGGCGTCCGGCGTCCACATGTGGAACGGCACGGCGGAGACCTTGAAGGCAAAGCCGACAATCAGCAGGCCGACGGCGATCAGTTGCATCGGCGTCGGCGCCATCGCCTGCGCGGCGATCAGGCTGCCGACCCGGTCGAGCCGCGTGCTGCCGGTGAGGCCGTAGGTGAACGCAATCCCGTAGAGAAAGAAGGCGCTCGAGAACGCCCCGAGCAGAAAATACTTGAACGCCGCTTCCGTCGCGACCGGCGAGTCGCGGCGGATCCCGGTCAGGACGTACACGGCGAGCGACAGCACCTCGAGCGCAAGGAAGATGACGAGCAGATCGGTCGCCGTCGCCATCAGCATCATGCCGGCCAACGCAAAGAGCATCAGCGCGTAGTACTCGCCCTGCGGCAGGCGCTCGCGCTCGATCGCCGGTGCCGAGATGGCGAGCGACAGGACGCCGATGATGATCAGAATCCCGGTGACGAACAGCCCGAACTTGTCGGCGGCGACGACGCCGAAACTGGTGGCGTTGTGGTGCCAGAGCGCGATCGACGCGATCGCGGCGCCGGCCAGGCCGATGATGCCGAGCGGACCGATCGGCATCCGCTCGCCAGGCTCGCGAAACGCTTCGGCGACCATCGCGGCAATCGCGGCCGCCGTGACGCACGCCATCGGGACGATCGCATTCAGGGAGGAAGGCATCAGTTGCTCGACGGTGGCTGGTGGCTGGCGGCTGGTGGCTGGTGGCTCACCTGTACGCGGACCGGCGCGACGGCGTGAATCTGGTTCAGCATGCGGTTGACCGACGGCTCGATCGGGCGGAGGAACAGGTTCGGCATCACGCCCATCAGGACGGCCACCGCGATAATCGGTACGAGAATCGCCCACTCGCGCGGCGAGAGATCGCGCAGCCCTGTGTTCTTCTCGTTGGTCACCGGGCCATAGTTCACGCGCTGGAACATCCACAGCATGTAGGTGGCCGAGAGAATCACGCCCGTCGCCGCCACGGTGGCCAGCGGCGGAGACCACCGGAACACTCCGAGCAGAATCAGGAATTCGCCGACGAACCCGTTCAGACCCGGCAGCCCGATCGACGCCAGTGTCAGGATCAGAAACGCGGCGACCAGGTGCGGCATCACCTTCTTCAGCCCGCCGTACTCCGAGATGAGACGCGTGTGCCGGCGATCCACCAGCATGCCGACGACGAGGAACAGCCCGCCCGTGCTCACGCCGTGGCTCAGCATCTGGTACACCGCGCCCTGCACGCCCTGCGTGTCCATCGCGCAAATCCCGAGCACGACGAAGCCCAGGTGGCTCACGCTCGAATACGCCACGAGCTTCTTCATGTCCGGCTGCACCATCGCGACGAGCGCGCCGTAGACGATGCCGATGACGGCGAGGACGGCGAGGTAGGGGGCAAATTGCGCCGCCGCGTCCGGGAACAGCGGGAACGCGAAGCGGACGAAGCCGTAGGTGCCCATCTTCAGCAGCACGCCGGCCAGGATGACCGATCCGGCGGTCGGCGCCTCGACGTGCGCGTCGGGCAGCCACGTGTGAAACGGAAAGATCGGCACTTTGATCGCGAACGCCAGCGCGAATGCCAGGAACAGCCAGCCCTGCTGGCTCGGCGGAATCTGCAGCGCGTAGATCTTCTGCAGATCGAAGCTGTAGCTGCCGGTCGCCGCGTTGTGGAGCGAAGCCAGGCTCAGGATCGCGAGCAGCATCAGCACGCTGCCGCCCAACGTATAGAGAATGAACTTCACGGCGGCGTACACGCGCCGCTCGTAGCCCCAGATCCCGATAAGGAAATACATCGGGATGAGCATGGCGTCCCAGAACACGTAGAAGAGAAACAGGTCGAGCGAGATGAACACGCCCATCATCGCGCTCTCGAGCAGCAGCACGACGATGCAGAACGCGCGCGTCTTGCGCTGGATCGACTCCCACGAACCGAGGAGCGCGAGCGGCGTCAGGAATCCGGTCAGCACGAGCAGCAGCAGGCTGATGCCGTCCACGCCGACCACGTAGCTGATCCCGAACGTGGGAATCCACGCGTGCCGCTCGATGAACTGGAAGTCGCCCGAGGCGGCGTTGAACCGGCTCCAGAGGAGCAGCGCGTCGGCGAAGACCAGCGCCGAGACGACGAGCGCGATGTTGCGGACGAGCGGCGCATGGCTCTCATCGTCGCGGACGAGGAAGAGACACGCGGCGCCGGCGATCGGCAGAACGACGAGCGACGTGAGAATCGGAAATTGCATCAGCGCCAGAGGTAATAGCCGAGTATCAGGACGACGCCGAGAAAGAGCGACGCGGCGTACGCGCGCACCGATCCGGTCTGCAGCCGCCGCAGGAGCGCGCTCGCGCCGCCGACCGTTCCGGCGACGTCATTGACGGCGCCGTCGATGACGCGCACGTCGAGCCCTTTCCAGAGCCCGTCCTCGGAGACGATGCGGATCGGCTGGACGATCGCGGCGTCATAGATTTCGTCGACGTAGTACTTGTGCATCAGCACGCGGTGCAGCCCCGGGAACTGCGAGGCCACTCGATCCGACGCGCGGGGGTTCGCGAGAAAAAAGAAGAACGCGAGGCCGATGCCGCCGACGGCGACGAGGGTCGACACGGCCATCAGGCCCAGTTCGAGACCCTCTGTGGCCGCGCCGTCGTCTGGCACGTCAGGCGTCGACCGAACATCCGCCGCCGTGAAACTCGGCTCCAGGAATTTCTCGAAGCGATTCGACCCACCGAGGGCCTGCGGCAACCCGACGTACCCCGCCGCCACCGAACCGACCGCAAGCACGACGAGCGCGATCGCCATCGCCGGCGGCGCGTCGTGCAGATGGGCCGCGTGCGCCGCCTCGTGCGATCCCGACTGTGGGGGCCGAGCGTGCCTGTCCTGAGCGTCAGCGAAGGGCTCGGCCCTGTGGCCATGAAAGGCCAGAAACACGATGCGGAACATGTAGATGGCGGTCAGGAGCGACGTCAGCAGTCCGACGATCCACAGCAGCGTGTGGCCGCTCGCATAGGTGCGGTAGAGGATCTCGTCCTTGCTGAAAAAACCTGAGAGCAGCGGCACTCCCGAGATCGCCAGCGCGCCGATGAGGAACGTCCAGTACGTGATCGGCAGATCTTTCTTCAGCCCGCCCATCCGCCGCAGATCCTGCTCGCCGGCCAGCGCGTGAATCACCGCGCCCGAGCCGAGGAACAACAGCGCCTTGAAGAAGGCGTGTGTGTAGAGGTGGAAGATGCCGGCCGCGTACGCCCCAACGCCCATGGCCAGGAACATGTACCCGAGCTGCGAGACGGTCGAGTACGCCAGCACGCGCTTGATGTCGTTCTGCACGAGTCCAATCGTTCCCGCCAGCAACGCCGTGGCGACGCCGACGACGGCGATGATCGTGAGCGTCTGGGGCGCGTGGCTGAAGAGCACGGCGTTGCGCCCGATCATGTAGACGCCCGCCGTCACCATCGTGGCCGCGTGGATCAGCGCGGACACCGGCGTCGGCCCTTCCATCGCGTCCGGCAGCCAGACGTAGAGCGGAATCTGCGCCGACTTGCCGGTCGCGCCCACAAAGAGGAGCAGCGTGATGAGCGACATCGTCCCGAACGCGGCTTCCGGGCCGAGCGCCGCGGACGAGCGGGCGATCTCCTGAAAATCGAGCGTGCCGAAATGGACGAACGCGAGCAGGACGCCGAGGATGAACCCGAAGTCGCCGATGCGATTGACGATGAACGCTTTCTTGCCGGCGTCGGAGGCCGACTTTTTTTCGTACCAGAACCCGATCAGCAGGTACGAGCAGAGCCCGACGCCTTCCCAGCCGACGAACAGCACGAGGAAGTTCGAACCGAGCACGAGCACGAGCATGAACGCCGCGAACAGGTTCAAGTAAGAAAAATAACGCGCGTATTCCGCGTCCCGCTCCTCGTGCATGTACGCGGTCGAGTAGATGTGAATGAGCGATCCGATGCCGGTGACGACGAGGATCATCACGGCCGAGAGGGGATCGAGCCGCAGGGTGAAGGCGACCGCCAAGTCGCCTGAGCTGATCCAGGTGAACACCTGTTGGGCGATGGCGCGCGCGTCGGCGGGCAACGCGATCAGCCTGAAGACCGAAACGAGCGACACCAGGAACGACGCGATCATCGCGCCGCACGCGATCGCGCCGGCGGCGGGCTTGCTGACACGCCGGCCGAAGCTGGCGTTCAGCAGGAACCCGACGAGCGGCAGAAGTGGGATCAGCAGCAGCATGAGGGCGTCACCACTTCAACGTCGTAAACGTATCGGGGTTGAGCGACTCGCGGTGACGGAACAACCCGATCACAATCGCCAGCCCGACCGCGGCTTCGGCGGCCGCGACGGTCATCACGAAGAACACGATGATCTGCCCGTCCGCGGAGCCGAGCGCGCGGCCGAACGCCACAAACGTC
>JADGOC010000232.1 GCA_017883165.1 Acidobacteriota bacterium
ACGGCGCGCAGCCCGCGCACGATCACCTGCGCGCGCCGCCGCTCGACGTAATCGACCAACAGGCCGTCGAAGGTGTCGACCTCGACGTTGGGATGGCCGCGGAATACGGCGCGCGTGATCTCGACGCGCTCATCCATCGAAAAGAGCGGCGCCTTCTCGCTGTTCACCAGGATCGCGACGATGATGCGGTCGAAGAGAAGCGCACCACGCGAAATGATGTCGACGTGGCCGTTGGTCAACGGGTCGAAGGAGCCAGGATATACCGCGAGGGTTGGCATCTACCTCTTGACTGCGTAGAGTGTGAGCGCGCTGTCACCGGACGTGACCTCGCGCGTGCGGACCAGCACGCCGGCGGCTTCGGGAGTCGCCCGTTTGCGCGAGTGCTCCAGCACCACCAGTCCGTCGGCGGCCACCACTTCGCCCGCCGCGGCGAGCACCGTGTCGAAATCTCCAGGACCTCCCGGGTCGCCAGAGCCGCCCGGGCGGCGATCGTAGGGCGGATCCAGCAAGACCAGGTCGAAGGGCGCCGAAGGTGCCCTGTCGCGAAGCGTGTCGAGCGCGCGCTCCACGCTTTCGCGGATGATAGCATAGCCCTCCGCGATCCCGCACCGGGCGAGGTTCTCCTCGATCAGCGCCTGCGCGCGCCGATCGCTGTCGACGAAGGTCACCGCCGACGCGCCGCGGCTCAGCGCCTCGATGCCCACCGCGCCAGTCCCCGCGTAGCCGTCGAGCACGCGGGCGCCCGCGATGCGCGGCGCGAGGATGTTGAAGAGCGTCTCCCGCAGCTTGTCGGAGGTCGGCCGCAGCCCGGCCCACGAGGGCGACGCGAGGCGGCGGCCTTTCAAAAACCCAGCTATGACTCGCATCTGAATCTGGTGATGGGGGGATGGGGTGATGGGGTGATGGGAAAACCACCCCAGTCTGCCATCACTCCGTCTTCCTCCATCACTCCATCACTCCATCACCACATTTGCCATCACTCCATCACCCCATCCCCCCATCACCCAATTTCCATGAGCTTGAACCTAGCTTCCCAGTTCTCGACGAGCGCGGCGACGGCGGCCGGCGTCGGCGCGGCCGTGTCGAACCAGGCCGCCGCCTCGCGCTGCGCGACGTCGAGCAGCTCCCGATCGCGCACCAGATCGATCAGGCGGAAGGTCGGCATGCCCGCCTGGCGCGTGCCGAAGAAATCGCCCGGGCCGCGCAGCTGCAGGTCGCGATCCGCGATCTCGAAGCCATCGGTCGTGTCGGTCATCGCCTTCAGCCGTGCGCGCGCGTCGTCCGACAACGGCGACTGATACAGCAGGAAACAGTACGACTGGTGGCGATCGCGGCCGACGCGGCCCCGCAACTGATGCAGTTGGGACAGGCCGAAGCGCTCGGCGTGCTCGACGATCATGACGCTCGCGTTCGCCACGTCCACCCCCACCTCGACGACCGTCGTCGACACGAGAATGTGAATCTCGCCGGCGGCGAACGCCTGCATCACGCGCTCTTTGCCGTCCGCCTTCATGCGGCCGTGCAGCAGGCCGACGCGGTAGGCGGAGAAGATCTCCTGAGCGAGATGATCGTGCATCTCGGTGGCCGCCTTGAGATCGATCTTGTCGGATTCTTCGACCAGCGGGTAGACGACGTACGCCTGCCGGCCGGCGTCGAGCTGCTGCCGGACAAACTCGTAGACTTCGTCGCGCCGCGATTCCGGTTTGGCGACGGTCTTGATGGCCAGTCGCCCCGGCGGCATGTCGCGGATCACCGAGACGTCCAGGTCGCCGTACACCGTGAGCGCGAGCGTGCGCGGGATCGGCGTCGCCGTCATCACGAGCACGTCGGGATGCAGCCCCTTCGCGCGCAGCGTCGCGCGCTGCAGCACGCCGAAACGGTGCTGCTCGTCGATGACGACCAGGCCCAGCGTCGCGAAGCGCACGTCGCCCTGGACGAGCGCGTGCGTGCCGACCACCAGATGCACGCTGCCCGCCTCGACCTCGGCCAGCTGCTCCCGGCGCGCCGCGCTCGCCGTCGCCCCCGTCAGGAGCGCCACGCGGAAGCGTGACGCCTGCAGCAGCCTCGAAATGTTCATGAAGTGCTGCTCGGCGAGGATCTCAGTTGGCGCCATGAACGCGACTTGCAGCCCGTTTTCCATCGCGACGAGCGCCGCCAGCAGCGCGACGATTGTTTTGCCTGCCCCGACGTCGCCCTGCAGCAGCCGGTTCATCGGGTGCGGCCGCTGCAGATCGTCGACGATCTCCTTGAGCGCCTGCCGCTGCCCCGCCGTCAGGCGGAACGGCAGCACCTGACGCGCCGACTCGCGAATCCGATCGTCCACCGTGATGAGCTGCGGTTTCCGCTCGGCCGCGGCCGCCCGGCGCCGCGCGAACACGCCGGTCTGAAACAGAAACGCCTCTTCGAAGATCAGGCGCCGCTGCGCCGGCGTCTCGAACCGGTTGAGCGCGTCGAGCGGTACGTCGGTGGGCGGAAAATGAGCGGCGAGGAGCGCGGCGTGGCGCGACGGCAACTCGAGGCGCAGCCGAATCGCTTCAGGAAGATGATCGGGAAGATCGGCCGGCAGCCGCTGCAACGCGTCGTGCACCAGCTTGCGCTGAATCTTCGGCGTGACGCCGCCGATCTTTTCATACACCGGCACGATCCGCCCCGTGTGAATCGTCTCGCGATCCTCATCGTCCAGGATTTCGTACTGCGGGTTGGTGAGCTGCAGGCCGCCGTGCCCCCGCATCTCGACCGCCCCAAACAGGACGACGTGCTGGCCGCGCGTGAACACGTCCTTCAGAAACGGCTGATTGAGCCACGACACGAAGATCGACCCGGTCCCATCGTCCACCGCCGCGTCGAAGATCTTGAAGCCGGGCCGGCGCGTCGTTCGCAGATGGCAACTGAGAATCCGGCCGGTGACCGATGCGGTCTGTCCGGGCTTGAGCGACACGATCGATTGCAGGCGGCTCCGATCTTCGTATCGGATCGGAAAGCGATACAGCAGATCTTCGACGGTGACGAGGCCCGCGTGTTCGAGATCGGCGGCACGACGAGGCCCGACGCCCTTGAGGAACTGCAAGGGCGTGGCGAGCACGTCGTTGTTCATTGCACGACGACGGCCTGACCGCGCTGCACGTGAATCTCGCGGATGCGGGCCGGCAAGGCGAACGGATCGTCGAGCGCGATGCCGCCGGGCTTCTCCGGCGTGCGCGAGTAGTAGCTGAGGATTTCCTGCAGCAGCATCTTCGGAATCGGCACGCCGCTGAGCTCCGCCGACTCGAGCTCGAAGCGGCCGACGCCGTTGCGTGTCGTGAGCACGCCGCTCGCCGTGATCGGCAGGCGGCCGGTCAGATACGTCATCGGATCGAGGAGGCCGGTCGCCTTCCGCTGCCTGCGCACGGCGTCGAGATCGACCGTCGCGCGGCCCGACAGGCGCCCCGTCCCGAGAATCGTCACCGACGGATCGACCACGCCGACGGGCAGTTGCTGGCTCGCTTCGT
This sequence comes from Acidobacteriota bacterium, assembly GCA_017883165.1. Classification (GTDB taxonomy): domain Bacteria; phylum Acidobacteriota; class Vicinamibacteria; order Vicinamibacterales; family CAVVIG01; genus JADGOC01. The sequence continues at coordinate 3,489 of JADGOC010000232.1, forward strand.
ACGCCAGGTAGGCGTTCACTTCGGACTCGGTGACCATCGTGCGGCGCGGCTGCTTTCCGGGCCGTTCGGCGAACTGATTGATCGCGGCGACCTTCTGCTTCATCGCTTCGGCGTCACGCCGGGCCGCGCGGACATCGCCGCCAGCCGAGGCGCCGAGTGACACGGCGGCGAGTGCCGAGAACGCGCAGATGGCGAGTGACAGGCGTAACTGTCTCACAGACATACACTTCCACTGACAGGTTGGCTGGAAGGAATTGTACTACGATCGCGGGGCGGGCCGATCGACTACGGGATCCGCTTCTGTTGACGGTTCGCCTGCTTGGCGCGCTCCACGAGCGCGAGCTTCTGCAGCTCCATCTGCTGCTCGAACAGCCGGAACTTCGCCTGCTGCCGCACGTCGAGGACCGAATCGACGCCGTCGTACGCCTTGTGGATCTCGGTCTCCGACCGCGTATCGAGATCCTGCAGCGCCTTCAGGCGGTCCTTGATTTGATTCTCGTCGCCGGTGTCGTCCTTGGTGAGCTGGTTCAGCTCGCGCATGAGGCGCTGGCGTTCCTGCTGTGTCCGCCGGCGCGCGTCCTGCAGCGCCTTGTATTTCGCCAGAAACGGCAAGTAGCGATCGTCGCTGAGCTTGAGCGCTTCTTGCGCCTTCACCAGGGCCACAGCCTCGAACATCTTCTGCACTTCGGCCGGCGTGACGCCCGGCTGCTCGAGCGGACCGGCGGCCTGGTTCTGCCGGCCCGGATTCTGCCGCCCTTGCGCGCGCACGGCCGTCGCGCCGCTGCCGACCAGCGCGCACGCCACAACCGCCACCGACATCGCTTTCATGCTCATCGCAGCGCCCCCATGACCGTCTCAGTTAGTCGAGTGCGAGAGTTCTTCCTGCAGCAGCCGCCCCAGCTCGCGCCGCTCGCCGTCGGACAGCTGATTGACCGCCTTCTCGGACACGTCTTCGTGCGCCCGCAGTCCGATGCCGCTCTCGCCGGCCGCTTCCCAATCCACCTGCGCGGCCAGATCGGCCACCATGTCGAGCGAGGGATCATCGGCCAACTCGGCCATCGGCGCGGCGGCGTCCGCGATCGAGGCGGCCGGCGCTGACGACACGGACGGCGGCGTCGTGAGCCCCGGCATGTATTTGGAATTGAAGATCAACGCGGCGGCGACAAGCACCGCGGCACAGCCGCCCACCGACAACGGCATCAGCACGCTGGGCCACGACCACCCGAATACTCCGAACAGGGCGCCGCGGCGCGGCGCGCCTTCGGCGGCCACGGCATCGCGCACGCGCGCGGACAAATGATCCCAGAAGAGCGGCGACGGTTCCGGCACCTCCGCCTGCGCGGCGGCCGACATCATCGCGCGCAGCTCGGTGAGCTGCCCTCGGCACGCCTCGCACGACCGCAGGTGCGGCGCCGAGGATTCAAGCCGCGTCCCTTCGGCGAGATCGATCAATTCGTCCG
>JADGOC010000233.1 GCA_017883165.1 Acidobacteriota bacterium
CCAGATGCCGCCCAAGTTCATAGCCGATGGTATCGCCGAGAATGGCGGCAACAATGATCTTCTGCTGGTTCCTCGTGAGCTTCGTCTGCCGGTCCAGGTAGTTCAGCACGGTCGTTGCATTTGACAGGGACAACGCCGCTCGAACGTCAGCGACGCTCCGCGGCGGGGGCCTTCGCCGTCGCTTCGAAGGTCAGCGACGCCCAGTAGCTCTCCCAGTCAGCATCGGGATCGCGGTCGAGACGAATCATGTGCGTCACGCGGACGAGCCAGGCGCCGCCCGCTGAGATCGGCACCGCCACCAAACCGGCCGAGTCGCTCGTGCCGGACCATACGTACGTCCCGGCCGGCCCCGCGTATCCGACGAAGGTAGCCGAGACCACGGCCCCCGACAGCGGCTGGCCGTTAAGCAGGATCCGAATCGGCAGCGCATCACCGACGCGAATCCAGTACGGATCGCGCGCCGGAACAATTTCAAGCGTGAGCGGTGGACCCAATGGAGTTGTGGCGGGGGACGCCTCCCCGGCGCGCGTTCCATCGCCTATCCGGATGACGCCCTTCGGCTCGGCGATGAAGCGTTCTCGCGCAGGGCTCCCCGTTTCATGCAGCCGTTCGCGCTCGGCGACGATGCGGTCGAGGCGTGCCATCCGGAGATACCGTTCGAATTCGACCGCCGACACCGCAGTCACCACAGGTTTCGTCTTCAGTGCGACGACCGCCGTGCCGGGCTCACGCGAGGGCACGTGCAGATCGAACGCCAGCTTCTTTAGCTCGGGCCGCGTGTTCCAGAGTTCGTCGGTCCGACGCGCACCTCCGGGCCGGACCAGCACGATCTGCGCGATGTCGCCCGGCGGAACCGCCGTGTCAGAGACGGGGAAACGCGCCCCTTGACCGAATGAGGCAACCCGCCAGTCAAGTGATGCGGACGGGTCGCCAGGTGCGGGCACGAACGGATCGACCGTCAACCAGAAATCGAAGGACGTCCGCGCATCGCCCGCCGTCGTTCCCGGAGGCTGTGAAAGCGTCACCCCTGCGGAGGGGGCGGTGCGGTCCCGGATGACGAAGACCGCGATCGCCACCACGACCAAGCCGAGCAGCAACCAGAGACGGTAGGACGACCGGGCCACGGACGGCGTGGTTCGGTCCGCCTCACTCATGCGGCGACTCTCCGATCAGCGCCGAGCACGCCGAGTTCGCGGAGAACAACAATCTCTGCGTCCTCGGCGCCCTCCGCGTGTGAGCTTCGTGATGCCTAAACGGGAGCTCCCGCATTGAGCTGCGGAAGCGACCACTCGGTGACCGGCATCGCGCCGAGCGTCGGCTTGCCGAGCGCCGGCGTGGACAGGATGTAGACGCCCGTCGTCGTGCCCGCGTAGATCAGCTTGCGATCCCACTCGATGCTGACGAGGTCGGCTGGCCGGTTGAACGTGCCCGACTCTTTGCGGCACTTCTCGCCGGTCGCCGGATCCGTGTAGCCCTCGTAGGTGCGGCACTCCGGGCTGAGCTCGCCGCCGTGTGGGCAGACGAAGTAGGCGACTTCCTTCGGCGCGAGCGGGTTGCTCAGGTCGTAGCAGCGGATGCCCGCGTTGAAGTAGGTCAGCGGCAGGAAGTTCGACGCGATCTTTCCCGGTGCCGAGAGGTGTGGCGGCAGGTGCGGACTGAATCGCCCGCGCGAGAAGCAGAAGTCGTCGAACGGCGCGTCGGGCGGCGGCAGCGGACGCGGCAGCTGCGCGACAGGTACGGGGTTGCGCGGGTCGCGCACGTCGATGATCCAGCACGGCAGCCACGTCTCATTGCAGTCGGGGTTGAGCGACTCGGAGATCGTCACGACGTAGCCGCGGTCGAGCAGACCCAGCCACGCGGTGTGAAACGGGATGCCGTCCATGCCGTACTGCGGCGCCGGGTCGAAGCGGCCCACGGCCTTCGGGTTCTTGATGTCGGAGAGGTCGTGGACGAAGAAGCCGAACGCGGACCAGGTACCGTAGCCGTAGCGGCCGCCGTCCTCGACGCGCTTGGGCACGTAGAGCGGCAGGTGCGACATCGTGTACGGCATCCGGTCGAACGCTTCAAACTTCAGCTTCTTGAACGCCTCGGTCGCTTCCTCCATGGTCAGCGTCTTGTTGGGAATCGCTTCGACGCCGCGGCCCTGCAGGATGCGCCACTTCTTCAGTTCGGCGGTCTCGCCCGGCACGCCGGCCCGCTGGCCGGGGACGTGCCAGCGCGAGACCTCCTTGATGGCGGTCGGGTCGGTGACGTCGACGATCATCAGGCCGTTCGAGTAAGGCGTGAGGTTGGCGACCATGCCCGTGTAGGTGTCGTCGGGCGCGACGTCGAGATAGGCGTACTTGCCGCCGTCCCAGAAGAACGAGTCGCCGTGCACGCCCGAGCCGGTCTTGCCGGTGCTGAATTCGGCGATCTTCGTGATCTTCGTCGGGTCGGTGACGTCGAACACGCGGATGCCGCGCAGGCCGTCCCAGTCCTTGAACATCTTCAGCGTTTGCGGCGCCGAGTACTTGCCGCCCGGCATGAAGTCCTGTGTGAAGTACGGCACCTGGGAAGCCGTCATCATCAGCCAGCGCTTCGACGGCGCGTGGTAGGCGAGCTGTCCCGACGCGCCGCCGCCGGGGTTGATGTTCTTTGGATTGCGCGGATCGGTGACATCGAAGACATCGCCGCCGGAGAACAGCACGCGCTGTCCGCCGGAGGTCGGCATCACCATGCCGGCGCCGAAACCGCGGACGCCAGGGATGTGACCGACGATCTCCATGTTGTTGAGGTAGATCCGCTGGTCGAGGTACGGCAGGCTCTGAGGCATCGGCTTGCCGTGGTGGTGCGCGTACGCCGCGGAGGCGCCGGCCGCCACGGCCGCCGCGCCACCCATCGTCATCTGCAGGAACTGGCGCCGTGACGGCTGTTCGAAGCGTTCGTGGTTGTTCGACATGTCTGCAGTCCTCCGTGCCGGCTTACGCCGGCGCGCCGGCGTTGAGCCCGGGCATGGTCCACTCCCTGACTGGGGCGTTCTCGAGCACCGGCGTTCCGAGCGCCGGGCACGACAGGATGTAGAGCCCGTTGGTCGTGCCCGCGTAGATCAGCCTGCGATCCCATTCGACGAACACGTTGTCCACCGGCCGGCTGAAACTCTGCGCCTCGTCGATGCAGGTCTTCTTGTCGGCCGCGTCCGTCGTACGGCAGTCGGCGCTGAGTGTGCCGGTTCGCGGCGGCATGAAGTAGGCGACTTCTTTCGGCGCCAACGGCTCGGAGACGTCGTAGCAGCGGAGCCCGGCGTTGAAGAAGCTGACCGCGAAGAAACTCTGCGAGAAGCGGCCCGGCGCTTTGTGGTTCGGCGAGATGTGCGAGCTGAAGCGCCCGCGCGCGAAGCAGAAGTCGGTGTACGGCGCCTCCTTCGGCGGTCTCGGCCGCGGCAGCTGCGCGACGGCAACCGGGTTGCGCGGGTCGCGGACGTCGATCACCCACAGCGGCAGCCACGACTCGTTGCAGTCGGCGTTGAGCGACTCGGAGACGCTGATCGTGAAGCCGCGGCTCTCGGTGCCGAGCCAGATCGTGTGGAAGGGGATACCGTCGGCGCCGTACCCCGGCGAGGGATCGAACTTGCCAATCAGCTTCGGGTTCTTGATGTCGGAGAAGTCGTGGACGAGCATGCCGAACGCCGACCAGGCACCGTACGCGATGCGGCCGCCGTCCTCGATGCGGCGGGTCGGCATCGACGGCCCGTGGATCTGCGTGTACGGCATGCGGTCGAGCGCGGGGAATCCCTTGAGGTGCTTGAACGCCTCGATGGTCTCCTCGAGCGTCATCGGCTTTTCGGGCAGGTCGTTACACCGCCCGGCGACGCACTGCCACTTCTTCATCTCCTTCATCTCGGTGTTGCGCTGTCCGGGCACCCACCACGACGTGACGGGCTTGGGCGCCGCCGGATCGCTCAAGTCGATGATGTTGACGCAATGCGAGAGCGGCAGGATGCAGCTCAGCAGGTTCGTGAACGAGTCGTCGGGCGCCGCCGCCACGTACGCGTACTTGCCGCCGTCGTAGTAGCTGCCGTCGATGTGCGCGCCTGATCCGGTCTGGCCCGTGCTGTACTCGCAGAGCTGCTTGACGCTCATCGGATCGGTCGCGTCCCACATGCGGATGCCGCGCAGCCCCTTGAACGCCCGGAATTCCTTGACGCCGATGGTCGGGTCGTACTTGCCATACGGCGTGGACAGTTCGCGCGGCGCCTCCGAAGTGGTCATGATGACCCACTTCTTCGCCTGCTGATGGAACGAGAGCTCGCCGCTCTGCGCCCCGCCTTTGTTGGCGTACTTGGGATTGCGCGGGTCGCTCACGTCGATGACGTCCCTCCCCTGGAAGGCGAGCCGCGCGCCCTTGTAGTTCATGATCTGGACGCCACCGCTCCGCGCCGTTCCCGGCTCGAAGTGCGCGATGACCTCCATGTTGTGGATGTAGCTGTTCTTGTCGAGATACTGGATGCTCTGGGGTGTCGGCTTGGGATGGTGGTGCGCCAGTGCCGGCGCGGCGACTCCGGCGGCGGCTGCCGCGCCGGCCAGCTTGAGGAAATCCCGCCTCGTGGGACGGTCGACGCGTTCGTGGTTCGCCATTGTCTCTCCTGAGTGATCCGTCACCTGTAAACCGGATATGGCAGCAGCGGGCGACGTGACGGCGCGTCAATATACCTCCACAGTTTGTCAATATTCAAACCATAGGACGGCTGCGAGCCCGCGTCGCAATGTACCGCGGGCAGATCAGAAGTACCTTGACATCCAGATCTTGTGTCAAGTAAGAACATCATGCCTACGCGCGGTTCGAATTCGTTTCACTGGCGTCGTCGGCGCGTCCGTCCTGCGTCGCTCGCGGCCGCTTGGTGGGACGGCCCGCGCCGCGTCTCGATCGACCATTCCAGAGCGCAT
>JADGOC010000012.1 GCA_017883165.1 Acidobacteriota bacterium
GTCGAAATCGTAGGTGCCGTTGGTTCCAGCACCGACATACCAACCGGCATCGACGACAAACAGCTCGACGCCCATCGCCGCCGCGCGACGCATTTCGTCGGCCAGCAGATCCTGATCGATCGTCGTGCCGTAGGCGAACCAGGTGTTGTACGTGACGAGCGGTTGGAACGGCCGGCCCAGACGGATGCCGTTCATGATGAACTGATGTATCGCCACTGACTCGTCGTTCGCGAATGCTGTCGACAGCCCGAAGAATGCGTGCGGCAGTTCGACGGGGTGCCCCGGAAAGACCGTTGTCGCGAGGCTGGGGAATTGCGCGGTGACACGCAGGTCGGTGTCGTTCAGCCGATCGAACGCAATCCGCCAGCCACCGGACCACATGATCCCGCCGTAGAAATCGTCGATGCCGGCGCCGACGATGATGAACGGGACATCCTGTTCGGTCGATCGCCCCTGACCGCCGATTTCCAGATGATCGCCGATGTCGAGGTCGCGGGTCGACAACTCGAATGCGCCGGAATTGGCCGCGTCGGGTGCGTCGCCGCGCAAGCCGCCCAACCAGTTCACCGTGTTGACCGGCATCGTGATCTGCCAGCCGATCAGATCGGTGATCACGACCGGCGTGACGACGAGCGGCTCGAACCGCGTCCAGGTCTCGATCGTCGGCGAGCCCGGATAGCACGCGTAGGTGCGCACGAGCCGCATGTGGAGCTGCGGGTGCTCGAAGGTAAACACGAGACGGACGCCGCGATCATCGGTGAGCGTCTGGACGCTGACGAGCGAGGTCGACCCGCCGTTCGTCAACTCGACGTGGCCGCCGCCGGCGGTCAGGCTCACGTCGGCGCCCGGCGTGATGTTCAGCGTGCGGCCGCTGACCGGGTCCGACAGCCGCTGCAGCGAAAGGACGCGGTCCGCGCCGAAGCCGATCGCGAGCTCCAGGCCGCGGCTTCCGATGGTCCAGAGGTCGCTCGAGGGTTCGTGCGCGATGAACGCATCGTCGAGCGAGGCGACGATGGGCGCCTGCGCGGCTGCCGGATGAGCGACAGCCAGCAAGGCCGCAAAGAGGGCACACGAGGTCAGGAGTCGATTTGGCACGGGTGAGGTGTCTTGGAAGCTCACGTCATTGTACCGCAGCCCGCTCCTCCCAGATCCGGCAGAGGTGCACGATCACTTCCGTCGCTTTCTCCATGTCTTCCGCCGACACCCACTCGAGCCGTGAGTGAAAGTTGTGCTCGCCGGCGAAGAGGTTCGGCGTCGGCAGCCCCATGAACGACAGCCGCGAACCGTCGGTGCCGCCGCGGATGGACCGTGAGCGAACCTCGAGCCCCGCGCGCCGCACCGCTTCGTGCGCGCAGGCGACGACGTCGGGATGGCGATCGAGGATCGCTTTCATGTTGCGGTACGATTCCTCGATCGCCGTCTCGACCCACGCACCCGCGTGGGCGACGGCCGCTTCCCGCGCGAGCGACGAGACCAGCGTCTCCTTGTCCTTCAACCCCTCGGTGCGGAAATCGCGGATGAGCAGCTTCACCGACGTCCGTTCGACGCCGGCCTCCACCACGTAGGGATGTACGAAGCCGTCGTGGCCGTCGGCGGTCTCCGGCGACAGATGATCCACGGGCAACCGATGGATGAAGTCGGCCGCGATCTTGATCGCATTGATCATCCGGCCCTTGGCGTAGCCGGGATGCGTGTTGAAGCCGTGGAAGGTCACCGTCATCGCGTCGGCGGAAAAACTCTCCATCTCCACCTCGCCGCGGCCGCCACCGTCGATCGTGTACGCGCAGTCCGCGCCGAAGCGGGCCACGTCGAAGTGCGTCGCGCCACGGCCGATCTCCTCGTCTGGCGTGAAGGCGATGCGGATGCGGCCGTGCGGCACCTCCGGATGCGCCACGAGATACGCGGCGGCCGTCACGATCTCGGCGACGCCGGCCTTGTTGTCGGCGCCGAGCAGCGTCGTCCCCGAAGCCGTGACGATCGTGTGGCCGAGCTGCTCTGCGAGCGGCGGGTTCTCGGCCAGACGGAGTACCACCGTCGGATCGTCCGGGAGCACGAGATCGCGGCCGTCGTAGGCTCGGTGGACAACAGGGGTGACGTTCGCGCCGCTCATCTCCGGCGACGTGTCGACGTGCGCGATGAAGCCGATCGTCGGCACATCCGGTTTGGCGCTCGTCGCCGGAATCGTCGCCATGACGTACCCGTGCTCGTCGATCGCGGCGTCGGCCAGCCCGATCGCGCGCAACTCCTCGACGAGATCCCGCAGCAGCACGAGCTCGGTTGCGGTGCTCGGACACGTGGACGATCGTTCGTCGGACTGCGTGTCGTACCGGACGTAACGGAGAAAACGGTCGAGGACGGTCACAAGTACGTGCGGTGCAGCAGGCGGACCGCCTCGTCGAGGCGGTCGCGCGGCACCGTCCAGGTAATGCGGAACGACGAGGTGGCGACGCCGTGCGGAATGATGCCGGCCGCGACGAGCGCGGCCGAGCCGCGGCGCACGTTGTCGAACGACGCGTTGATGCCGGCTCCGACGACGCTCAGCGCGCCGAGATCATCAGCGAGATGCAGCCGGTCGCCGAAGCGCGCGGCGAGCGCGTCGCGCAGCCGCGCTTCCTCGTGAAGGTTCTCCCGCGAGAGGACCAGCGTGAGCCGGCAGTCGCCGCCCCCGCTGACGACGTGCAGTTGCTTGCCGGCCGCGTGGTGGAGATCGAGCAGCGCGAGGACCTCGTCTTGCGGCGCGCTCGATTCGAGCACGAGGATGTCGCGTTCGCTCGCCACGCCGACCACCGTACCCGGGCCGCGCGGCGGATCGCGCCGCACGACGGTCCCGTCGGCCGACGGATCGGCGCCCGGCAGCGGCGACGTCGTGGCCCGCGCGTAGATGGCGATCCCCTGGGCTTTCGCGAACTCGACGGCCTGCGCGTTCAGCACGCGGGCGCCCGATTCAGCCAGCTCCTGCGTCTCTTCGTACGACAGCGTGGCGATACGGCGCGCGTCCGTCACGACGTGCGGATCGGCCGTGTACACGCCGTCGACGTCCGAACAGATCTCGCAGTACTCGGCCCCGAGCGCGGCGGCCATGGCGACGGCGGTCGTGTCGCTGCCGCCGCGGCCGAGCGTCGTCACCTCGCGCCGGTACGACACGCCCTGATAGCCGGCAATCACGACAATCTTGCCGCGCGAGAGCTCGTCCTGGACGCGAAACGGCCGGACCTCGATGATGCGCGCGTCGACGTGGCGGTCGTTGGTGATGATGCCCGACTGGCTGCCGGTGAAGCTGATGGCATCGCCGCCCAGCTCGCGAATGGCCATCGAGACGAGCGCCATGGCAATGCGCTCGCCGGCGGTCAGCAGCATGTCGAGCTCGCGGCGCTCGGGGTTGGGGGAAACCTGCTTGGCGAGCGCGATCAGATCGTCGGTCGTATCGCCCATGGCGGAGACGACGACCACCACATCGTGCCCCGCGCGCCGCGTGCGCATGACGCGCTCGGCCACCTGCCGGATGCGCGAGACGTCCGCGACGCTCGACCCGCCGTATTTCTGGACGACGATCGACATATCACCGTTGGCCACGAAAACACGAAGCCACGAAGACGAGTCTGGCCAGGCGCGTCACGTAAACGTCGCCATGACCGGCGCGTGGTCGCTCGTGCCGGTCTCTTTTTGCACCGCGCACGCCGTGGCACGTCCGGCGAGCGACGCGCTCGCCCACACGTAGTCGAGCCGCCAGCCGATGTTCCGTTCGCGCATGTTGCGCCACGGCGGCCACCACGTGAAGAGCCCTTCGTTGTCGGGATCGAACGCGCGGCCGAGATCGACCAGGCCGCGCCCGAGGATCCGTTCGACCAGCGCGCGCTCCTCCGGCAGCTGGCCGATCGCCCGCGGTTTGCGCTCCTTCGGATGCACGTCTGTGTCCGTGCGCGCCACGTTCATGTCGCCGCAGAGCACGAGCGGGCGTCCCGCGGCCTGAAACGACGCCGCGTACGCGTCCATCGCCTCGAGAAACCGCATCTTGGCGGGGAAGTCCTTTCCGCCGTTCGGCACGTACACCGTCGCCACGGTGAGATCGCCGATGGCGACCGCGGCGATGCGGTTCTCGAAATTGAAGGCTGGATGGGTGAACGTCGGCCGTTCAGGCGCGATCGCCTGGCTCACGTGCAAACCGACGCCCGAGTAGCCCTTGCCGCCGTGCCAATAACACCAGTAGCCCTCCATCTCGCACAGGGCAGCCGGCACTTGATCGGAGGCGGCTTTGATTTCCTGCAGGCAGACGACGTCCGGGCGCTCCCGCGCGATCCAGTCGTGGACCTGCGCGTGACGTGCCCGGATGCCGTTGACGTTCCAGGTGGCGATCTTAATGGCTGGCGTGTGCGGCCTGCCGCTCGGCTGCCGGAATGGCCATCAAGGCCGGCTGTGCGGCGACGTGCGCCTTCACGATCTCTTCGGCCTTGGCCATCAGAGCGGCATCGCCGTTGCGGTACACCGCGTTGGCCTCGATCAGATCCTTCTGGTGCGACGGCGTCGCGTCGGTGCTTTCGTAAATCGCCGCCACCGGGCACGCCGGGACGCAGGCACCGCAATCGATGCACTCTTCCGGATGGATGTAGAGCATCGTCGCCTGGGCGAACTCGGGCTCGTCTTTGCGCGGGTGGATGCAGTCCACCGGGCATACGTCCACGCAGGCGGTGTCCTTGGTCTCGATGCACGGGTCAGTGATGATGAAGGGCATGCAATAAGTCTCCACGTCGGGCCCGCGTCCGTCGCAGGCTCCGAGCACGAGATCCTACCGAAAACGGCGCCATTGCGCCAGTCCGTCCGCCGTACGTGCCGATCGGCAAGCTAGACGGCGAAAAACATCATCGGGTTCGGCGACTCCTTGTAGCCGAGGGCTTCATAGAGCGGGCGTCCATCCTTGCTGGCGTTCAGGGCGAGCGACGTCACGCCGGCCGCGCGGCACCACGCGTGGATCGCGTCCATCACCATGCGCGCGACACCCTGATGGCGGTGCGCGGGCTCGGTGTAGACGTTGTACACGAACGCGAGGCGATCGCCGAGGTACCGCGGCCCCGGCGGCCACGGCAGCACGGTGATGCCGCCGCCGCCCACCACCACGCCGTCGGCGGTCTCCACCAGCCACGCGCGATAGACGCCCGACGGCAGAACGTCGGCGAGCCAGCGGCCGAACGCAGGGCCGACAACGGCCGCATCCGTTTCGACGCCCATGTCGGTGAACATGCCGATGCGGTGCGCGATGAGCGTGTCAGCGTCGGCGAGCAAGGCGGCGCGAAGGCGGTAGAGGTTTGCCAATCGCGCGAATTATACTCAACCGATGCCACACCCGACCGACACGCGGCGCGGGCCCGAGCCGCCCGATCTCAGCGAGAAAGGCGGCGTGAAAGCCGGCCAGCCGCAGCGATCCGACGAGCGGCTCTTCATGCAGTTTCTTGCCTTCGGCGGCTGTCCCGACCCGCGTCCCATCGTCGAGGCGCTCGGCCGCGCGGGGATCGCCGGCGTGTTGTACGAAGACGTCAACGATCCGCGCGGGCTCGGGCTGCTGACGTTCAGTGAGAATCCGGACTTCTTCGTGGATCGCGTGCGTCCGCTCTTGAACACGGCGCCCTGTGCGGCGCTCGTGCAGAAGCCGGAGTACACGATGCTCGGCCGCACCTACGCGATCGGGTACGAGCCCGATCTCGCTGACGTGCTGCTGCAGCGGCCGCGGCGGACGGTGCTCAACCCGGCCTGGCGTTGGGCGGTGTGGTATCCGTTGAGGCGCAACGGCAAGTTCGCGCAGCTGCCGGCGGACGAGCAGCGCACCATCCTCGCCGAGCACGGCGCCATCGGGATGTCGTTCGGCGCCGGCGACTACGCGCACGACGTGCGTCTCGCGTGCCATGGGCTCGACAAAGACGACAACGATTTCGTGGTCGGGCTGATCGGAAAGGACCTCTTTCCCCTGTCCGCGGTCGTGCAGGCGATGCGCAAGACGCAGCAGACGGCGTTATACCTCGACCGGCTCGGTCCGTTCTTCGTGGGCCGGGCGATCTGGCAGAGTCCCCTCTGAGTCGCCTCTAGCATCACGAAGTCACGAAGCGCACGAAGCGCACGAAGCGCACGAAGACAACTAAGTTGGCTTTCTTCGTGTTCTCCGTGTCTTCGTGAAAACCGGTGTTGCTAACGAGCGAGATCCGCCGTCGCCGCGAAGGTTGGCGGATGGCGGTGCTTCGTCGCCTGCTCGTACGCGTAGGCGAGCTTGATCAGCGTCGGCTCGCTCCAGGCGCGGCCGAAGAAGGAAATACCGATCGGCAGGCCGTGGAAGGATCCCGCCGGCACCGTGATGTGGGGATAGCCGGCAACCGCCGCGACGGTCGATGGCCCCGGGGCCGAGCCGGTGCCGCCGTCGCCGTTCACGAGATCGGTCAGCCACGCCGGCCCGCCGGTCGGCGCCACCAGCGCGTCGAGCTTGTACTTCGTCATCACCGCATCGATGCCGAGCGCGCGCGACATCCGTAGATCCTGCGCGAGCTCGGCCACGTATTTCGCGCTCGTGAGCGGCCCCTTCTTTTCGGCCTGGACCATGATCTCCTGCGCGAAGTACGGCATCTCCTGATCGTGGTGCGCGTTGTTGTACGCAATCACGTCCTTCAGCGAATGGACGGGCGCCGCCGGACCGAGCCACGCCAGGTACTTGTTCAGATCCGCTTTGAACTCGTACAGCAGGACGTCGAACTCGCTGTCATCGAACTTACCGAGCGTCGGGATGTTGGCCGGATCGACGATCACCGCGCCGCGCGTTTTCATGTCGGCGATTGCCGCGTCCGCCAGTCGATCGGCGGCCGCACTGTAGCCGAACAATCGGTTGCGGACGATGCCGATGCGGGCGCCGGCGAGACCGTTGGCGTCGAGAAACGTCGAGTAGTCGCGTCGTCCCTTCGCCGCCGCGTCCTTCGTCGCCGGATCGGCGGGATCGGCGCCGGCCATCGCGCCGAGCAGCGCCGCGGCGTCGGCGACCGTGCGCGCCATCGGGCCCGCCGTGTCCTGGCTGTGCGCGATCGGCACGATGCCGGTTCGGCTCAAGAGGCCGAGCGTCGGCTTGATGCCGACAAGCGACTGGTTGCTCGAGGGCGACACGATCGAGCCGTCGGTCTCACTGCCGACCGCGCCGGCGCACAGACTCGCCGCCGCGGCGGCGCCCGAGCCCGAGCTCGAGCCGGACGGACTCCGGTCGAGCGCGTACGGGTTCCTGGCCTGCCCGCCTCGTCCGCTCCATCCGCTGGACGAATGGGTCGATCGAAAGTTTGCCCACTCGCTGAGATTGGTCTTGCCGAGGATCACGGCGCCAGCCTCGCGCAGCCGTTCGACGATGAACGCATCCTTCGGCGGGCGCGCCTGCTCGAGCGCGTGCGATCCGGCCGTGGTCATCATGCGATCGGCGGTGGCGATGTTGTCCTTGATGAGCACGGGGATCCCGTGCAGCGGACCGCGTGGGCCTGTGCTCTTGCGCTCGGCGTCGAGGCGGTCGGCGATCGCGCGCGCCTCCGGATTGATCTCGATCACGCTGTGGAGCGCGGGCCCCTGCCGATCGATCGCCTCGATGCGCGCGAGGTACTTGTCGACGAGCGAGCGCGCCGTGTCCTGCCCGGTGTCCATGCGATGTTGCAGCTGGGCGATCGTTGCCTCCTCCAGATCGAACGCGGCGGGCCGCGCCGGCGTCTGGGTCGCGCTGGGCGTTGGCGCGATGGCGACGAGAGTCATGGCGACGAGAACGCCCGCGAGGGCCGTGAAGGCAGGAGCCGTGAAAATGCCGCGCTGGATGGATCTCATGTCTTGTCCTTTACCGCGATGATCGTGCCCCAGATGATTCCCACCGCCATCATCACCGCGCCGACGACGTGGACGGACCACGCGAGCTGATGATCGCGGTGGAGCGCGCCGGTCATCAGCAGAATATGCTCCCAGTCGTGCCCTTCGACTTCGGCGCTGGTGTGGCCGCCGAGCAGGACGAGCTGCAAGGCCCGCGCGTCATTGATGTAGATCGCGACGTCGAGCATGTTCTCGCCGGCCCACCATAACATCACGGCGGCGCCGAACGCATTGAAGCTGGCCTCCGTGAGAAAGGCGCCGAGACAGACGAGCGGGATCAGCACCTGCGTGAGGCTGCCGCCGAGCGTCATCATGAAGTCGCCAAACGGCGAAAAGATGATGTGGCCGGCTTCATGGAACGGAATGCTGATGACGTGCAGAAACGAGTCGCCGACGACGTCCTGGCGCATCGGCCAGGCCAGGAACACGACCGTCCATCTGAGAAGCAGGGCGAGCAGAAAGAGGCGTCCGGCGAGCTTCATCGGCGTGCGCGACGAGTATAAACGCACCGACCCGATACCGCTCATCACATGGGGCGCGCGTCCGAGACCGCCTTCGTGATGAACGCCTCGATTTCGTCGGCCGGGCGTGCGCCGGCCGTGCGCGCGATTTCGCGGCCGCCGGCAAACACGGCGAGCGTCGGGATGGAGCGAATGGCGAACCGCTCGCCGAGATCGGAGAGCGCGTCGGTGTTGACCTTGACGATGACCAGGCGTCCGGCCTGGCGAGCCGCCACTTTCTCGAGCTCGGGCGCCACCATGCGGCACGGACCGCACCACGGCGCCCAGTAATCGACCGCCACCGGCAGCGACGACGCCGCGACCAGCCGATCGAAATCGGCCGACCGCTGGATTTCGATCGGTGCGCCGGGCGACGGCAGGTCCCGCTTGCAGTGGCCGCAGCGCGACGCGGCGCCGAGACGGTCGTACGCCTGCCGGTTCTTCTGGCCGCACGACGGACACGCCGTCACGACCCCGCGATCATCCAGTGTTCCTGAGGCCATATGTTAGGATGCGTGCCGATCTGATCATACCTCCTCACCTTCGCGAGGCGACGCGGCCGCGCCCCCGCATGGCATGCGGTACCTCCGTCTCACGTTAGTGAGACCGGCGGGCCGCGCGAAAGGACAGACGCATGAAGCGGGTGACGGGCCTCGGTGGGGTGTTCTTCAAAGCAGAGGATCCGGCGAAGCTGTACGCGTGGTACGAGCGCCACCTCGGCATCGTGCGCGAACCGACGGGAGCCGTGACGTTCACGTGGCGCGACGGCGAAACGAACGGCCGGCCGGGTACCACGGTGTGGGCCATCTTCCCCAAGGATACGCGGTACTTCGATCCCAGCCGCGCGAGGTTCATGCTCAACTACCGCGTGGACAATCTCGACGCGTTGCTGGCGGTCCTGGCGGAGGAGGGCGTGCCGATCGATCCGAACCGGGAGGAGTACGACTACGGCAAGTTCGCTTGGATCACCGACCCGGAAGGCAACCGGATCGAGTTATGGGAACCCAAAGCTCCATAGCCAGATATCATCTAATATCTTCTATCTTCGTGCTCTCCGCGGTCTCCGTGTCTTCGTGATGAACCCGGCGAGGCTGGAATGCGATCGGCGAGCAGGCCGACGCTGATCGCGTACGAGTGGGCGCAGTTGTACTCGAGCAGCGCGTCGTAGTTGCCGAAGACGAGAAAATGCCTGGTCGCGCCGGAGACCATTGCCGCGTCCGGCAGGCTGGCCGGCAGCGCCCCGCCGTTCGGCAGGCGCACGCCGAGTGTGGCCCATGTCTTCACCGGCTGCACGACCGTCATGTCGCGCGTCGCCTGACACGTCCCCGCCCGCCGCCCCACGTCCACGGCGATGGTGCGCGCCGCCGCGCGCGAGACCTTGACCTCCCGTCCCCACGGTTGTCCCGCCGTCCAGCCGTGCCCTTTGAGATAGTTCGCGATCGACGCGAAGATGTCCGCCGGCGAGGACCAGATGTCGCGCCGGCCGTCGCCGTCGAAGTCCTCGGCGAACTTCAGATAGCTCGACGGCATGAACTGCACCTGGCCCATCGCGCCCGCCCACGATCCGCGCATGTGGGCCAGATCGATGTCGCCGCGGTTGAGGATGTCGAGGGCGTCGAAGAGCTCGGCGCGAAAAAACGCGGACCGGCGCGGATCCCACGCGAGCGTCGCGAGTGCGGCCACGGTCGGCCGGACGCCGCTGAACTGCCCGAAATTCGACTCGAGCCCCCACACGCCGACGATGATGCGCGGCGACACGCCGTAGCGGCCGCCGACACGTTCGAGCAGCGTCCGGTGCTTCGCGAACATCTCGCGCGCGGTCCTGACGACCTTCGGCGTCAGACGCCGCGCCACGTACTTCTCGAGCGATAGCACCGTCTCGGCCTGCGTGCGATCGCGCTCGATCACGACCGGCAGCGGCTCATCGATGTGGCCGAGCGCGTCGTCCACGACCTCCGGGCGGATCCCGCGCGCGAGGGCTTCCGTGCGCACGAGGGCGAGCCACTCGGCGAACGAGGGGCGCGCGGCCGCGTCCTGCCCGGGAAGCATCGACGCCACGATCAGAACGACAAGAGCGATCACCGGCACGTCAACGAGACCTCAATGCGCCGCAATCGGCGCGCCTTGATGTTTTGGCCGCTTCATCAGGAGCAGCAGCGGCAGGAGCGCGATGAACAGGAAGCCCAGGAGCTGGAAGATGGACACGAACGACACCATCGACGCCTGCCGCTGCACCATGCCGAACATCGCCGCCATCGCGCGGTTGGTGGCCGTCGTCGGGTCCGAGCCGGACGCGATGAAGCCGGCGCGGACGCGGGCGAACGTGGCTTGCGCGGCCGGCGAATAGATGTTGACGTTGGCGCCGAGCATGTTCGTCGTCGCCTGCGTGTGCCTGGAGAGCAGCGTGCCCGTCGTCGCGATCCCGACGCTGCCGCCGATGTTTCGCATCAGGTTGAACAGGCTCGTGGCGTTGCCCATGCGCTCGCGCGAAATCGAGTCCATCGTCACCGTCGTCAACGGCACGAAGAGCAGCGCCATGCCGGCTCCCTGAATCAACTGCGGCCAGAAGATGTCCCAATATCCCGCGCTGAGATTGAGCGTGCCGAGAAAGATGAGCGTTCCTCCGCCGACCACCAGACCGACGCTGAGGAGCTTACGCGGGTCGAACTTCCCGGTCATCAGTCCCGTTAGCGGCATCATGAAGAACGACCCGATGCCGCGCGGCGCCATCGCGATGCCGGCCTGAAGCGGCGGGTACCCGAGCACGGTCTGCAGCATGATCGGCAGGAGCACCATGCTGCCGTACAACACGAAGCCGACGATCGTCATGAGGAAGACACCGACGGCGTACGTGCGCGTCTTGAACACGCGCAAGTCGACCACGGGGTCGTCGGTGCGGAGCTCGTGCACGATGAGGGCGATGATCGTCACCGCGCTGATGACGGCGAGGATCGCGATCATGTGCGAGGAGAACCAGTCTTCCTCCTGCCCCTTGTCGAGCACGATCTGCAGCGCCCCGATGCCCACGGCCAGCATCCCGATGCCCCAATAGTCGACCCTCCGTTTTTCCTGCTTCAGATACGGCGGGTCGAAGATGAACATCTTCGTCATCACGATCGACGCGATGCCGACCGGAATGTTGATGTAGAACACCCAGCGCCAGCTGTAGCTGTCGGTCAGGTATCCGCCGAGCACCGGGCCAAGAATCGGCGCGACGACAATGCCGAGGCCCCAGAAGCCCATGGCTTTGCCGCGGTCTTTCGGTGCGAACGCTTCGAGGAGGACCGCCTGCGAGAGCGGCTGCAGCGCGCCGCCGGTGGCGCCCTGCATGATGCGGAAGACAATGAGCGAGCCGAGCGTCGGCGCGAGGCCGCACAAGAATGACGCCCCGGTGAATCCCACGACCGAGAGCATCAGCAGCCGCTTCCGGCCGAAGACGCTGGCGAGCCAGCCGGTCATCGGCAGGATGATCGCGTTGGCCACGAGATACGAGGTCAGCACCCACGTCGCCTCGTCGATCGTCGCCGACAGGCTGCCGGCGATGTGCGGCAGCGACACGTTGACGACCGTGGTGTCGAGCACCTCCATGAAGGTGGCGAACATCACCGAGATCGCGATGATCCACGGGTTGATCGGGCGCTGCGTCTGAGGCACGGAAGCTATTTGATGTACACGATCGGTTCCACCGACATGCCCGGTCTGAGCAGATGTTCCGGATCCTGTCCGGGGTCGAACACGATCTTGACTGGCACGCGCTGGACCACTTTCACGTAGTTGCCGGTCGCATTTTCCGGCGGCAGCATGCTGAAGCGCGCGCCCGTCGCGGCGGCGATGCTGTCCACGTGGCCGTGGAATTCCTTGCCGCCGTACGCGTCCACCTTGATCGTCGCGCGCTGCCCGGCGCGCATGTTGGTGAGCTGCGTCTCCTTGAAATTCGCCGTCACCCACACGTTCTCGAGCGGGATGATCGCCATCAGCGGCTGCCCGGCTTGAATCACCTGGCCGACTTCGACCGACTTGCGGCTGACGATGCCGGCCTGGGCCGCCTTGGTGGTGGCGTACTGGAGGTTGAGCTCGGCCTGCTGCAGCGCGGCGCGCGCCTGCTGAACGCGCGCCTCGGCCGAGGCGGCGCGCGCGCGCATCGCCGTCACCTGTTCGGGACCGGTCTGCGCCGACTGCAGCGCGGCGTGCGCCTGCCGCTCGCCGCCGCGCGCCGCAACCAGGCGGCTCTCGGCGACCAGGATGCCGGCGTCGGCTTCCGCCACCTGCGAGCGCATCGAGTCGACGGCCGCCTTCGCGGCGTCGGCCCCCGCGACCGCGGCGTCGAACAGCTGCTGCGACACTTCGTCCTTGGCGAGCAGGCCGCGCAGCCGCTCGACGTCGCGCGCGGCCTTGACGGCGTTGGCCTCCGCCTCGCGCTGCTTGGCCTGGGCGGTCGTGAGCCGCGCGTGCGCCGCGTCGACTTCCTTCTGTGCCGCGTCGGCGCCGCCGCGCGCCTGTTCGATCGACCCTTGCGCCGTGCCGATGTTGCCCGACGCGGTCGCGGACGTAATGGGCACGTTGCTCTCCGCCGCTGCGGCCGTGGCCTCGGCGTCGGCGAGCTCGGCCCTGGCTTTTTCGAGTGCCACCTGATAATCGCGCGGATCGATCTCGACGAGGATGGCGCCGGCGTCGACAGACTGATTGTCGTTGACCGCGACGCGCAGCACCGTGCCGCTGACGCGCGCCGCCACCTGCGTCACGTGCCCCTCAATCTGGGCATCGTCGGTCGATTCGTGGCCGGAGGCGATCCAGATCCAGACGCCGATGACGACCGCGACGGCCACGATCGCGGCGGCAATGAGACGAACACGATTCCCCATCAACGAGAGCCTCCGAGATACTGTCGCACCGCCTCTTCGGCGACGCCGAGGGCGCGCGCGAGCGAGGCTTTCGAGACGTTGTAGCCGTACAGACCGCCGATGTATTGCTCGTTGGCCAGCGCCACGGCGCTCTGCGCCTGCACGACCTCGATGTTGCTCGTGACGCCCGCGGCGAAGCGGTCGCGCGCCTGCGTGAGCTGCGCGGCGGCGAGATCGCGCGTTTTCGCCGCGACGTCGAGCTGCTGGCCGGTCGCCTGCAGGTCGAGGAACGCGGTGCGGACGTCGTAGTAGACCGCCGCCTTCATGTCGTCGGCCTCCGCGCGGCGCGTGCGGAGATCGGCGTCGGCTTCGAGCAGCCGGCCGCGGGTGCGCCCGCCCTGGAAGATCGGCACATTGACCGCGCCGGTGACGGCGAAGGTGCCGCGCGCGTCGCCAGGCGTCAGGCCGAGGTCGCCGAAGTCGGCGGTCACGTGCACCGAGGGGAGCGCCGTCGCGAGCGCCGCCGCACGGGAGGCTTCCGCCGCGCGCACACGCTCGAGCGCCGCCTGGTAGTCGGGCCGCGTCTTGTAGGCGCGCTCGAGCGCCTGCTCGAGCGTCATCTCGGGAACCGGCGCGTACGGGACCTGATCGGTCAGCGTGAACGTCTGGCCGACCGGCAGGCCGATCACGCGGGCGAGCTGCAGCTTCGCCTTTTCGAAGTCATTCGCGGTGGCCGTGGCGTGCTGCTGCTCGGTGTTGAACTGCACCTGGGCGCGCAGCACGTCGATGCCGGCCACCAGGCCGCCCTGTCTCAAGTCGACCGCCTGGTTGTAGAGCGCCTGCGCCGTGTCCATCTGGGCGCGGGCCGAGTCGGCGCGCGCGGACGAGGCGAGCGCCTGGAGATACAGATTGGCCGTCACCAGGACGACGAGATCGCGGGCGCTCTTGTAGGAATAGCGCGCCGCCGCGACGTCGTGCGCCGCCGCGCGGGCGCCGTTGATCTGGTTCAGATCGAAAATCGATTGCGTGACAAACACCCGCGCGTCGAAGACGTTCAGCGGCCCGACGAGTGACGGCACGCCAGGCGGGAGCGGAAAGCCGAACACCGCGAGATTGATCATCTCGCGCGTCTCCGAGAGACGGCCGTTGACGTTGGGCAACAACTCCCCGAGGGCCATCCAGCGGGCGCCACGGGCGTGGTCGGCCGCCTGCTCGCTGGTCAGCACGCCGAGGTTGTGCTCCAGGGCGCGGTTGATGGCGTCGCCGATCGACAGCGAGATCGGCGTGGCCGACGCCGCGCCCGACGGCACGCCGCCGAGAAATGGGTTAGGTTGCTGTCCGACTTGCAGCACGAGAAGCAGCAGTGCGGCTCTCACTCGGGATCCCTTTCTCGCCTAGCGCGGCCTCGACGAGACGGGCGGAGAGCAGCCGGGTCGAGTGGGGCGAAAGGCGGCGCGGCCGTTGACGACCGCGTTTCGCCAGAGTACTACGACAGCGCCCGCTACGGTTCAAAATACTGTCCGTTCGCCCCAAATACGGGATAAAAACCCAATCGTGGGCTGGTCCGTCTAAGCATGGAAATGCGAACGCTACCGATCTGTCTGCTGGCGGGCCCCGTACTGATCGCCCTGGGGATCGCCCCGCGCGCCGACGCGCAGTCGGTGCTCTCAGGCGAAGCCATCCACATCGGCCGCGCCGCCGGGCGCATCACGATTGACGGCGACCTCTCCGACGAAGGCTGGCGCGGCGCCACCCGCGTCGAGAAGTGGTACGAGGTCAACCCGGGCGACAACACCGAGCCCAAGGTAAAAAACGTCGCCTATCTCGCCTACGACGATCGATTTATCTACGCCGGGTTCGAGTTCGGCGATCCCAACCCTGGTGCGATTCGCGCCCCGCTCGGCGACCGCGACAACGTCCCCGGCTTCACCGACTACGGCGGGATCATTCTCAGCGCGAGAAACGACGGCCGCTCCGCCCAGATGTTCCTCGCCAATCCCAGCGGCATCCAGTACGACGCGCTCTCCGACGACGCGTCGGGCGAGGACTCGTCGCCCGATTTCTTCTGGGAATCGGCCGCGCGCATCACCGATCGCGGCTGGACGCTCGAGATCCGCGTGCCGTTCTCGTCGCTGCGCTACCACAACGTCGACCCCCAGACCTGGGGTGTCCTGCTGTATCGCAACTATCCGCGCGATTTCCACTACCAGTTCTTCTCGGCGAAGCTGCCGCGCGGCGGCAACTGTTTCATCTGCCGATCGAATACGCTCGTCGGCCTCGAGCACCTGCCGTCGGGCGGCCACATCGTTGCCGCTCCCTATGTGACGGCCAGCGAAGCCGCGGCTCCGAGCGGCGACCTCGGTACGCCGCTCGTCAACGCACCGGTGCAGCCGCACGTCGGCATCGACGTGAAGTACACGCCGAACGCCGACACCGCCGTCGATTTGACGGTGAAGCCCGACTTCTCGCAGGTGGAGTCGGACACGGCGCAGATTTCCGCCAACGAGCGGTTCGCGCTGTTCTTCCAGGAGAAACGGCCGTTCTTCCTCGAAGGCGTCAACCTCTTGTCGACGCCAATCCAGGCCGTTTACACGCGCACGATCACGGCGCCCCGGTGGGGCGGCCGCGTCACCGGAAAGGAAGGCGGCATCACCTACACCGCGGTCGTCGCCGACGATGTGGGCGGGGGAAGCGTGGTGATCCCCGGCGCGAACGGATCCGACACAGCGCCCCAGGACTTCAGCTCGCGGGTGTTCGTCGCCCGCGCGCGAAAGGACCTCGGCCGGTCCTTCGTGAGCATGCTCGTCACCGACCGCGAGACCGACGGCTTCGGCCACAACCGCGTGCTCGGTCCCGATTTCGAGTGGCACCCCTCGGACGCGGACATCGTCGCCGCGCAGTGGCTGCTGAGCGACACGCAGACGCCGAACCGGCCGGATCTCTACAGTGGCTGGACGGGGCAGTCGCTCGCGTCGCATGCGGGGACCTTGCGGTGGACCCACAATACAACGCACCTGGATTTTGTCGGCCTCTACAACGACGTGGGCGCGGGTTTCCGCGCGGACACCGGCTTCGTGCCGCAGGTCGATTACCGCGAGACCTACGGCGAAGCGGGCTACACGATCCACCCGCACGGCTTTCTCTCGCGCCTTCGAACGTTTCTGATTACCGATCGGCAGGTGCAGTTCGACGGGACGACGATTACGCACGAGATCTCGCCCGGCGCGGGCATGGACACGAAGCTGAACGGCTTCATGCGTTTCCGCTACGAGAACGACGTCGTGCGAAGCGGCGATCGCCTGTTTCCACGCCAGCAGTTCGTCTACACGGTGCAGGTCAGCCCGTCGCGCGCCGTTTCGCAGGTGTCGATCGACGGCTTCCTGGGCCAGGAGGTCGACTTCGCCAACTCGCGTCCCGGCCGCGGCGGGACGATCAATCTCAACGCGACGCTGCACCCGATGGGACATGTCGAGCTGGCGCTGCTTCAGGCCGAGCGGATACTCAACGTCGACGATGCGGCGGGTGTGGGGAAGCGGCTCTTCACGGCGCAGGTCTCGCGCGTGCGCGGCACCTACACGTTCACCGCGCGCAGCTTCGCGCGCGTCATCGGCCAGTACGTGTCCACCCATCGCGATCCATCGCTGTATCTCACCGAAACGCCCGCCACGAGCGGCAGCTTCAGCGGGTCGGCGCTTCTGGCCTACAAGCTGAACTGGCAGTCAGTGCTGTTTGTCGGCTACGGCGACGACCGGGAGCTGTCCGATCTGAACCGCTTCGAGAAAGCCGACCGGCAGTTCTTCGTGAAGGTCTCCTATGCGTTCCAGCGCTAGGCGGCGGCGCGGTCTTTGACGTACGTTTACACATAATGTATAAGACTATGTGTGACCACCGCCAACTACCGTGACGCCCTCGCCTCCGCGATCAAGGAATACGAAGATCTGGGGCAGCAGCGCCGCGACATCGACGACCGGCTCGCCCAGCTCGCGCAGACAATCGGCACCCTCACGCGCCTGCTCGGCCTCACGCCGAGCGTGCCGCTTGGCCTGACCGATGCCTGCCGCCTCGCGCTGCGCACCGGCGTGCCGATGACGCCGATCGAGGTCCGCGATCGGCTCCTGGCGATCGGCGTCGATCTGTCGATTTACGCGAACGAACTCGCCGCGATTCACACCGTGCTGAAACGCCTGAATGAAGCGGGAGAGGCGCGCTTCCTCCCGCGCGGGCCCGGGAAGCACGCCTATCTCTGGGCGCGCCCCACGCGCGCGATCGCAATCGGCCCCGAGATCGCCGAGTTCATTCGCGGAGCCGGCGATCGGACCGCCGCGCCTCGTCCCTCACCCTCTCGACGACAGAGTGCGCCGAAATGATGGACCTTGCCCTGCGGCGGCGTTTCTACGCCGAAGAACTGGAAGCGGTCTGCAGGCTGCGGTCGCCGGCGCTGGTCGACGCCTTCGCCGCCGTACCGCGCGAGCATTTTCTGCGGCCCGGCCCGTGGGTGGTGCTGGCGGACGCCGATTTCGCGGCGGGCATCCGCACGCGCACGACGGTCGACGCCGATCCCGCCCGCGTGTGCCATAACATCGCCGTCGGCATCAATCCAGCGCGCCAGCTGTTCAACGGGCAGCCGGGCACGATCGGCGTGTGGATCGACACGCTCGACCTGGCGCCGGGCGCGCGCGTCCTCCACGTCGGCTGCGGCCTCGGCTACTACACGGCGGTTATGGCGCACTGCGTGGGGCCGACCGGCCGCGTGGTGGCATTCGAAGTGGATGAGACGCTCGCGTCGGAGGCGCGCCAGAACCTCGCGTCGATGCCCTGGGTTTCCGTGCAGCATGGCGACGCGTCGCAGGTGGCCGGGGAGATCTTCGACGCGATCCTGATCAACGCGGGGATGACGCATCCGCTCGACGCCTGGCTCGATGCGCTCGTCCCTGGCGGCCGGATGATTCTGCCGCTGACCGCGGCGCTGGCGGCGATGGGTCCCACGCTGGGCAAGGGGCTGGTGCTGGTGATCACAAGAGAGGACCAGGCCTCGCTCTCCGCGCGCGTTCTGAGCTTCGTGGCGATCTACTCCGCCGTCGGGCTGCGCGACGACGATCTGAACGATCGCCTGGGCAAAGCCATGCTGGGCGGGCCGCAGCAGTGGCAGACGATCGCGCGTCTTCGACGCGACAGGCACGAGGCGTCGGCG
Source organism: Acidobacteriota bacterium (assembly GCA_017883165.1). GTDB lineage: Bacteria > Acidobacteriota > Vicinamibacteria > Vicinamibacterales > CAVVIG01 > JADGOC01. Next base: position 18,396 of record JADGOC010000012.1, read on the forward strand.
TCCTGCTGGCTGCACGCCGAGACGTTCTGTCTTGCGTCGGCCTGAGTAAGTACAATCGTCCTCGTGCCACATCTCTTCACGCCGCTCCCGCTCCGCTCGCTGACGCTTGGTAACCGGATCGTCGTCTCGCCGATGTGCGAGTACTCGAGCGTGGATGGCTTCGCCAATGAATGGCATCTCATCCATCTCGGCAGCCGCGCGGTCGGCGGCGCGGCGCTCGTGTTCACGGAGGCGACCGCGGTGACGCCCGAGGGGCGCATCAGCACGGAGGATCTCGGCATCTGGAGCGACGCGCACGTCCCGATGCTCGAGCGCATTGTGTCTTTTGTTCACGAGCAGCGCTGCTGTGCCGGCATGCAGCTCGCGCACGCGGGGCGGAAGGGCAGCACGGCGGCGCCGTGGAAGGGCCAGGGCGCCATCCCGATTTCGGCGGGCGGGTGGGTCCCCGTCGGCCCGACCGGAGATCCGTTTTCGACGACCTATCCGATGCCCCGCGCGCTCGACGCGGCGGAGATCCCCGCCGTCGTCGAAGCGTTCAAGGAGGCGGCGCGCCGCGCTCTGGTCGCCGGCTTCGATCTCGTCGAGATCCACGCGGCGCATGGATATTTGATTCATCAGTTCCTGTCGCCGTTGAGCAACTCGCGCACCGACCAGTACGGCGGATCGTTCGACAACCGCGTCAGGCTCTGTCTGGAGGTTGTCGACGGCGTCCGGAGCGTGTGGCCGGAGCGGCTGCCGCTGTTTGTGCGGATCTCGGCGACGGACTGGGTGGACGGTGGATGGGACGTCGAGCAGTCGATTGCCCTGTGCCGGCGGCTGCGCGATCGCGGCGTCGACGTGATCGACTGCTCGTCTGGCGGCAACGTGGCGAACGCGGACATGCCGATCGGGCCCGGCTATCAAACGGCGTTCGCCGGGCAAATCAGGAAGGCCGCGGAGATCGCAACCGGGACGGTCGGGCTCATCACGTCGCCCCCGCAGGCCGACCACGTGATCCGTAGCGGACAAGCCGACTGTGTCTTCCTGGCGCGCGAGCTGCTGCGCGATCCGTATTGGCCGCTGCGCGCGGCACACGAGCTCGGGCATGTGGTCCCGTGGCCGGCGCAGTATCTGCGCGCGGCGCCGAAGGACACGCCAGCGCGCTAACCGCAGGTCGAAGATGCGCGTGCTGTTGATCGAAGACGATCGCACGATTGCCGATTTCGTGATGCGCGGGCTGCGGGAGGCCGGCTTCGCCGTGGATCACGAACTCGACGGGGAGGCGGGCCTCGAGGCCGCGCTGCAGCAGCCGTACGACGTGGCGATCGTCGATCTGATGCTGCCCAGGCGCGACGGTCTCAGCGTGATCGACGCGCTCCGCAAGCGGGGCGCGGCGACGCCGGTGCTCATTCTGAGCGCGCGGCGGTCGGTGGACGATCGGGTCAAAGGGCTGCAGGCGGGCGGCGACGACTATCTCACCAAGCCATTCGCCTTCGCCGAGCTGCTGGCACGCGTGCAGGCGCTCGTGCGGCGCGCCAGCCGCTCCCCGGAGCCGACGACGCTGACGGTTGAGGATCTGGTGCTCGATCTGCTGTCGCGCCGCGTCACGCGTGGCGGCACGGCGCTCGATCTCCGGCCGCGGGAGTTTGCGCTGCTCGAGTATCTGATGCGCAACGCCGGCAAGGTCGTGTCGAAGACGATGATTCTGTCGCACGTCTGGGATTACCGCTTCGATCCGCAAACCAACATCGTCGACGTGCTGGTCAGCCGGCTGAGGGAGAAGATCGACCGTCCGTTCGAGAGGAAACTGCTGCGCACCCTGCGCGGCGTCGGCTACGTGCTGCGGTAGGGGGTCGGGAGCCTTTTTTCAGTTTCTGCGTACTCTCTATGTCAGAAACTGTGGATCGATGATGGCAGAAACTGAAAAAGGCTCCCGACCCCTTCGGACTTTCGCTCTGCGGCTCGCGGTGTGGTACGCGACACTCTTTGTCATCGGCTCGATCGCCATCGTCGTCCTGACTTATTTCCTGACCTCCGTGTCGCTCGAACAGCGCGATCAGCAGATCGTCCACGAAAAGCTGGGCGAGTACGCCGTCGCCTACGAGCGCGGCGGGATCGCCGCGCTGACCGACATCGTCCGCGCCGAGCAGAGCACCGCGCCCGAGCGGCTCTTCGTGCGCGTGCTCGATCGCGGCTCGGAGATGATCGTGCTCAGCGGGCCGGAAGGCTGGCGGCCCGAGGCGCTCGAGATGGCGTCGCTGCGACTCGGCGACGGCACGCTGGTCGAAGTGGGGAAGAGCCCCGACGCGCGCGAGGATCTGCTGGCGCGGTTCCGCGCCGTCCTCGGCCTGGTGACGCTGTCGATCGTCGTCATCGCGCTCGGCGGCGGGCTGCTGGCGACCCAGTCCGCGCTGGCGCCGATCCGCCGGCTCATCGACGCCGTGACGCGCATCATTCGCACCGGCCGCACCGACGCGCGCGTGCCGCTCGCCGGCACCGGTGATGCGATTGACGATCTGACGGCGCTCTTCAACGCCATGCTCGACAAGATCGAAGGGCTCGTGCGGGCCATGCACGGCGCGCTCGACAACGTGTCGCACGATCTACGGACGCCGCTCACGCGGCTCCGCGGGACGGCGGAACTGGCGCTCGCCGGCGCCCCCGATGCCGAACGCTTCCGCGAGGCGCTGGCCGACTGCGTCGAGGAATCCGATCGTGTGCTCGTGATGCTCAACACGCTGATGGACATCTCCGAGGCCGAGAGCGGGGCGATGCCGCTGCAGCGCGAACCGGTCCGCCTGGCCGACGTCGTCGCGCGCGCCGTCGATCTGTACCACGACACGGCGGAAGCCAAGGGCGTGACGCTCGCCGTCGCGCCAGGCGAGGCCGTCATCGTTTCGGGCGACCGCACCCGGCTCGAGCAGGCCGCGGCCAATCTCATCGACAACGCGGTGAAATATACCCCGGCCGGCGGACGCGTGGACGTCGAGATCGCGCGAGACGGCAATCGCGCGCTCCTGCGCGTGCGCGACACCGGTCCCGGAATCCCCGCCGACGAGCTGCCGCGGATCTGGGATCGGCTCTTTCGCGGTGATACCAGCCGCACCGAGCGCGGCCTCGGCCTCGGCCTGAGTCTCGTCAAGGCGATCGTCGAGGCGCACGGCGGCTCGGTGGACGTCATCAGCGAGCCTGGGCAAGGCTCGACTTTTACTGCGGCGCTGCCGAACCTTTCACCGATGTAATGTTCCCGTAACCGGCCAGTAAGGCGTGGTCCCGTCTAATAGGGGTAGGGAAACTCCTTGAAAGGGACACGTCAATGAACGCATCACACCACCTCCGCCAGCGAGCCAGCCAGATCGGGCTCGTCGCCCTGGCGGCTGCCGTGCTCGTCACCGGAGCCGCCTGGCGCGGCGCCGCCGCCGGCCCCCAAGCCTCGGGCACACACGCGATGCCCGTCGTCACGTCGCCGATCGCGCACGCTGTCGCCGGCGGACGCGATTCCTACGCCGACGTCGTGAACGTCGTGGCGCCGGCCGTCGTCACCGTGCACGCGGACGGGAAAGCTAGAGTGTCGCAGACCGAATTCCAGATGCCCGGCGGCCAGGGGCCGGGCGACGATCTGCTGCGCCGCTTCTTCGGCGAGCAGTTCGGGCAGGGGCAGCAGAGCCCGTTCGGCCGCGGCCAGCGCCGTCAGCAGGCTCCGCGCCAGCACGCGCTCGGGTCGGGCGTGGTCGTCGCGGCGGACGGTTACATCCTCACCAACAACCACGTGATCGACGGCGCGGACGACATCAAGGTGGACCTCACCGACGGCCGCACGATGTCGGCCAAACTGGTCGGCACCGACAAGGCGAGCGATCTCGCGCTGCTGAAGATCAGCGCGTCCGATCTGCATCCGATCGCGCTCGGCAACTCCGACGCGGTCCAGGTCGGCGACGTCGTCCTCGCGGTGGGCAACCCCCTCAATCTCGGACAGACGGTGACGATGGGCATCATCAGCGCGAAGGGCCGATCGACCAACGTCGGCGACGGCAGCTACGAAGACTTCCTGCAGACCGACGCGCCGATCAACCACGGCAACTCCGGCGGCGCGCTCGTGAACATGAAGGGCGAGCTCGTCGGCATCAACTCGCAGATTCTGTCGCCGTCGGACGGCAACATCGGGATCGGTTTCGCGATTCCGGCGAACATGGCGCGCCACGTCATGGACGAGCTGCGGACGAGCGGCAAGGTGACGCGCGCGCAGCTCGGCGTCACGGTGCAGAACGTGTCGTCGGACATGGCGCAGAGCCTCGGTCTGAAGACGGTCGGCGGCGCGATCGTCGGGTCCGTCACGGCGGACAGCGCGGCGGAGCGCGCGGGCATCAAGCAGGGCGACGTGATCCTGTCGTTCAACGGCCAGCCGGTGCACGACATGAACTCGCTGCGCAACCGCGTGGCGGACACGAAGCCGGGCTCGAGCGCCAACGTGACCGTCGTGCGCGACGGCAGCGAGAAGAGCCTGACGGTGAAGCTCGACGAAGCGCAGCCGGCAGAGAGCGCGCGGAACGATTCGGCGGGCGAGAGTGAAGACAAGACGGCGCTCGGCCTGTCGGTCGTGGCGCTCACGCCGGATCTGGCGTCGCGCATCGGCGCGCCGAAAGCCGCGCACGGGCTGGTCGTCGAAGAGGTGAATCCGGACGGGCGCGCGGCTGACGCCGGCCTCCAGGCCGGCGACCTCATCGAACAGGTCAACCGTCAGCCGGTGCAGACGGTCGCCGAGCTCAAGGCCGCGGTGCGCCGATCGGCCGACAAACCGGTGCTCCTGCTGATTAGTCGGCAGGGGACTGAGATCTTCGTGACGGTCCGGTCGTAGTTCATCGGGTCATCGTCCGAGCAGCTCGACAATCGGCTTCATCGACTCAATGTGATCGGCTGCTGCTTTCATCCCCACCCTGATGGGGATGGCGAGCAGCAGCCCCCACACGCCCCACATCCACGGCGTGAGCCCCGGACCTCAATTCGTGTACCATGTCGGCAATCATGCCGTTTGGCGGTGTCTTTTCGGTCCTTCCGACTCCCTTCGACCCGGCCGGTGACGTCGATCGCGAGAGTCTCACACGCGTGATTGACCTGTTTCTCGCCGCCGGCGTCAACGGATTCACGGCGCTCGGCGTGACCAGCGAAGTCGCACGGCTCACGGAAGCCGAGCGCGATCTCGTGCTCGACACCGTGCTGGCGCACGTCAACGGTCGCGTGCCTGTGGTCGCGGGCACGACCGCGGAGGGCCTGCGGACCTGCATCGGGTACAGCGCGCGTGCCCGGCGGGCCGGCGCGGCCGCCGTGATGATCAGCCCGCCGCGGATGCCGAAGATCAATTCCGACGCCGTCGCGCGGCATTTCGCCGACGTCTCGGCCGCCGTCGACATCCCGATGATCGTCCAGGATTACCCGCCCATCTCGGGGTACGCGATGGAGCCGGCGCTCCTGGCGCGCATCGCGCGCGACGTACCGGCCGCACGCACGATCAAACTCGAGGATCCGCCGACGCCGTTCAAAACGTCGCGTATCCTCGAGCACACCAAGGATCTCGACGTCCGCATCTTCGGCGGGCTGGGCGGCGTCTTTCTGCTCGAGGAGCTGATGGCCGGCGCCGCGGGCGCGATGACCGGCTTCGCGTTCCCCGAGATCCTCGTCAAGATCGTGACGCTCTTTCGCGCGGGCCGCGTCGATGAGGCCGCCGATGCCTTTTACAGCACGGTGGCGCTGATGCGCTTTGAGTTCCAGGACGGCATCGGGATGGCCATTCGCAAAGAAGTGCTCAAACGCCGCGGCGCGATCGCGCATGCCGGCATCCGGCCGCCCGGCGGCCAGCTCGATCAGACGACGCGCGATGCGCTGGATCGGGTGATGAAATGGATGGCACGATGGATCTCGGACTGAAGAACAAGATTGCGATGGTGGGCGGCGCGAGCAAGGGGCTCGGCTTCGCGGTGGCCCGCGCGCTGGCGCTCGAAGGGGCGACCGTGTCGATCGCGTCGCGCGATCGGGCGGCGATTGACGCGGCGGCGGCGAAGATTCGCAAGGAGTCGGGCGGTACGGTGCTCGCGCACGCGGCCGACTTGAGCAGCGCGGAGGCGATCGCCGCCTGGCACGGCCAGACCGCCGAGCGCTTCGGCGGGATCGATCTGCTCTTCACCAACACCGGCGGACCGCCGGCCGGCGCCGTGCTGGCCTTCGACGATCAGGCGTGGCGCTCCGGGTTCGACCTGCTGGTCCTCAGCGTGATTCGCACCGTCCGCCTCGTCGTGCCGTCGATGCAGGCGCGCGGCGGCGGCGCCATTCTGATGGGCACATCGTCGTCGGTGAAAGAGCCGATTGCGAACCTCGCGCTCTCGAATGTGCTGCGGGCATCGGTGGCGTCGCTGGCCAAGACGCTCGCGATCGAGCTCGCGTCGAGCAAGATTCGCGTGAACCACCTCATTCCAGGACGCATCGACACCGACCGCCTCCGGCAGCTCGACGAGATCAACGCGAAGCGCGCCGGCGTGACGGTGGAAGAGCAGCGTCAGCGCATGGCGGCGACAATTCCCCTCGGGCGCTACGGCCAGCCGGACGAGTTCGGACGCATGGCGGCGTTTCTGCTGTCCGATGCGGCGTCGTACATCACCGGGGCGACGATGCAGGTCGACGGCGGGCTCATACGCGGAACCCTGTAATCATGAATTCTGAAGTGAGAATCAAGAATGAGCATCGCCCGTAGGATCCTCCTCGCGGCGTCCACCAACGTCTGGATCCGCGAGCACGCGACGAAAGCGGCGTTCGTGCGCCGCTCGGTGTCGACCTTCATGCCGGGCGAGCGCATCGAGGACGCGATGGCGGCCGCGAGCCTGCAGCAGCCGAACGGCATCGGCACGATCTTCACGCGTCTCGGCGAAAACCTGACGCGCGTCGAAGACGCCGAAGAGGTGACGCGGCACTACCTCGACGTGCTCGACAAGATCAGCGCCGCCGGTCTCGACGCGCAGATCTCGGTGAAGCCGACGCAGCTCGGCCTCGATCTCGACAAGGAGATCTGCTTCCGCAATCTGCAGCGCCTGGTCGATCGCGCGGCCGAGCGCCAGAATTTCGTCTGGATCGACATGGAGAGCTCGCCGTACGTCGACCCGACGCTGGATCTATTCCGCCGCACGCGCATGCGGTCGCCGCTCATCGGGCTCGCGCTGCAGGCGTACTTGTTCCGGACCGCGCAGGACGTCGAGTCGCTGCTGCCGCTCGGCGCGGCGATTCGCCTCGTCAAGGGCGCGTATCTCGAGCCGGCCACGATCGCGTACCCGAGGAAGGCCGACGTCGACGAGAACTTCTACAGGCTGTCGTGCCGCATGTTGAGCGAGGAGGCGCAGCGGATGGGCACGCTGCTTCACATCGCGACGCACGACCCGGTGCTTGTCGATCGGCTGAACACGTTCATCACCGAGCACGGCGTGCCGACGACCGCGTACGAATACTCGATGCTGTACGGCATCCAGCGCCCGCTGCAGTTGCGGCTCGCGAAGCAGGGACGCCGCATCCGCGTGCTCATCGCGTACGGCGAGTACTGGTTTGCCTGGTACATGCGCCGCCTCGCCGAACGTCCGGCCAATGTGTGGTTCGTCGTCAAGAACCTGTTTGCGAGATAGAGGTTACGTCATGAAAATCATTCGCGTCATTGTCGGTGCGGGCGTCGCGGTCGTTGCGGCATGGGCCGGCACCCACCTGATCACCGCCCAGCAGCCGCCCGCTGGCTCCGCGCCGGGGCTGGCGTTCCGTTTCATGGGTCCTGCCGTCGGCAACCGCATCGCGTCGGTCGCCGGCGTGCCTGGCGATCCGACGACGTACTACATGGGCGCCGCGTCCGGCGGCATCTGGAAGTCGACCGACAACGGCGCGACGTTCGCGCCGATCTTCGACAACCAGCCGGTCGCCGCGATCGGCGCGCTCGCCGTCGCGACCTCCGATCCGAAGATCGTGTGGGCCGGCACCGGCGAGGCCTGGGCGATCCGCGACAGCGACATGATGGGCGACGGCGTCTACAAGTCCGTTGACGCCGGCGCCAACTGGACGCATCTCGGCCTCGACGAGACCGGCCGGATCGGCCGCATCATCATTCATCCGACCGACCCCAACATCGTCTACGTCTGCGCCGAAGGACGGCTGACCGGGCCGCAGCAGGAAAAAGGCGTCTATAAGACGACGGACGGCGGACAAACCTGGACGCGGTCGCTCTTCGCCGATCCGCTCACCGGCTGCTCGGGCCTGACGATGGATCCCAAAGATCCGAACGTGCTCTTCGCTGGCATGTGGCAGGTGGAAATGCACACGTGGGGCGAGCTGAGCGGTGGACCCGGCAGCGCGATTTACGTCACGCGCGACGGCGGTGCGAAATGGACGAAGGTCGTCGACCCGGGCCTGCCGAAATCGCCCGTCGGCAAGATCGACGTCGCGATCGCGCCGACCGACTCGCACCGCGTTTACGCGCTGATGCAGACGGCCGACCAGGGATCGCTCTGGCGCTCGGACGACGGAGGGACAAAGTGGAAGATAGTCAGCTGGGATCGCGCGCTGATCGGCCGCGCGGGTTACTACATCCGCCTCGGCGTGTCGACTGCTGACGCGAACGAGCTGCTCATCGCCAACAGCAGTCTCCACAAGTCCACCGACGGCGGCGTCACGTTCTCGCCGACCGGCGGCTGCGGCGACTGCCACGACATCTGGTGGGATCCGAAAGACCCCGAGCGCTACGTGCTGACGCACGACGGCGGGGCGACGATCACCACGGATCACGCGCGCACCTCGTCGCGCGTCGTGCTGCCGATCGGCCAGATGTACCACGTCGCCGTCGACAACCAGATGCCGTACTACATCTACAGCAACATGCAGGACGACGGGACGATGCGCGGGGCGAGCGACTCGCCGGAAACGGCGGCGAACAATGCCGCGGGGCGCGGCGGCCGTGGTGGACGCGGAGGTGGCGGCGGCGGCGGTGGGCGCGGCGGGCGAGGCGGTCCGGTTCAGTTGCCCGATTTCGGCATCGCGGCGGCCCTCGGCGGCGGTGGCGCTGGCAACTTCGGCGGCGGCAATTTTGGAGGCTTTGGGGGCGGACGAGGCGGCGGTCAGTGGGATCACAACCTCGGCGGCTGCGAATCAGGGTTCACCCTACCGGACCTCACGGATCCGAACGTCGTGTGGGCGAGCTGCTACGGCAACAAGCTGACGCGCTTCGACGCGCGGACCAAGCAGCCGCGCTCGGTGGCGCCGTGGATGATCTCGCTCGACTCGCCGCCCAACGACGCGAAGTATCGCTGCCACTGGACGGCGCCCCTGGCGATCGATCCGTTCGACCACAACACGGTGTATTACGGATGCCAGGTGGTCTTCGCCACGTCGAACGCGGGGCAGTCGTGGAAAGTGATCAGCCCGGATCTCTCGACGCAGGATCCCAAGTACATCGTCGGCTCCGGCGGGATCGTCGGCGACAACCTCGGGCAGTTCTACGGCGAGCTGGTGTTTGCGATCGCACCGTCTGACGTGCAGAAAGGGCTCATCTGGGCGGGCACCAACGACGGCAAGGTGTGGTACACGCGCGACGCGGGCGCAAAGTGGAACGACGTCACGAAGAACATCACCAGCATGCCGGCGTGGGGAACGATCAGCAAGATCGAGCCGTCGCACTTCGATGCCGGCACGGCGTACGTGGCCGTCGATCTGCATTTGATGGACAACCGCGCTCCGTTCCTCTACAGGACGACCGACTTCGGTCAGACGTGGACGAAGATCACCGGCGATCTGCCGTCGAGCCATCCGCTCGATTACGTCAAGGCGGTGGCCGAGAGCCCGAATCGCAAGGGCATGCTCTTCGCCGGCACCGGCCACGGCCTCTACTACTCGATGGACGAGGGCGGGCATTGGACGGCGCTGAAGTCGGGGCTGCCGCCGGCGCCGGTCAGCTGGATCGTCGTGCAGAAGCAGTATCACGATCTCGTCGTGTCGACGTACGGGCGCGGGCTGTACATCATGGACGACATCACGCCGCTCGAGCAGCAGCCGGCCGCGACCGCCGCGGTGCAGCTGTTCGCGCCGCGATCGGGAATCCGCTTCGCGCGCAGCGGGCGCGCGCAGTTCAACTTCACGCTGTCTGGCGACACGTCGCCGGTGAAGATCGAGATTCTCGACGCGTCCAACGCCGTCATCCGTACATTCGAGGGCCAGGGGCGCGCGGGGCTGAACCGCGCGTCGTGGGACATGCGCTACGACCAGCCGCACTACGTCGAGCTGCGATCGACGCCGGCGGAGAATCCGCACGTCTGGGAGGAGCCGCGGTTCAAGGACAAGGAGACGCGGCCCGTCACGCACTGGGGGCTCGCGCCGGCGCAAGTGGGGCCGCTCGCCGCACCAGGGAAGTACTCGGTGCGTGTCACGGCGAACGGACAGTCGGCGACGACGCCGTTTGAGGTCGTGAAGGATCCGACCATCACGTCGGCGGACGCCGATCTGGTGGCGTCCACGCAGATGCAGATTCGGATCCGCGACGACATCGAGCAGACCTCGACGGCGATCAACGGGATCGAAGTGATGCGCAAGACGCTGGAGGACGCGCAGAAGGCGCATCCTGACAACAAGGAGGTGCTGAAGAGCCTGCGCGACATGGATCAGAAGCTCCAGTCGGTCGAATTCCGGTTCATCGAGCGCGCCGCGATGGCGAGCGACGACAAGTACTTCCAGCAGGCGTACAAGGTGTACTCGAATCTCATCTGGCTAAACGGCGCCGTCGGCACCGGCGCCAGCGACGAAGGCGGCGGCGCCGACTTCCGTCCGACTGACACGCAGGTCGCGGTGCTCGCCGAAATCGAGAAGGACCTGAACGCGGCGAAGAGCGATTACAGCAGGGTGATGGAGACCGACGTGACGCAGTTCAACAAGCTGGCGCCCGGCCGGAGCCTGAAGCCGCTCGTGCCGAAATAGATGAAGACGACGTGGATCGTCGCGTCGATCGCGCTGGCGGCGTTCAGCGGCGCGATGCAGTCGCCGTCCGCGCCGGCGCAGGCGCCGTCACCCGTGTCGGCCGACTATCGCGTCCGGCTCGACACGACCAAAGGGACGATTGTCGTCGACGTGCACCGCGACTGGGCGCCGCACGGCGCCGATCGGTTTCACGAGCTGGTCGCGGCCCTCTACTACGACGACAACCGGTTCTTCCGCGTGGTGAAAGGACGCTGGGCGCAGTTCGGGATCAACGGGGATCCGAAGATCGCGGCGGCCTGGCGAGAGCGGACGATCGCCGACGATCCGCCGAAGCAATCGAACGTCCGAGGGACGGTGACGTTCGCGTTCGCGGTGCCGAACGGCCGCGCGACCCAGGTCTACATCGCGCTGGCCGATCTCTCCGCACAGCAGGACACGCAGGGCTTCGTGCCGTTCGGGCGCGTCGTCGAGGGTATGGACGTCGCGGACGTGCTGAACTCGGAGTACGGCGAAGCAGCGGGAGGCGGCATCCGCGCCGGCAAGCAGCAGCCGGTGTTCGACGGCGGGAACGCGTTTCTCGATCGCGAGTTCCCGCGGCTCGATCGCCTTATTCGCGCGGCGATCCGCCCGTAATCGTCCTGACGCCGATCACCGCGCCGGCCGTCGACTGCGGCAGCGCCTGGAATGTCACTGTCACGTGATCCTTGCCGCGTGTCAGCGCTTCCGGAAGCGCGTATTCGCGATCGAGCTGCTCGGTCGGGTGGTACTCGAGCGATTCGGTGACGATCTTCTGGCCATCCACGAGCACGTCGAACGAGCGGCGGCGCCCTTCGCTGCCTCGGTACGTGCACACCAGCGTCACGGGCCGATCCGGCGCGGCCTTCAACTCATAGCTGAACCAGCCGTCGCGCGCTTCGCGCGTGCGCAGGCCCTCGAAGTAGCCATCGGTGGCGTTGTCGCCCGCGTACGCGTGCTCGCGCTCGCTCTGCGCGTCGCCGGCGGCGACCGCGTCGATCGTGCGCGTGTCGAACTCCTTGCGGCGCGCGTCGGCGGCGGCCATCGCGGCCTTGCGCGTTTCCCATTCCGCCGGCGACACGACGGTCCAATACACCGTGTAGCGCTGGTCGACCACCTGATAGAACGGGATGAGCGTCACCTCGTGCGGCTGCGCGAGCGCGTTTGTCGTGAAGTGCAGCCGTGAGCCGGCCACGGGCGCGATCTTCGACGTCACCGACGCGACGTCGCCGACCAGCACCGGAATGACCGGCGTCTTCACGCGGCCGATCTGTGGGGCGCTCGGCCCGTACCGCTTGATGGTCTCGAGCCCCTCCCGGCCGAGATCGCCGGCGAGAACAATCGGCCCGTACATCACGGCGATCATCTTCGGGTCATCCGGCATCGCTTCTGTGTGCAGGCTCATCGGCAGCTGGACATCGACGCGGTCGCCGCTCTTCCATTCGCGATCGATCGTCACGTACGACCCGGGCGTCGCCTGGATCGGCGCGCGCTGACCGTTGACCGTCACGGTCACGCCCGACCGCGCCCAGCCCGGATACCGCACCTTCAGCGCGACCCGAACCGGCGGTTTCGCCGTCATCGTCAGATGGGTCGTATCTTCTTCAGGGAAGCGCGTCTCCTGGCGGACGGCGAGCCCCTTCTCGGCCCAGGTGACCTCGGACGGAATGAACAGGTTCACCAGCAGCGATCGATCGTCGTGGAAGTAGATCGTATCCCCGTACTTGGTGTGGTTCTCCATACCGGTGCCGACGCAGCACCAGAAGGAATCATCGGGCGTCGAAAACGATTTCCACGCGCCGGGCCTGAGCGGGCAGTAATACAGGACCATGCCCGTTTCCGGATCCTGGGACGGCAGAATGTGGTTGAACAGGCCGCGCTCGTAGAAATCCATCGCGTCGGTTGACGGCGACCACTCGAAGACGTGGCGCGTCAGCTTCAGCATGTTGTAGGTGTTGCACGTCTCGGCGCTCGACGTGCCGAGATGCTTCGAGAACTGATCCTCGGGGAAGAACGCCTCGCCATCGCTGTTGCCGCCGATCACGTACGAACGGTGATGGACGACGCGTTCCCAGAAAAACGTGACGATGTCGCGGTATTTGGTGTCGCCGGTCAGCTCGTACTCGCGCGCGGCGCCGATGATCTTGGGAAACTGCGTGTTCGCGTGCAGTCCGTTGAGCGGGTCCTCCCTGCGCTCCAGCGGATCGAAGATGGCCTTGTGGTCGAACGCGTGCGCGATGCGCAGATACTCAGGGTTGCCGGTCGCCGCGTAGATGTTCGCGAGCACTTCGTTCATGCCGCCGTGCTCGGTGCCGAGCGCCTTCTGCTGCGTCTCCTCGCTGATGCGATCGACGCGGAACTTCACCCAGTCGGCCATCTTCGTGACGACGGTGAGCGCCTGCGGGTTGTCGCACAACTGGCTGACGTCGAGCAGGCCCGCCATGATCTTGTGGATCGTGTAGTAGGGCGCCCACACCTTCTCGCGCGCCTCGACGCGATCGAAGAACTCCTCGGGGAACGCGGAGAGGTAGCCGGGATGGAAGCGCTTCGCCTGCGCGTCCTGAATCTTCGCGAGCTCGGCGACCATCAGATCGGCGCGCGATTTGAACCGGGCGTCGCTCGTCGCCGCATACATCAGCGCGAGCGCCGACAGGTAGTGGCCAACCGCGTGGCCGCGCAGTTCGACGTCGGGCGCTTCCCAGCCGCCAAGCGGCTTGGCGGCGGAGGGAAGTCCGGCGTTGACGCGGAAGTTGTGCAGCAGCCGACCCGGCTCGAGGCTCATCAGGTACTGCTGATCGAGCAGCATCGCCTGCTTGAATGGGCCGTCGAGCAGGCGGACATCGGTGAGCGGAAACGGACGCGCCAGCGGCACGACCTTGTCGGGCACCGCCGCCGGCGCCGCCATCGTTTGCCGCGACGCGCCGGACACCGCCGCGCCGACGCACCCCAGAGCCAGAAGCAGCAGCTTCAGACGTCTCACGTCAGGCCTCATCAGTGCTGTGACGTCGACGATCTGACCTGGCCGCTGTTGCCGTGAATGAATTTCGCGATGTCGGTCTTGAGCGCCTTGTGCGCCGAGGGCCGGATGTAAATCATGTGGCCGGCCTCGTAGTAGCCGAACGAGACTCGGCTCGTAATCGCTGGGTCGTACGCGAGGTGCGAGAAATTGAATTCCGATCCGCCCATGTAGGTCGCCATGTCGTAGTACCCGCAGGCGACGAACACCTTCAGAAACGGATTCTTCGCCATTGTCTGGCGCAGCGGATCGCTCTCGTCCATGTAGCGGTTCTGCACGTAGGTCCAGGGGCGGACGTTGCCCGAGGACGGATAGTGCAGATCGCTTTCCCACTTGAGATCGTTCTTCACATAGTCGTGGAAGAGCGCGGTGTACGCGCCCTGCAGCGCCGTGTTCGACGGATCGAATTCCTGGCGCTCGCCGGCGGCGTCGGCGTCGAGCCCGGTGAACCGGCCGTCGAGGCGGCCGAGCATCAACCGCTTGTCGCGGAGCAGTTCCTTGCGGAAGCGTCCGGAATCGACGCGCAGATTCGATTCGAGAATGAATTGCGGCGAGAGCCCGGTGTAGTGCGCGAGTCTGGCCGCCACCGCCTGGCGCTCCGCGTCGTTGAGCGTATTGCCCCTCGACAACGCCGCCGCGTACTCACCCCACGCGAACGTCCGCGCCTCGTCCACCGCCTGCTTGATGGTCTTCTGCTGCAGATCGGCCGGCAGCTTCTTGTGGTACCACGCGGTGGCGGCGAAGGTCTCGATCTGATCGGTGTAGGCGACGTCGTTGTCAGGCGCCGGCGACAAGGTCTGGTACGTCAGCAACGACGAGATGAGCACGATGCCGTTCAGCTCGATGCCGTGGCGCGATTGCAGCTCCTGCGAGAGGCCGGCCGACCGGATCGTGCCGTAGCTCTCCCCGATCAGAAATTTCGGCGAGGGCCAGCGGTTGTACGCGGAGAGATAGGTGTTGATGCATTCGCCGAAGGCGCGGATGTCGCCTTCCTGGCCGTGGAACTGTGCGGCGTTGACGCCCGCCATCGCGCGGCTGTAGCCGGTGTCGATCGCGTCGATGAAGACGATGTCGCTGACGTCGATCAGGGAGTTGTCGTTGTCGACGAGATGATAGGGCGGCGCCGGCTGGAATCCTTCGTCGGCCATCTGCACGTGACGCGGCGCGAACGATCCCATGTGCAGCCAGACGGTGGCCGACCCGGGGCCGCCGTTGTACAGAAACGAGACCGGCCGCGTCTTCGTGTCCTCGCCGTCTTTCGTGTACGCGACGAAAAACATCCGCGCGGCGATCTTCCCATCGTCGAGGCGGATGGGTAAGGTCCCGGCCGTCGCGGTGTATTTGATGTCGCGCCCATCGAGCCGAATCGTGTGCGAGGTCTGCGACGCTTTGTCGTCGGTGACGCTCGCGACCTCGGTCCGCGAGACCGGCTGGGCGCCCGCTTCATCGGGACGCGGTGGAGGCTGGCCGCCGCGGCCCTGCGCGTAGGCGGGAGCGAGCGACAGCACGAGGGCAAGCGACACGAGTGCGGCACGTCTCAACATATGAGCGATTCTCCTGGAAGGCTTCATCTATCCTATTCGTCAGCGCCATCCATGATGGCCCTGCCGTTGTGTTCGGTCAACGCCGTTCGCGCTTCACCGAGGTCAGCAGAACGGGCTGCGAACCGTAATCCTCGAGCACGACCGTCTTGCCGTCCTTGTCGGCGGTGATCTTGGTCGCCAGCGACAGTTTCCCCTCGCCTTCGCCGTCTGAGTTCAGGCGCACCTCGACGAGGGTGAACGGATAATCAATGGTCCGTGGCCGGTGCGACGCTTCCCAGAAGCCGATCGGCCGATCCGTCGCGAGCACGACGCGTTCGCCGCCTTCGGGCAGCGGGGAGCGTCGAGCGTAATGCAGTTCGTAGCCGAGCGTGCTCGGCGTGCGGATATAGCCGACGCGCTTCATGCCCTGCAGCGCCTCAAGCAGCTGTTCCGGCCCCTTGTCCATCAGCGTGGCAATCAGTCGATCGTGCTCGGCGTCGGTCGACCAGCGGTCGACGACGATTTCGATCGTGCCAGCACCGCCCCGCCCGACGTTGCTCATGTTGACAGCCATGGCCGTGAAGCGCTCAGCCGTGCCGCTCGTTTGCGCGATGGTGAGTGTCGAACTGGCCGCCAGGCCGGCCGTGATCGCGCAAGCGGCCGCAATGTGGCGAAATGCGTGTGGACGATTCATCGGACGCCTCCTTTGATTCGGACGGGTCAGGTCAGTCGCAGGTGCAAGAACGCGACCAGCCGTGGCCCCGGCCGGCCCGGGCGGATGAGGGGGGCCCGGACCACCCTAGCGGCCCTTTGCCGAAACCGTGTATAGTCCCAACGGGTCATTTGGACCCGCCGACAAGGAGACGTCATGGCGAGCGGTACGATCAAGCGTTTGGCGCGGGAAAAGGGATTCGGTTTCATTCGCGACGAGGGCGGCCAGGAGTGGTTTTTCCACCGCAGCTCGGTGACGGGCGGCAGCTTCGAGGATCTCGAAGAAGGCCAGCGCGTGAGCTTCGACGAAGAGCAGTCGGCCAAGGGCCCCAGAGCCGGGAACGTCCGCGCCTCCTAGACGTCCCATCCTTCCGACATCGTGACGACGCTCACTTCCGCGCGGCGGGCGTGAGCGTCGTGTCTTTTCGCTGGCCGTTGCGCAGGTAGACGACCTTGGCGGGCTGGCCGATCTTCAACAGCTCGAGCGCGAAGGTGTAGTCGTAGATGTTCGTGATCGACTGGCCGGCGATCTCGACGATCACGTCGCCCTTCTGCAAACCGGCCTGCTCGGCCGGGCCGCCGCCAATCACGCCGCTCAGCAGCAACCCTTTCATCTCGGTCGAATAATCCGGAATGGTGCCGGTGAAGACGCGCACGCCGGCGCGGCCGGCGCCGCTCGGCAGCGACTGATCGACCTTCGTGAACTGCGGCGCGCGATCGAGGTCTTCGAGCTTGCGCGTGATCGAGGCGGCGAAGCGCACCACGCGGTCGAGATCCGCGTAGTCGATCTTGTCGGCCGTATCGGTCGGACGGTGGTAGTCGGCGTGCGTGCCGGTGAAGAAGGTGAGGCACGGCACGCTCGCCAGGTTGAAGCTGGCCACGTCGGTCGGCTGATACGGGTCCTGCTGGAGCTGCAGATCGAATCCGGCGGAGACGTTGGCCTGCTCGATGATCTTCGCCCAGACCGGACTCGTGCCGAGCGCTTGCACCGTCAGCTTGTTGTCCTGCATGCGGCCGACCATGTCGAAGTTGAGATAGGCCTCGATGCGATCGGTGGGAATGGGCGGCGTCGCCATGAACGCCGAAGAGCCGATCAGGCCGAACTCTTCCCCGGACCACAACGTGAGCATCACGTTGCGACGCCGCGGCTGCCTGGACAGCTCCTCGCCAATCGCGAGGACGGCGGCCGTGCCCGAGGCGTTGTCGTCGGCGCCGAAGTGGACGCGGCCCATCTCGTCCTTGCCCGCGAGCGAGTTGCCGTTGGCGCCGCGCCCGAGATGATCGTAATGCGCGCCGAGAACGACCCACGGCTTCTCGGCGTTGTCGGCGCTGTTTCCAGGGGCATCCGTCGCGGGGAGGTACGCCGCGACGTTGCGGCCGCTCTGCTTTTCGCGCACGACGTCGGCTCGGACCGTCACGGTGAGATTGGGAAAAGTGAAGCCGGGGACGTGCGGATTCCCCGAATCGAGCGCCTTCTGCGCGGCGTCGAGCGTGTTCTCCGGCGCGGCCGAGAAGATCTCGCCGGCGACCTTGCCGCTGATGCTCGCCGCGACCAGGCCCGAGCCCGCCAGCGCCGTGTCGAAGCTCATGGGAATCGTGTCGCCCGCGTTGGGCGAGTGCGGGCCTGCGACGACGAGCATCGCCACCGCGCCGCGTTGCCGCGCGGCCATCGCCTTGTAGCGCAGGTCGGCGTACCGCGCGAGGATGGCGCGCGTCTTCTGATCGGCGTCCTCGGGAAAGTAGCGCAGCACCAGCACGATCTTGTTCTTGACGTCGAGGCCGGCGTAGTTGTCGTAGCCGAAGTTCTGGCTGTCCGGCACGACGATCCCATATCCGGCGAAGACCACCGGTCCGCTCACCTCGGCGTTGTCGGAGAACGACAACGCCTGCACATCGGCCGTCGTCTTGAAAGCGGAAGGATGGAGGGCGGACGCGACGGTCAGCGACGAGCCGCCGTCGCGCGAGCCGGCCGTGAAATCGAACGGCAGGAAATAGCCGTCGCGTCCGGGCAGCGGCTTGGCGCCGATCTTCGCGAGCTGCGACGCGATGTAGTCGCCGGCCATCCGCTCGCCGTTCGATCCGGCGAGGCGCCCTTCGAAGCGCTCCGAGGCGAGCGCCTCGACAACCGCGCGCGTCCCGGTGGGTGCCTGTTGCGCGCCGGCATGCAGCACGACTGCGCTCGCCAGCGCGACGACGACAGGGAACCGTCTCATCATCATGTCTCGATGGCTCCTAGGACTTCGGCTTCCTGAGCGGCGCGCGCCTGATCGCTTCGAGCGCCTTCTCGTGATTCCAGTCGGCGAGAAACAGCTGTCCGGCCGCGCCGCCCGAGCGGCTCGACGTCCACGCGAGACGCGTCCCGTCGGGCGACGGCACCGGAAGCCCGTCGAAGCCGTCGGAGTACGTCACCCGCACCGGCTCTTTGGTGCCTTGCGAGTCGACCATGAAGATCTCGAAGTTCTCGAACCCGAGCTTGTTCGACGCGAACAGGATGTACTCGCCCGAGGGGTGCATGTAGGGCGCCCAGCTCATCGATCCGAAATCGGTGATCCGCTTCTGGTCGCTCCCATCCGGCTTCATCGTCCACACGTCCGCGATGAGCCCCTTTTCGTCGAAGCGGCGCCAGACGATGCGCGAGCCGTCGGGAGTGAAAAATGGTCCGCCGTCGTATCCCGCCGTGTTCGTGAGCTGCTTCTGCCCCGAACCGTCGGCGTGCATGATGAAAATCTCGGCGAAGTAGCTCGGGTTGACCTCGAGCAGCTTCTGTTCCTCCGCGCTGAGCGTGCGGTTGTACGCATTGCGCATCGACGAGAACACAATCCACTGGCCGTCGGGCGAGTAGCTGCCTTCGGCGTCGTACCCGCGCGCGGTCGTGAGCCGCTTGAGCGCGTCGGTCTTCTGGCTATACACGTAGATGTCCATCTCGGGGTCGTAATCCCACGAGTAGCGCCGCTCCTTGCCCGACGCGCGAAAGGCGAGCTCCTCGTCTTGCAGCTCTTTCGATTTCGGATCGGCGTGCGTCGACGCGAAGAGGATCTCGTCGCTCCCGGGACGGAAAAACGGGCACGTCGTCTTGCCAATGCCTGGCGAGACACGCGCCGTCTCGCCGGTTGAAAGATCGAGCGTGTAGATCTGGTAGAACGGATTGCCCGGCTCGCGCTCGCTCTGGAACACGATCCGCTGGCCGTCCGGCGACCAGTAACCTTCCCCGGCGCGCTTGCCCTCGACCGTGAGCCGGCGGACGCGTGTCAGAAAGTCACTTTCTTTGTACTGCGGGGGCGGGGCAGATGGTATTTGGCCAAAAATGCACATCACGGCCATCGCCGCGATGAGTCTGAGTGTAGGCATGCTGCTGCATAATATCAGCGTGACAGAGACCCAGATGTCGTTTCTTCACACACTGTCGCTTTTTGCCGGTCTGCCGCCGGAGGCATGCCGCGAGCTCGAGCCGCGGATGAAGTACCGCGAGTTTCCGCCGCAGTCGACCATCATCCGCGAGGGCGGACCAGGCAACGCGGCGTTCTTCATTCAGTCGGGCAGCGTCGCGGTCCGCCGGAAGGATCCGGCCAGCGGGATCGAATTCCAGCTCGCCGAGTCTGTCGAGCCGTTTCTCGTGTCGGCGTCGACCGTCGGCGTGATCGTGCAGCGGCTCGCGCGGCGGCTGTGCCCGGCGCGCAAGGAGCCGTACGACGCCGACGCGGCGGCGTCGGGATATTTCGGCCTGCCGCCCGGCATCACGCTCGATCGCGTGCGCAGCTGCAACGAGTGCGGCGGCAAAGGCGTCAAGGGGCGCATCGGCGTCTACGAAGTGTTGAAGATGAACACGGAGCTGCGCGGGCTGGTGTCGCGCGCGTCGCGCGCCGAAGACATTCACGCCGCCGCGATCGCGCACGGCATGCTCGACCTCAAGCGATACTCGGCCCTGCTGCTCACCGAAGGACTCACGAGCGTCGAGGAAGTGATGAGCGTCGTCAGTGTCGAAGAATAAGGCCGGCGTGTATCTCGACCGGTTTCGCGTCCGCCCCGGCGATCGGTCGGCGCTGACCCGCGATCGTCCGGGCCACACCGGGCCGTTCTCCGACAAGAAAGCCGCGCAGACGCATCTCGAGCACGGCGTCGTGCGTCTCGAGGCGCTTCAAGAGCGGCTCTACGCGCAAGGCGAGCACGCGCTGGTGGTGATCCTCCAGGGCATGGACGCGTCGGGGAAGGATAGCGCGATCACGCATGTGATGTCGGGCGTGAATCCGCTGGGCACCGAAGTGCACGCCTTCAAGCAGCCGTCGAGCGACGAGCTGGCGCACGATTTTCTCTGGCGCGCGGTAAAGGTGCTGCCGGCGCGCGGGCGGATCGGCATCTTCAACCGTTCGTACTACGAAGAAGTGATCGTCGTGCGCGTGCATCCCGATCTGCTCCGCACGCAGGGGCTCCCGGTCGAGCGCGTCACGCCAGCGGTGTGGAAGGAGCGGCTGGAGGACATCAACGCGTTCGAGCGCCACCTGTGGCGGAGCGGCACGACCGTTTGCAAGTTCTTCCTGCACGTGTCGCGGGCCGAGCAGCGCCGGCGCATGCTCGAACGGCTCGACGATCCTGCGAAGAACTGGAAGTTCTCAGAGGGCGACCTGCCCGAGCGGCGCAAGTGGCAGGCGTACCATGCCGCGTACGAGAAAGCCCTGGCGGCGACGAGCACCAAGCACGCGCCCTGGTACGTGATTCCCGCGGATCACAAGTGGTTCGCGCACGCCTTGATCGCCGACATCATCGTGGATGCGCTCGAAGGTCTCGACCTCTCGTTTCCGAAACTGACCGCGACCGAGCGCGGGCGGCTCGCCCGCAACCGACGCGCGCTCGTCCGCGGCGCCTGATTCGTGGTACGGTCGTCGGATGCCACTGGTGGCACTCGACCACGTGTCGATCGCCTACGGCCATCTCCCGCTCCTCGACGACGTCGCGCTGCAGATCGAGGCGGGCGAGCGCGTCTCGGTCATCGGGCGCAACGGCACCGGAAAATCGACGCTGCTGCAGATCATCGGCGGCGACCAGGCGCCCGATCGGGGCAGCGTGTGGCGCCAGCCCGGGCTGCGCGTCGCGCGGCTCGAGCAGGACGTGCCGCTCTCGACCGATCGCCCGGTCTCAGCGGTGGTCGCCGAAGGCCTCTCGGGCCTGACGCACGACGCCGCGGACGAGTGGCGGCGCGAGCACCGGGTAGACCTGGTCCTTTCGCGCCTACAGCTGCCGCCCGAGGCGATCGTCAACACGTTGTCTGGCGGCTGGCGGCGCCGCGTCCTGCTCGCGCGCGCGCTCGTCGCCGAGCCCGATCTGCTCCTGCTCGACGAGCCGACCAATCATCTGGACATCGACGCGATCACGTGGCTCGAGAATTTCCTCGCCGACTATCGCGGCGCGGTCGTCTTCGTCACCCACGATCGCGCGTTTCTCCAGCGGCTCGCCATCCGCATCGTCGAGCTCGACCGCGGCCGGCTGACGTCGTGGCCCGGCGACTACGCGACGTTCCTGCGCCGGAAGGACGAGTGGCTGGCGAATCAGACGGTGCAGGACGAGAAGTTCGACAAGCGGCTCGCCGAAGAGGAGGTGTGGCTGCGCCAGGGCGTCAAGGCGAGGCGGACGCGCAACGAAGGGCGCGTGCGCGCGTTGATGGCGATGCGCGAAGAGCGCGCCACCCGCCGCGAGTCGATCGGATCCGCGCGCCTGCAGATCGAGCGGGCGGACCGATCGGGCCAGCTCGTCTTCGAGGCCGATCGGATTACGAAGTCGTTCGGCGGCGTGACGGTCGTCGGCGAATTCTCGACGCGTGTGATGCGGGGCGATCGCATCGGCCTCATCGGCCCGAACGGCGCGGGCAAGACGACGCTGCTGCGCATGCTGCTGGGGGAAATGGAGCCCGACAGCGGGGAGGTGCGGCGCGGCGCGAACGTGCAGGTGGCGTACTACGACCAGCAGCGTGAACAGCTCGATCCCGAGCGGACCGTGTTCGACACGGTCGGCGACGGCAACGAGACGGTCACGGTCAACGGGCAGCCGCGCCACGTGCACGCGTACCTGCGCGATTTTCTGTTTCCCGCCGAGCGGGCGCGGTCGCCGGTCAAGGCGCTGTCGGGAGGCGAACGCAACCGGCTGCTGCTCGCGCGGCTGTTCACGCGGCCGGCCAACGTGCTAGTGCTCGACGAGCCGACCAACGATCTCGATCTCGAGACGCTCGAGCTGCTCGAAGCGCAGCTCGTCGACTGGCCGGGCACGCTGCTGCTCGTCAGCCACGATCGCGCGTTCCTCGACAACGTCGTCACCAGCACGTTTGCGTTCGAAGGGAACGGCCGCGTGGAGGAATATGTCGGCGGGTACGACGACTGGCTGCGTCAGCGCGCGGCGGCGCGATCCGTCGCGGTGGCCGCTCCCGCGGCGCCGCCACTCGGGAAAGACGCTGCACCGCGCGCCGGTCCATCGGTGGCGGCGCGCAAGCTGTCCTACAAAGAGCAGTGGGAGTTCGCCGAGCTGCCCGCGCAGATCGAGGCGCTCGAAGCCGAGCAGATCGAGCTGAGCGCCAGGGTCGCGGACCGGGACTTCTACAAAGAGCCGGCGGCGACGATCGACGGGACGCTGGCGCGCGTCGCCGAGCTGCAGCAGGCGCTGACGAGCGCCTACGCGCGCTGGGATGCGCTCGACTCGCGCGCGAAGTAGCCAGTACGGGTAGGATCAGACATGCTGAACCGCATCACGCCAGTCGCGATTCTCATTGCCGCCGGGGCCGCCGCGACACTGCTCGCAACAGGCCTCACCTTCACGACACCGGAGGGATGGCGGAAGGTCACCACGACCTCGTCGATGCGCGTGGCCGACTTCTCATTGCCGCATGCCGACGGCGACAGCGAGGACGCGGAGCTGGTCGTTTACTATTTTGGCGGGCAGGCCGGCAGCGTCGACGCGAACATCCAGCGATGGGTGGGGCAGATGCAACAACCGGGTGGTCGCGCATCGAGCCAGGTCGCGAAGAAACAGACGCGCAAGGTAAACGGCCTCGACGTGACGCTGCTCGATCTCAGCGGGACGTTCGTCGCCGAAATGTCGCCCGGCGCGTCAGCGCATAACAGCAAGCCGAACTTCCGCCTCCGGGCCGCCGTTATCGAGACGGCACACGGCCCGTACTACATCAAGCTGACAGGACCGCAGCAGACCGTCTCGAAGTGGGACGCCTCGTTCGAGCGGTTTGTCGCCAGCCTCAAATTCGAGCCTTAGGATCTGTTCGGGCCGTCGCCTGGCCCCGGCGACGGCGACGCCGTGGTCTTCTTCGTCACCCGCAGCTTGTGTTCCTTGCCGTCCTGGTCCTTCACGTAGACGACGTTCTTCTCGAGCGCGAAGGTGACCGCGTCCCCGACCGTGACGTCGATCGACCGCCGTCCGACCGGCACCACGTCCTCGAGCTCGAGCCGCAGGCCGTCAGCTTCGATCACGTAAGTCCGAACGTCAGCCATGGCGCGCAGGGGCGGTACTCGGCCGGGGCCGCCATCGAAGCTCGTTGCGCCGGGACCGAAATCGACCATCTTGCGCGTGATGTCGGCACCGCGCCACGTTCCAGTCTGCCAGTGGCGGGCAGCGGCAGCGTTGAGCGCCGTCAAGGCTAGAAGAGCTCCGAGCACCAGCGCCGTTCGCGCCCGCATATAGGATCTCCCTCGCCGAGCTACTGCACGCTCAGCACTCCGATTTCGAAGATGAGCGTGGCGTTTGCAGGAATCGTCGTGCCGTTGCCGTTCGCGCCGTAGGCGAGGTTCGGTGGAATGACGAGGCGCCGTAAGCCGCCTACTTTCATGCCCGGGACGCCTTGGTCCCACCCGGCAATCACCGCTCCAGTACCCAACACGAAGACGAAGCTTCTTGACGAATCAAATACCGCGCCTTTGTTATCGGTTTGGGTCGCATCGTACAGCCAGCCGGTATAGCTGACCGTCAGCGATTTTCCGGCAACCGCATCAGCGCCGGCGCCGATGCGCAGATCCGTTTGTGTGAATGGTACGTTGGCGGAGGGGGCCGTGGTGCTTCCACACCCGGCATACCCGGCGGCCATCAGCAGGGCAGCGCAGGCGCGCAGGAGGCCGCGGCTTCGCGGAACAGACAGAGTGATCATGATCGCAGTCTAGCAGAAGGGAAACTCAGCGAGTGACAGGGCGCAGTCTGTAGATCTCGAAGTTCGGGCCGGGACGCTCGATGCCGGTCAGGCCCTCGAGAGGCAGGAAGAAGGCGTCCTGCTGATCGTAGACCCGGTCCGGCCGCGGTGGCGCGGGCGTGAACGCCGCGGCCAGTTCGTAGCGCTCGCGCACGAGTTGCTCCACTCCCGCGGCGACGCCACTGTAGAGCACGAGCGGCGATCGCTGCACGATGATCCAGTCCGGCAGCGGACCGCCCTCGGGTGTGAAGTGGCCGTTCGCGTAGCCACGCAGGTGGATGTTGAGCGATCGGCCGTCGATATCGTAGAGCGCCAGCCCGTAACTCGCGCCCGACTGATACACGATGCTGCCCGGCGGAATGAGATCGAACAGCGCTCGTCCGACGAGGACGCGGTTGTCGGTCCGCGCGAGCAAGCGATCTGTCAGCACCAGAGGTCCCGCCGACGGGGCAACGGCCAGCGCGGCCACGGCGGCGACCGCCCAGTGCTGAACCACCGAACTGGATTCGCGCAGCACGAGCCGGACGATGGTCACGACACACCAGGCGGCGGCGATTGCTAGAAACGGCAAGACGGGAAGGATGTAGCGGGCGAACACGGTGTGCCCGGCGCCTGCGACGACGTAGTAGGCGATCGGGAACGAGAGGAAGACGGCCGACTGCCGGAACCGCATCGTCAGCAATCCCACGGCCCCCGCGACGCCCGCGAGATACACAGGCCAGCCGAAGGCGGCCGGCAACGTGACGCTCGCGTGATACCACCAGCCTTGCGGCAGCACCAACCCGTGTCCGTGCTGGAGCCTCGCGGCCACGCCTGACGTGTCAGCGAGCACCTGACGCCACTCAATGAGCGCGTACGGAAACGCAGCGACGAATGCGAGCACGAACAGCGCCGCGAACGCGAAGATGGCCAGCGCCAGCCTGCGCAGCGCGTCAGAGTCCGTCCGCCGCGATTCGAGGAGCTGCTGCACGCCGGCCACGGCAAAAGGCACGCAGACGCCGAGCCCGTTGTACTTCGTCGCCATCGCGAGCCCGCCGACCAGCCCCGCCACCGCCGCCCGCCAGATCTCTCCGCTCTCCTGCCATCTCACGATGAGAAGCACCGTGAGGACGATGAGCGACGTCATCGTGACGTCGCTGACGCCGAAGTGCGAATCGCGGGCGTGGAGCAAGGACAGCGCCAGAAAGAGCGTGGCGACCAGGGCGATCGTGTCGTCGAACAGCCGCCGCGCGATCGCGAACACCCACCAGACGGTCAGCGTGCCCATCCCCGCAGAGAGTCCGCGGCTGATATAGAAAAACGGCGCGAGGCTCTGGCGTCGGCTTTCGGCGAATGCGGCGAGCGTCGCGTAGTGCGCGAATGGCTTGCCGATCCAGTAGCAGACGACGTACAGCAGCGCGAGCGCGTAAATAAATAACGTCGGGTAGTTGAAGTCAGGTGGACGGAAGTGTCCCAACAGCGTCATGACCGCCGGTCCCGCGAGTGCGGTTTCGTCGGGCCGTCCCTGCGCTCCCGGCAGGCCGAAGCCGATTCCCCACAGGCGGACCGCCGCCGCCACCACCAGAATGAGCGTCAGTAACCGAGCGACTGCCGTGCGGGATGTGGTCATATTTGAAGAGGCCGTGTCGGTTCTGTAGAGTGAGGCGTGCGTCGCGCGCTGCCCGTCGCCGTTTCCGTGGCCGTCTTCATCGGCACGTTCGTCATCCGTGTGCGCGGCATCACCCAGCACTTCTGGCTGCTCCAGGATCAGATCCGCGACTGGGGCATCGCGCTCCGGCCGTTCACCGAGCTGCCGCTCGTCGGCTCGCCGACTCACGTGGGCGGCTACACGATTGGGCCCGCATTCTACTGGATCCTGTGGCTCATCCGCGTGCTCGTCGGGCCGTGGTTCCAGAACCTGCCGCACGCGGGCGGCATCGGCCAGGCGCTCGTGCAATCGGGCGTCGACACGCTTCTGGTGATCGCGATCTGGAAACGTTCGGGCTCGATCTGGCCCGCTCTCACCACTGTGGTCATCCTCGCGACAGCACCGTTTGATCTGTCCCTGGCGGCGGTGATCTGGAATCCAGTGATGGGCGCCATCCTGGCCAAGGCGGCAATTGCGCTCGTGCTCCTCGGCTGGCCGCGCGGCGCCGCGTGGCGGGCCGCGATCGTGGCGGCGATCGCGTGGAGCGCGGTGCACGCGTACACCGGCGCCGTGTTCGTGGCCCTCGCCGTCTTCGCTGCGATCGTCGTACAGTCGCTAATGGAGGAGGGTGCGCGCGCGGCGTCGCGCCGTCTCCTGCTCATCGCCGGCGTCGTCGCACTTCTGCAGATACCGTACGCCGTGCACCAGATGCAGCAGCGCTCCGACCACGGCGGCATGGACGCCGTGTCCGGAAGCCTTTTGCGCGTGGTGGCGGGAGACGACAGCACGCGTTTCCGTGCGAGCGCGACGACTTACGCGGCGTCGGTGAATTCGATCGAAGCGGCCCAATGGGCCGTCGCGGCGCCAGGATGGGTGCTGCTTGCGTGCGGCGTGCTGCTCGCGATCGGCTACCGGCGGGATCCGGTGCTGCTCATGGTGACGCTGCTGCCGCAGGTTCTGGCCATCGCCGGGTACGCGTTCTGGGTCGGCTTCCTCGATTCCTATTACTACCTGCCGATCTTGCCAGCGGCTGTGGTCACCGTTGTCCTCGGCATCACGGCGTGTCTTCCGGCGCGGGCGGCCAAGGTCGTGTCCATCGCGATATTGGCCTGCGTGGTCGCGGTCGCACCCTCGCGCGTCGCCGCGGCTCACCTGTTCGATATGCCGGCGTATCGCGGGCTCGTGAAGGCGTCGCGCGCGATTGTCAGCTTGGGCCGGCCGATGCGATCCCTCGAAACGAGCGTCGCTCTCCCGCCGACGGCCGATCCGGCGTTCATCTACCGGATTCTGGGTGGAACTTTCGATCCGAAGTCGCCGTGGGTTGCGGTCATCCAGCCGGACGGAGGCGTCGAACTGCGGCGGGCTCGTCCATGACCT
Source organism: Acidobacteriota bacterium (assembly GCA_017883165.1). Classification (GTDB taxonomy): domain Bacteria; phylum Acidobacteriota; class Vicinamibacteria; order Vicinamibacterales; family CAVVIG01; genus JADGOC01. Next base: position 45,797 of record JADGOC010000012.1, read on the forward strand.
TCCGAGGGATCATGGGGCGCATTGCCGCGTGCGCGCGCCGGTGGTAGGCTCGCGCGTCACGGAGGAGAGCATGCGTCCCGCCCGCCATATATTTGCCGCTGTCCTCGCGCTCGGTCTTGCAGTCGTCGCACGGTCCACGGTGTCGGCCCAGGCGGCTCAGGCGGGCCAGGCGGGCCAGCCGAGATCGTCCGGTTCGGCTCCGACGATCGCGCAGTTTCTCAGCCCCGCTTCGCCCGTCGAGGTCACCGCCGCGAGGAAGGTGGACCGCGTAGCGTGGATCGCCTACGAGCAGGGGAAGCGCAACGTCTACACCGCCGCGGCGCCCCCGTTCAGGCCGGTGCGCCTGACCAAGTACATGAAAGACGACGGCATCGATCTGACCGAGGTTCGGATCTCCGCCGGCGGATCGACCGTGGTGTTCGTGCGCGGGAGCGCGGCCAATCGCGCGGGCTGGCACGCGAATCCATCCGGCGATCCGAACGGCGCCGAGGAAGCGATCTGGGCGGCGCGCACCGCGCGCCCCGGCATCTCCTGGCGCGTCGTCGAAGGCAACAATCCGCAGCTGTCCCCGGACGGACGCTGGGTGCTGGTCGCAAGGGACGGACAGATCTATCGCGCGGCCGTGACCCCAGCCAAGCCGGCCACGGCGATGAACCGCGGCGAGAAGCCGTTCATCAGCGAGTGGGGGACCAACGGGAATCCGGTGTGGTCGCCGGACGGGCAGCACATCGCGTTTGTCAGCAATCGCGGCGATCACAGTCTGATCGCGGTCTATCACGTGAAGACGCGGGCGGTGACGTATCTGGCGCCGAGTGTTGATTTCGACACGAATCCGGTCTGGTCGGCCGACAGCGCGCACATCGTGTTCACGCGCCGGCCCGGGACGCCGTTCGGCCAGCAGTCGCAGCCCGGCGGCGGCGGCATCGGGCTGTCGGCGGGGCCGGCGTTTCAGGCGGGACAGGCGGGACAGGCGGGAAGAGCGGGACGGGCAGGAGGGGCGGGACGGGGGGGAGAGGCAGGACAGGCAGGAGAGGCAGGACAGCCGGCGCGCGTGCCGGGTCTGACCGACGCGACATTGGCCGGCGGCTACACGCAATCGATCTGGACGGCCGCCGCCGTCACGGGGGAGGGCCACGAGGTCTGGCACAACCAGCCGAACGATCGGCTCTTCGCCGCGATCACGAACATTCGATGGGCGGGCGACCGCGTCGTCTTTGCGCTCAGCATTGGCAACCGCAGCGGCGGCCGCGGCGCGCGAGGGCAAGCCCCGCCGGCCGCGGAGCCGGCCGCTCCGCAGGATGCGTGGGATCGGTACTACAGCCTCGACGTGACGAAGCCGAACGCGACGCCGACGCTGCTGACGACGACCGATGGGCTGATCGAGGATCAGACGTCGAGCATCATTTCGCAGGACGGTTGTACGTTCTACTACTCCACGAACGCGAAGGACATCGAGCGCCGCCACATCTGGGCGGTGCCGACCTCGGGCGGCGAGCCGACGCAGGTGACGATGGGGCAGGGGATTGAGACGTTCCCGGCTCCGCTCGCGTCAGGCAAGACGATCGCGACGTTGAGCGCGAGCTGGAACATGACGCAGTCGCTCGGCATCTGGTCTCTTCGACCGGCGCCGAGCGCCGCGTCCGCGCAGAAGATTATCTTTCCGACCGCGCGTCCGGGGTTCCCGGCCGATGCGCACGTCGAGCCGCAGCTCGTCATGACGAAAGCGCCCGACGGCCTGGACATTCACAACCAGCTCTTTTTGCCGAAGGACATCAAGCCGGGCGAGAAGCGGCCGGCGATGATCTTCGTGCACGGCGGCCCCGCGCGGCAGATGCTGCTCGGCTATCACTACCGCTACGTCTACCACATGTTTTACGGCATCAACGAGTGGCTCGCCGCGCACGGCTACGTGGTGTTGTCGGTGAACTATCGCAGCGGCATCGGGTACGGCCGCTCGTTCCGCACGGCGCCAAACACCGAGGCGCGCGGCAACTCCGAATATCAGGATGTGGTCGCGGGCGCGACGTATTTGCAGTCGCGCCCTGACGTCGACGCCTCGCGCGTCGGCATCTACGGCCTGTCGTACGGCGGCCTGCTGACGGCGCAGGCGCTTGCGCGCAACTCCGACATCTTCGCGGCCGGCGTCGATTACGCCGGCGTGCACCTCTACGGCAGCTCGCTCGATCCGAACGACGTCTCGTACCAGTCATCGGCGATCTCGCAGATCGACACATGGAAGTCGCCGGTGTTGCTCATCCAGGGAGACGACGACCGCAACGTCAACTTCGCGCAGACGGTCGGCCTCGTCCAGCTGCTGCGTCAGCAC
>JADGOC010000234.1 GCA_017883165.1 Acidobacteriota bacterium
CCATGTCGCTCCCTCGTCCGAAGAATACCTTCTTCTCCAGCTTGAGTCGTCGTGGTTTGTGTCGGTCCGATGAAGAGGTTACGAATCAGATCAACGCCGTGAGGTCGCGCCCACGCGATCACGGACGGGTCTGGCGTTCGACCAACAGGCGGCGGATGCGAACGTATCGAGCCGCCGCTCGGCGTCCCGCAGATCCCCGGCGCTGAGGATGTTGTAGCGCTCGAAGGCAGCGCGAGTTTTGTGCCCAGTCAGCTGCATCGCCACGCGCTCCGGCACGCCGGCCCGCACGAGGTTGCGCACGGCGGTTCGACGAAAGTCGTGCGGACTTGCAACGATGGCCGATGGCTCAACACAGGACCGACGAGTCGCTAGAGCTGGTTTCATAACCCGAAAACCGGCCGAAAACTGGCGCAAAAACGGGGTTTTGAAACCGGTTCTACGAATCCAGCACCTCCCGAATCTTTCGGAGCAACGCCGCCGCGGTGAACGGCTTGTTGAGGAAGGACACCTGCGCCTCCAACACCCCGTGTCGCACGATGGTGTCGCCCGTGTAGCCGGACATGTAGAGCACCTTCATCCCTGGACGCGTCTGCGCGAGCTGCTCCGCGAGCTGTCGTCCGCTCATGCCGGGCATCACCACATCGCTGAGCAGGAGGTGCACGTTCTTTTCATGCCCTTCCAGCAGGCGCAGCGCCTCCTCGCCCGTGGCCGCCCCGAGCACCGTGTACCCGGCGGGTTCCAGCAGACGCGTGGCCAGCTTGCGGAGCCCGGCGTTGTCTTCCACGAGGAGGATGGTTTCGGTCCCGGAACTGGACACCACGGTCGGCTCCGGCCGGTCGGTGCCCCCTGCCTCGGTCACCTGTGGCAGGTAGATCTTAAAGCTGGTTCCCTGGCCCACCTCGCTATCGACCCGGATGAACCCGTGGCTTTGCTGGACGATGCCGTACACGGTCGACAGCCCCAGCCCCGTGCCCTTGCCCGGCCCCTTGGTGGTAAAAAACGGCTCGAAGATGCGCGCGCGTGTCGCCTCGTCCATGCCGACGCCGGAGTCGGCCACGGACAGCATGACGTACGGCCCCAGCGGTACGGCCACACCGTGCTGGCGAGCGTCGTCCTCGTCGATCTCGACGTTCTGCGTCTCGATGGTCAGGCGGCCACCGCGCGGCATGGCGTCTCGCGCATTTACGGCCAAGTTGCTAATCACTTGCTCGACTTGTCCGGGGTCCGCCTTGACGTGACGCAAGTCTCGCGTCGGCACGACCACCAGGTCGATGTCCTCGCCGAGTAAGCGCCGGAGCAGACTCTCCATCCCCGCCACCACCGTGTTGAGGCTCAGCACCCGTGACTCGAGGATCTGCTGGCGGCTGAAAGCCAGCAGCTGGCGGGTCAATGCGGCGGCTCGCTCCCCGGCGCGGTGAATCTCCTGCACATCCGCGTGCACCGGATCGTCTGAACTGACCTGCTCCAGCACGAGATCCGACATCCCGTTGATGACGGTGAGCAGGTTGTTGAAGTCGTGCGCGATGCCGCTGGCGAGCTGCCCCACACTTTCCATTTTCTGCGCCTGACGGAACTGGGCTTCGAGCTGCACGCGCGTCGTCTCGGCGTGCTCGCGCGCAATGGCCTCGCCGAGGATCCTCGCGGCGGTGAAGAGTGCCTCCGATTCGAGCTCGCCCCAGGCGCACTCGGTCACGCAGGCATCGAAGCCGATGAACCCCCACCATCGCCCTTCGACGAAGATCGGAACCAGCGCCACCGAGAGGATGCCTTGGGCCGCCAGGGCCTGCTGCTCGCCAGCCGGCAGGTCACGGACGTGCTGGAAAATGCCCTGACCCGCTGAGAGCACCTCAACCCACCGGCCGAACCCCATCGCGCGAAGCGGGAGGTCCGTCAAGGCTGAATCTGACCGCGCGTCTATTCCAGCGGCCCGCCATTCATGCCGGCGACTGATCAGGATCTCGTCGCCGAGACCGGGAGGCTGGTTCTCGAAGATCACGACGCGGCTGACCGCGGTGGCTTCACCGAGGCGCGCGAGCACACTGCCGATCGTCTGCCGCCAGTCGCCCGCATGGAGGAATTGTCCTGCGGCCAGACCAACGGCGCTCAGGATCCCGTCGCGCCGCCGCAGCGCTTCCTCGGTCCGCTTGCGCTCGGTGATGTTCCGCTGCACGCAGAGAAAGCCGACGATGTTGCCGCGGTCGTCAAAGACCGGGTTGGCTGAGTTCTCTATGTCGATGGTCCGCCCATCTTTCGTCTTGTTGACGATTTCCCCTTCAACCACTTGGCCGCTAAGGAGCGTTTTCCAGAACGCCTCGTAGGCCTGCGGGGTCATCACTCCACTCTTTAGAATCCGCGGCGTCGCCTGCCCAACCACTTCGGCGGCGGCGAAGCCGTAGACCTTGGCGAACATAGGATTGACATACGTGAAGATACCGTCGCGGTCCGTCAAGAAGATGACCTCGCCCGAGCTTTCCACCGCTCGGTGCAACTTGCCGATCTCTGCCTCCGCACGCTTGCGCTCGGTGATGTCCTGAACGGTACCATGCAGTCCGACAATCTTGCCGCTGGCATCATGATCGGCTTGGCCGCGGGCGGACGTATGTCTACGCGTGCCATCTGGTCGCACCATTTCTAGCTCGAGTTCATAGGATTCTCCGCTCCGCAACGCCTTCGCCACCACGGCGCTCAGCCGCTTCCAGCTTTCAGGGGTATAGTGCGTTGACATTCCCGCAAAGCTCGGTGCAGGAAAAGCCGGATCGTGCCCGCTGATATGACTGAGTTCTTCCGACCATTTCACCGTGTCTGTTGCCATTGTCCACTGCCAACTTCCGATATGAGCCAAACGCTGCCCCTCTTGCAGGCTCCTTTCGCTCTCCCGTAGCGCTTCCTCCGCGCGCTTCTGCTCGGTGATGTCGCGGAAGATGGCATGGAAGACCACGCGACCGCCGAGACCAAACGTCTTGGTCCACACATGCACATGCCTGATCTGGCCGGTCTTCGTTCGCTGGACGGTGTCGAACTCGTCCTTCCCCTGGCGAAGGGCTTTGTGAACGCGTGCGGCTGTCTCCTCGGGAGTCTCAGACGCTTCGTAGTCCGAGATGCGCAGGCGAGCAAACTCTTCACGCGTGTAGCCGAGCTGTCGGCAAGCCGCATCGTTGAACTCGACGACCCGCTGAGTCTCCGCATCGATCAAGAGAATGCCGTCAGGCGACGACGCGAACAGTTCTTGGTAGAGCGCATTCGCCTTCAATGAACTGCGCTTCCTCGCCGGCTTCTGGCGGTCACTCCCGCCCGCCCGCTGAGATGCTCGACGAGTTGACTTCGTCATCGTATAGACCTTTGGAGGAGGGACGACCCAGCCTAGCGCGATTGCTTACAGTGGCCTATTGTAAACACATCCACTGGATGGCCTGGACGGTGAAGAAGCGATCCCTTTTTGGCACCGGACCTGGCCATCGAGACCATTCAGAAGGACCAGTACGTGGCCGTCTCGGCCAACGGCGCGACATCGGTGCCGCACCACGTCACGGACAGGCCACCGGACAGCATCTGGGCGCGGGCGCTCGAAGACATCGAGGCGGGACACCACGGACGAGTGAGAGAGGTTTCACCGAAGGCCGACTGAGGTCTTGGGTCTTGGGGTCTCGAACAGGACGCCACCGCATCCTCGACGACTTCAGCCCTGGGGCTGTCGCTAGCGATCATAAAGCCGCACTGGACGCGTAGGTATCGAGCCGTCGTGCGGCGTCACGAAGATCGCCGGGACTGACGATGTTGTAGCGCTCGAAGACGGCGCGGGTTTTGTGGCCGGTGAGGCGAAGACAGGAGGAGTGATGGCCAAGTACGGTGAGAAGGCCTCCGAGAAGGTCGAGCGCGCGGTACATGAACAGAAGCGCGGCACGCTGCGCTCGGGAGGTTCAGGCAAGAGAGTGACGAGCCGCAAACAGGCGATTGCGATCGGTTTGAGCGAAGCCCGCCGCGAGGGCGGCTACTTAGGCAAGCGTCGTACCTGCTGCTCGGGTACCTGACGATGCCGTGGTCAACTCAGCACGTATACCAACGGCAAGACGCATTTCACGACCCGCCCCGGCGTGTCTCGGAGCAAAGTGAAGCTACCGACCACCTCGTTCGTGTCTGTCAACCGTAGGGTCAGGGTCATCGTCGTAGCGGTCACGAGTCCCACATAGGCCGCCGGATGAGAATCTGGCAAGTCACCAACGCGAATTGGTCCGCCGTGTTCTCGGACAAATGTGCCAGCGACGTTGAACTCGTTACGCGCGTTGGCCATCACGCGCCCTGGGATCTCCCCCTGGGCACAGTCGAACTCGAGATCGCTGCCGCTGTCAGCGACGGTCAATCGAATGTGATCGCCTCCCCACGTGCCAGTCAGCACAATCGAGGAGGGAGTGGACGGATTGGAGCCACACGCGCACCACGCCATGGCAGCGCCGACAACGAACGCGTATCGCGCGAGTCGCAAGCGTGGCAACATGACTAGTAGATCTCCTCGACTCTCCACCACCGACATCGACCACTCGGCTATCCCTCCGCGTCGAAATCGCCGGGAATTCTGCGCGTTTCGCCCTGCCGTCCGACTTGAACCCGCCTGAGTGTCACCATCACACCGGACGCCGCAGATCCTGGCCTCGGACGCTATGTACTGCCCGCAAAACCGGCGATTCGCGTGATGCGCCGTTGAAACCCCGAGCGCGCACTGACAGGCTACGTCGGCGCCTGAGCGTCCGCGCGTACTCCGGACCGAACGTCAGGCACCACTGGCGAATCGTCTCGTAAGAGACCGTGATGCCCCGCTGCGCCAGGAGATTCTCAGCGTCTCGGAAACTCAGACAGAAGCGGTGGTAGAGCCAGACGGCGTGACTGATGATCA
>JADGOC010000079.1 GCA_017883165.1 Acidobacteriota bacterium
CACCTCCACATGGCCACGAAGCCACGAAAGCACGACATCTGGTTTTCTTTTTCGTGTCTTCGTGTCTTCGTGGTTGCATTCTTGTCCAGCGGCGCACTCGCCGCGCTCGCGACGCAGGCGCCGGTCCTCTCGAAAAACGACCGCGACATCTCGCGGACCATGCTGCGGCAGATCAGGGAGGATCTGGAGCGGTACTACTACGATCCGACCTTCCACGGCATCGATCTCAAAGCGCGGTTCGCTGAAGCCGAGACGCGGATCGACAAGGCCGCGAACGCCAGCTTAGCCACCGCCATCCTGACCGACATCGTCATGCAGCTGGACGATTCGCACACGATGTTCTATCCGCCGCGGCGATCGGCGAGCGTCGACTACGGCTGGTCCATGTCGATGATCGGCGACCAACCGCTGGTCGTCGACGTCGCGGCCGGCAGCGACGCGGCGGCGAAGGCAGCATCTCGTCGTCCGCAAGCCTGACGGCACGGAGCGCACGCTTGACGTGTTGTCCAAAGTCACGAACAAGTCGATCGAGCAGCTCGACGATCTGATCGACGAAATCGAGGCTGCGCCACTCGTGCTCGACCGCGACGCGCCTATTGGCGCCGACATCCTCGTGTGGCGCATGCCCGGGTTTCGCAGTCCGGACGCCGTGCAACGGGCGATCCGGAAGGCGCGCGGCTACAAGACGCTGATTCTCGACCTGCGCGGCAACGGCGGCGGCGCGTTGACCGCGCTGTCGGCGCTCGTCAGCACGACCTTCGATCACGAGGTGCTCGTGGCGGTTGACCGTCCGCGCGGGAAGGAACGGCCGGAGGTCGCGAAGCCGGCGAAGAACGCGTTTCTCGGCAAGCTGTTCGTGCTCGTCGACAGCCGCTCCGCGTCGGCCTCGGAAATGTTCGCGCGCATCCTGCAGCTCGAAAAGCGCGGCCGTCGGCGGCGACCGCACGACTGGGGCGGTGATGGCGGCGCAGTTCTTCCCGCACACCGTCGGCCTCGGCGCCGTCGCGTTTTACGCGATGGAGGTGACCGTCGCGGACGTGCGGATGTCGGATGGCGCCGGTCTGGAGAAGATCGGCGTGGCGCCGGACGTCCTCGCGCTGCCGTCCCCCGCGGACCTGGCGGCGAGGCGCGACCCGGTCCTCGCCCGTGCCGTCGAGCTCGCAGGCGGATCGATGACGCCGGAACAGGCCGGCCAACTGTTCGCCGCGCGTTGAGGCGGGGACGTACGACCTACGGCGGCTGGTAGTAATCCCGCCCGCCCGATAGATTGCCTGATGGATTGCCTAGTAGATTCGACGTTCTGCGCGTCACCACCTTCACCAAACGCTACGGAAACCTGACCGCGCTCAGCGACGTCTCGTTCTCCATTCGCCAGGGCGAAGTGCTCGGCCTTATCGGTCCCAACGGGTCCGGCAAGACGACGCTCTTCGAATGCCTCGGCGGTGTGCTGCCGGCCGACGGCGGTGCGCTGCTCCGCGGCGATCGGCCGCTCACCTCGGGCGAGCGGGTCGCGTCTGTTTTCTATCTTCCCGACTCCATCGTCCCCTGGCCGACGGAGCCGGTGCGGTGGGCGCTCGACTTCACGATTGGATTTTTCGGCGGTCGAAGCGAGATACGCGGCGAAGTGGTCCAGCGTCTGGGGCTCGAGCCGCTGCTCGACTCGCCGATCTGGACGCTGTCGAAGGGTCAGCGGAAGCGGGCGCTCCTCGCAATCGGTCTGCTGATGCCGCAGCCGGTCCTGATGGCGGACGAGCCGTTCGAAGGCCTCGACCTCCGGCAGACGCGCGAGGTCGCACTGGCGCTTCGCGCCTTCGCGGCGGCCGGCCGGACGATGGTGCTGTCGATCCACCAAATCAGCGATGCGGCGCGCGTGTGCGATCGGTTCGTACTCCTGAGCGGTGGCCGCGCGTGCGGCGAAGGTACGCTCGAGGAATTGTCCGCGCTCGCGGGACCGCGCGGGGCGGCGTCATCCAATCTCGAGGACATCTTCCTTGCGCTCACCTAAATCCGCCTTCCGGTGGCTCGTCAGTAAGGAGTGGCGCGAGCTCGTCGCGTCGCGTTCGTGGTGGGTGCTGCTCGTCGCCATGGGCCCGCTCGTCGGCGTGTCGTTTATCAGCGCGGTGCGCACCTACGGCGAAGCGAGCGGGCTGAACGGCACGTCGGCTGGCGTGGGCGAGGCGTTTTCGCCGCTCATCGGCATCTGGGCGCCGACCTTCAGCGCGTGCGAGCTGGCGGCGGCATTTTTACTGCCGTTCGTCGCCATCCGTCTCGTGTCCGGCGATCGACAGAGCGGCGCGCTGAAGCTCGAGCTGCAGCATCCCATGCCGGCATTCGCGCGCGTCGGCGCCAAGGCGCTCGTGCTCGCCGCCGGCTGGCTCATCGCCTTCGCGGCGCCGCTCGCCGCGATCCTGTTGTGGAAAAGCTACGGCGGGAGCATCTATCCGCCGGAGTTGGCCACGGTCGCGATGGGTCATGTGCTGAACGCCGGTTTGACGATTGCACTGGCCGCGGCGATGGCCTCGCTCACCGAGCACCCGTCGACGGCAGCCATCCTGACGCTCAGCGTCACCGTCGGCACGTGGATTGTCAACTTCATCGCCGCCGTGAACGGCGGCGTCTGGGAACGCGCCGCCGGCTACACGCCCACGGCGATGGTGGCCGAGTTCCAGCACGGCCTCGTCCGGCTGGATGTGACGCTCGTCGCGCTGACGCTGATTGCGGCTGGCCTCACGTTCGCGGCGGTCTGGATGCGGCTCGGCATGACCGTCCGCCGCCGCGCCTATGAATCGATCGCCGTCGGCGCGCTCGCGGCCGCCGCGATCTTCGCGTGCGCGTTCGTCACCGCGAGCTGGGATACGTCAGAGAGCCGCAGCAATTCGTTCTCCGAACCGGACGAAGACGCGCTTCGCCAGATTCGGCTGCCGCTCCGGATCGAGGCGCATCTCGCGCCCGAGGATCCGCGGCGCTTCGACCTCGAGCATCGGGCGATCGTCAAGCTCCGGCGCGTGATGCCGAAGGTACAGGTCGATTACGTGTCGGCCACGTCCATCGGGCTGTTCGAACAGACGAGCGCGCATTACGGCGAACTCTGGTACGACCTGGGCGGCAAGAAGGTGATGAGCCGATCGACGACCGCGGACGGCGTCCTCGAGACGATCTACTCGCTCGCCGGCATTGCCCCGCCGATCGAAAAAGACGACGTCTTTCGCGGGCATCCGCTCGCCGTGCCGCCCAAGGGCGCGGCCACCGTGTTCTATGGCATCTGGCCGGCGGCGATCGTGGCCGGCCTGTTTTTCGTTCGCAGGAGACGTGTATGAAGGCATGCAGACTGAGCAAGTATTCTCTGGGCGCGGCGGCGCTTCTCGTGATCGCTCCGCTTCGCGCGGCCCCCGTGAATGACGTCAAGATCGATCTCAGCAAGGAGGCTGTCGGCAAGCCGCCCGTGACCTTCGAGCCGATGGTCGGCACGTGGGTCGTCGCACAGGACGGTGCCGACAAAGTGATCATGATCGACGGCCGTCCGTGGGTGGCCGGCAAGGACAATCCGACCAAGCTTCTCGTCGAGAGCGCGCGCAAACTGTACGGCACCTCCAACGAAGAGCTGATGGACAACGCGAAGCAGTTCGCGTACTACCCGGTCGCGGTCCTGAAGAGTATCGACACCTTCTCGAACGGCACGATCAGCATGAAGTTCAAGACCATCTCGGGCGACGCCGACCGCTGCTCGGGCATTCTGTTCAACGTCAAGCCCAACGGCGACTGGCTGGCCGTCCGCTACAACGACACCGAGAACAACGTCGCGCTCTGGGAATTCCACAACGGCCTCAGGCGCAGCGTGAAATTCAGCGACCGCGCGAAGAAATTCATGCTCGATCGAAGCCAGTGGCACGAGCTGAAGATGACGATCGACGGAGCCAGCCTCAAGACGTGGCTCGACGGCGATCTCGCGCTCGAGTACACGCTCGGCGCCGACCCGGTCAGCACGAGAGGTACACCGAATCCGGATCTGTTTCCCTCGAACAATCCAGTGCTTCGCCCACCGGTGGCGGGCCAGATCGGCCTGTGGTCGAAGACCGACAGCACGAGCTATTTCAAAGACTACGTCGTCAGTCCCAAATAACCAGTCAAGAGAATCCATGATGAATCGGATGCGCCGTTTCTGCCTCGCCGCCATGGCCTGCGCCTTCGCCGTGCCGGCGCTCGCGCAATCGCCCAACACTGCCGCCATCGTCGTCATCGTGATTGACCAGACCGGCGCCGTCATACCGGCGGCTCAGGTGTCGATCGCCAACGCGAGCACCGGCGCCACCCGCGAAACGGCGTCGGGTGCGGATGGATCCGTCACGATCGCGGCGCTGTCGATCGCGGGCACGTATAAAGTGACCGTGTCGAAGGCCGGCTTCACGACCCAGGAAGTACCGAACGTCGCGCTTCGCGCCGGCGAAACCGCCAGCGTCCGGGTGAAGCTCATGGCGAGCGGCGGCAAGAGCGAGGTGACGGTGTTCGGCACGACCGAGGGCGTGCGCGCGGACGCGCAGATCGGACGCCGGATCGACAGCGCGACCATCGACGACACGCCGATCCTGGGGCGCAAAGTCAGTTCGGTGCCGCTGCTCAACTCCGGGTTCCGTTCGGCCAAGGGGACCGGCGACCTCTTCGTCAACGCCACCTATTTCGCCACGGGCGCCGGCAGCCGGCGAACCACGACGTTCACGATCGACGGCGTGAACAACGACGAGGGCTGGGGGCGCCAGACCATGATGTCTACGGTGCCGTTGGGCGCCGTCCAGGAAATGACCACGCTGTCGAACGCGTTTTCCGCCGAGTTCGGCTGGACCGCCGGCCCTGCGGTGAGCATCGTTACCAAGTCCGGCACCAATGCCGTGCACGGCGAAGGACTGTTCATGGGTCGCCCCGCCGACTGGCAGGCGAAGACGTTCGCGACCACGGGTTTCTGCGCGCCGTCCGTCGCGACATGTGTGACGCCGACGACACTTACCGCCATCAACCCCGCGGATGTTCCCGACACGCTGAGCCAGTACTCCGCTTCAGTCGGCGGCGCACTCGTCAAGGACAAGACGTTCTTCTTCGTGACGGGGGACTACACACGGCAGGATCGGACGACGTTCCTCTCGAGCTCGTTGCCGGCGTTCCTCTTGCCGGCGGACGGCAACCTGGCCTACACGGGCAACTACCGGCAGGAGCTCTTCGACGGACGAGTGGACCACAAGATCACGCCAAACCAGACGTTAATGGTACGGATGAACGTCGATCGGTTTTACGACACCAATCCGAACGACGCCGTCGGCGGCACGAGCGCGCCAAATGTCGCGCGGAAGTACACGCGCGGTTCAGTGACGGGGCAGGCTAACCTCACGTCGATCCTAGGGTCGCATCTCGTCAACGAAGCGCGAATGGCCTTCCTGGACGGCGATCCGGTCACACGCTGGGAGGCCCAGACACTATCGACCGCTTACAGCCGCGCCGGGTCTGTGCCCTTCACCATCGGACAATCGCGCCTCACTGACACGTTCAGCCGGCAGGCGCAGTTGTCGGACACGCTGTCGTGGTCACACGACAAGCACACCGTCCGCATCGGCGGCAGCGTGGCCCGTCACATGTCCGGAGGCCAGGGCAACGAGCCTGGGTTTGCCGTGCTCGGCACCTTCACCTTCCTCAACACGACGACGAAGCCGTTCGATCAGTTGACGCTGGCCGACGTGCAGAACTACTCGCAGCCGATCAGCTATGGGATCACGAGCTACAACCTCAACCAGTGGCTCATCGACGGGTTCGTCCAGGACAGCATCCGGGTGAACAACGACCTCACGATCGACGCCGGGCTCCGCTACGACGTTCAGACCCTGACAGATTCGAAAAAGGACTTTGCGCCGCGTGTCGGGTTCGGCTGGCATCCGAACGGCGATTCGCGCCTGGCGATTCGCGGCGGCTACGGCATGTACTACACGCAGATTCAATCCAATCTGATCGCGGACTCTTTGATCAGCGGGCTGGACGGATTCACGACCTACACGGCGACGCCGGGGCAGTTCGGCTTCCCGACCTGCTTGACGGGATCGTGCCTGCCACTCGCGTTCGATCCGAGGACGCTGCCCGCGTCGGAACTGCCAGCCCGCAATATCACGCTCAGGGCCGGCCAGGCGGACTTCTACCGGACGCAATTCGCGCAGTACGGGCTGAATTTCGACCTCCTGCCGAATTATCCCGACAAGCTCCTGAACCCACGCAGCCAGGTGGTGTCGATCGGCGCTGAGCGCGAGATCGTGAAAGGCTTGTTCGTCGGATCCGACTACGTGCACCAGCACTGGACTGACCTCGATCGCACGGTCGATCTGAATGCCCCGTCGGTATTCGATCGCACCGCTCCAGGCCAGGTGAGGACCGTGGCCGCGGCCAACGCCACCCGTCCCATCCTGCCGGTGAATGGCGGGGTGCGTTCGGTCAACGTGTTGATGAATCTCGGCGTCGCGGACTATGACGGCCTGCAGAGCCAGGTCAGCTACCGCGGCAATTCGAAGATCTACGCGGCTGTCAGCTACACGTTGTCGAAGGCCACGAACACCACTGAGCCGGACGGCAACGGGATCAATCCGAACCAGAGCATCATCTCGACGCTCGGCGAGGCCGAACGTGGGCCGAGCGTGCTCGATCAGCGCCACCGCGCGGTGATCACGTTCACGTACCAGTTGCCGTACAACATCACCGCCGGTACCGTGACGCAGTTCGCGTCCGCGCGTCCGTTCAATGCCACCACCGGCGTCGACAACAACGGCGACGGCTCGAACAATGACCGGCCGGTCATCAACGGAGCGGTCATCGCCAAGTCCGCGTTTCGTGGCACGGCGACGCAGGATGTGTCGCTGTTTACCGAAGGACGCATCAAGTTTGGAGGCCGCACGATCCTGCTCAGACTCGAGGGTTTCAATGTCTTCAATCACGCGAACATCCTCGGGCGCGCGCAGACGACGTACGGCGACACCGCGACGGTGAATTCGACGTTCGGCCAGCTCGTCAGCGCTGGGACGACGACGAATGCGCTGCCGCCGCTCGCGAACATCGACCCGCCGCGGACGTTCCAGTTTCAAGTGCGCTTCACGTTCTGACACCTCCTTGTGGAGCGTCGCTGTGTCGGCCGGAAGCATGCCTGCTCGGCGAACCGCTCGACGGCGCGCCGTCTCGACACGACGTCCGACGCAGGCGCGGTGCCGGGCGCCAGCCGACGTGTGAGCACGCCGACTCAGAGATCCGGAAGCCGCACGGAGCGCAGATTCCGCGTCGACTTCGTGCCGGGTGATCCGTGCCGTGTGAATCTGCTGTATCGGTGCATGCCGGCCCTGACCGTCGCCGAGGCCATCCGTAGTCGACGCGCGAGCGGAAGAGCATCAGCGGCGTGCGGCTTCCCGGCGTGCGAATCGACGACGGCAGGCGGCCAGTACCACGCCTGCGGCTACCTCCACCGCAAACGCTCTCGATCGACGCCCGCGGTTTGTGAGTCCGCCCTCTGGTTGCTGTTAGACTCGGCACGTGATTTCGGCGATCGAGTTATCGTCCGACATCGGCCTCGTCGCCGTCGGGCTTCTCACGACCAACATCTTGCTGGGGCTGCTCGTCTCGATCGGCTACAACCCGACGAGGCGGTGGCCCCGGCGGCGCTTCAAGCTCTTCACGTTTCACAACTGGACCGGCTACATCGCGCTCGCGACGGCGACGCTTCATCCGGTCGTCCTGCTCTTTTCAGCGGCCGCCGGCTTCCGCATCGTCGACGTCCTCGCGCCAATCACGTCGCCTTCGCAGCCGCTCGTGAACACCCTCGGCGCCGGCGGCTTCTATCTCGTGGCCTTCGTCGTGCTGACCTCCTACTTCCGCCACGCGTTCGGGTTCCATCGCTGGAAACAGCTGCACTACACGACCTACGCTGCCGCGTCAGCCTTCTTCATTCACGGCCTGCTGACCGATCCCGAGTTGAAGAACCGGCCGGTTAACTGGATCGACGCGGAGAAAGTGTTCGTCGAGGTGTGCATGCTGCTCGTGGCGTCGGGCACAATCTGGCGGGTGATCCACGGTCGCCGGCGACGGCACGCGCCATGACCGCGCATGCCCTTCGCTCCAGACGTCCACGCGGCGACGCGCGCCTCCCGCGCATCGTCGACGATCCGGACGTACTGTCGTCGTACCTCGAAGACGCGGCGCATTTTCCGGGGGGACGCGCCAGCGGTGTCGCGACGATCTCGAGCGAGGCCGAAGCGGCCGCGCTGCTGAAGACCAGCACGTCGGTGCTGACCATCGGTGCGCAGTCGTCGCTCACGGGCGGCGCGACGCCGATGGGCGACACGCTTCTCAGCACCGCGCGGCTCAATCACATTCTCGAGATCGGCGGCGACTTCGTTCGTGTCGAAGCCGGCGTGACGCTCGCCGATCTCGACGCCGCGCTCGAGCGCGCGAACCGCTACTATCCGCCGGCGCCGACCTTCTTCGGCGCCTTTATGGGCGGGACGGTGGCGACCAATGCCGCTGGCGCCGCCACATTCAAATACGGCACGACGCGCGACTGGGTGAGGGCGCTGACCATCGTGCTTCCAGGCGGCGATGTCCTGGACGTCGAACGGGGCGCGACGCGCGCGCATCGTGACGGCTATTTCGAGATCGAGCTCGCCACGAGCGTCATCAGGATCCCGACGCCGCGATACTCGATGCCGAAGGTCGTGAAGCTGTCGGCCGGCTATTTTGCACAGCCGGAGATGGATCTCATCGATCTCTTCATCGGCTCCGAAGGCACGCTGGGCGTGATCACCGAGGCGACGCTGCGGGTCGTCTCTGAACGGCCCGCGTTCTGCATGGCGCTCGTGCCGTTTTCAACGCGCAGCGCCGCCCTGGCGTTCGTTCGCCGCCTGCGCGACGCGGCGCACACGACGTGGCGCACGAAGGATCCGCGCGGAATCGACGTATCGGCGATCGAGCACATGGACGCGCGCTGTCTCGAGCTCTTGCGCGAGGACGGCGTCGATCGCCTTCAGGGCGTCCGCGTCCCTGACGGCACGGCGATCGCGCTGCTCGTCACGCTGGAACTGCCGCCGCAGATGACGGCGGCGAAGGCGTTTGACGAGATCGGCGCGGCGCGCGCGCCGCGTGCGCCGGACACGCCGCTCGTTCGATTCTGCAACGCGCTCGACGAAGCCGGTGTGCTCGACGCGGTGGAAATCGCCGTGCCCGGCGATCGCGCGAGAGCGGACCAACTGCTTGCCGTCCGCGAAGCGGTGCCGGCGGCGGTGAACCGGCGCGTCGGCCTCGCCCAGCAGACGATCGATCCGCGGATCGAAAAGACCGCAGCCGACATGATCGTCCCCTTCGAGGCGTTCGACGAGCTGCTCATGCGCTACGACGAGGGGTTCAAGCGGCGCGGGCTCGACGCCGCCGTCTGGGGACACGTGTCGGACGGCAACGTGCATCCCAACATCATTCCCCGTTCGTACGGTGACGTGGAATCGGGAAAGGCCGCGATCCTCGAGTTCGGCCGGGACGTCATCCGCCTCGGCGGATCGCCGTTGGCCGAGCACGGCGTCGGCCGCAACGCCGTCAAGCAGCAGCTGCTGATCGAGTTGTATGGACAGGACGGCGTGGAAGACATGCGCCGCGTGAAGCGCGCGATCGATCCCGGGTGGAAGCTCGCGCCCGGAGTGATCTTTACGCGATCAACACCGCCGCCGCGATGACCGCGAGGCCGACGACGAGGAGCCACGGGGCGAGCGCGCCGGCAAGCCCCGCATCGACGATGTCGCGCCGCGCGGACGCTTCGTCCATGCGATCGAGCGTATGCGCGACCGTGGTCTGCGCGAAGAAGGACGAGGCGAGCGCCGCAAGCAGCAGCGCCCAGCCCACGCCGACCGTGATGCGCGCGCCGCCGCCGACGAGGCGCGCGGAAAAGAAAAGCGTGCCGAGCCAGGCCGCCACCGCGACGCCCGCCACGAGCCGCAGCCGCCCGATCTCGCGCTCGCCGGCCTGACGCAGTTGTTCGAGCCGCAGCGCGCGTTCGGCGCGGAGGCGCTCGGCCTCCATCTGCTCGCGCTCGAGCTCCAGCCGGCGCGAGTCGCGGTCGAACACTTCCTTGAGCGCCGCGACCATCACGCCGGCAAGGCGCGCGTCGAGCGGCCCGAGCGCGCGGCCACCGGCGGTCAGCTGTTCGCTCTCCGGATCCGCGGAGCGCTTCCGGCCGCGCGCCATGTTGCCGAGGCCGAGCGCAAGGTCGACAAGGCCGAGCCAGGGGATCGGCATTACTTCGCCCCCAGCCAGCCGGCGCGAAACGCCTGTTGCTGCGGCGTCAGCGTGCCGCCGGACGCTTCGACCGCCACCACGTCCTGGTGCGGATCCTCGGCGAACGTCACGCTCGTGGTTTTCGCGGTCCCGGTGCGATCGACGTACACCACGTCGACGCGATCGCCGGGCTTGTGCCGGCGCATCACCGCCTGTAGATCGAGCACCGCGGCAATCTTCATCCCGTCCACCTGCTGCACTTCATCGTCCTGTTCGAGGCCGGCCGCGTACGCGGGCGAGTTCGCCGGCACGAGCGCGCTGATGTGCGCGGCGGAACCGCGGAGTTCCAGCCGCACGTCGCCCCACCACGCGACGCCCGCGTTGCGCTTGCGAAGGGTAAAGCCGGCGCGGGCGAGCAGTCCGCCGTAATCGGCGACGTCGTGGCCCTGAATGTAGCGCGCAAAGAAATTACGCGCAAACGCACGGTCGCCGCTCACTTCGGCGAGCCGCGCTTCGGCGTCAGCGATCGTGTAGGGATGATCGACGTACCCTTCGCGCGCGCCGCCCGGCTTGCCGTGGACGCGCCACATCGCGCGCATGTAGTCGTCGAGCGAGATCTTTCCGTCGGACCGATCGCGCAGCGTGAGATCGAGCGCAAGCGCGATGGCGCCGCCAAACGGATAGTACGAGATGACGGTGTTCGACCAATTGGTCCGGTCGTTCGGGCGCCCGCCGTCGACAAACGGCGCCATGCGGCTCATCTCCTCGGCAGACCGCACCAGCCGCCCCGGACTTTGCGTGACCGTCTCGACGAGTCCGGTCAGAGTGCGCGTCGCCCCGGCGAGATCCGCCAGGCCCGCGCGCTGCATCGCCAGCGGCCCGTAATACTGCGTGAAGCCTTCGGCCAGCCACAGCTCGCCGGACATGTTCGCGCGATCGAAATCGAACGGCTCGAGCGATTTTGGACGGATGCGCTCGACGTTCCAGCAGTGAAAGAACTCATGCGCGACAGTGTCGAGCAGCCGGACGCGGCCGTCGCGAATCGACGACCCGGCCGTGATGACCGTGCTGTTGCGATGCTCCATGCCGTCGCCGCCCGAGTACGGCAGATACTCGGCCAGGAACGTGTAATAACCCGGTTCGTATTTCGGGAACTCGCCGTACACCGCGCCTTCCTGGCGGACGATCTTTTCGACATCCTTCACGAAGCCGTCGAGCTCGGCGTCGGTGCCCGCGTGATGCACGGCGAATCGGAATTTGGTCGCATCCACCGAGAACTCGCGGATCGCCACCGGACCGAATTCCGTGGGGCTGTCCATCAGGTACTGAAGATTCGGCGCCGTAAACTCAAGCGGCGTCGATCCGAGGTGCAGCTGCGTGGCCACTTTCCACTGCGCACCGGCCGGCTCCACGAACGTCAGCGTCACCGGCCGATCGTCCAGCCCATGGGCCCACATGATCGCCGCCGGCATGTTGATGTGCGCGTGCGTCGTATCGACGGCCAGATACGTCCCGTCGATGGTGTCCCCGTACACTTTGTACTTCACGGTAACGCTGCCGCCATGGCCGCCGCTCACATTCCACCCGTAAGGATCGGGCCTCGTCGCCTGCAGCTCGCGGCCGTCCCGCGCGAAGGCGTGCACGTCGTACACGTTCTTCGCGAAATCGTGCAGCGAGTAGCGGCCGGGCGACGAGCGGCTCATCCGGAGCTCGAGCGGCACCGCTGCAAGATCGGTGAACGACGCTTCCACCTGCATCCACCGATGCTGTGGCTCGGGAAAGGTCAGCGTGTAGTGAACCGGCGTCGCGGCATGGAAGGAAATGCCCTGCGCCCCGATGAAGACGATGGTGAAGACGATGGCAAGAAAGAGACGTTTGGCCATGGGGGCGATGCTAACACGACGTACGTTGATCGTCGTGTTAGCTGTCAGTCGTGAATGGCGTGAGGGCCTGCTCCACAAACGCTTCCTGCGGCAGCGCGCCCAAAATCTCGACCGCTTCGTTACCCACGGCGACCACCGTCTTCGGCACGCCCGTCACTTGATAGCGGCGCACCAGATCGGGAAACTCGGTCGCTTCGACCGCGTACGCGGTGATGTGCGGGTTGGCAAACGCCATTTCGTGCGCGAGGCTGACCGCCCGCGGACAGTGTGGTCATGTCGGCGTCGCGAACACCTGCATCGTCACCGGCTTGTCGACCGCGGCGAGGCGCGCGAGGCTCGCGGCGGATAAAATCGACGGCCGGCCGCCGACCAGCATCACCGCTTGCACGAGCGAGACGAACTCGTACCCCGACGGCGCGCCGAGAAAGCGGATCCTCGAATCCTGCTCGGCGCCTTGCTCGTCCCGCCACACGGGCACGACCGCCGGCGCGCGGTCGATGCCGAACCGCTTCGCGCGGTCGGCGTCGATGACGACGTTGATCTCGTCGATGGCGATCTTGTCGGTGAGCAGCGGCAGCTCGTCCAGAATCTGCCGCGCGGTGAGACACGTCTCGCAGTCGAGCGTCTGCGTGAAGAACAGGAGACGCACAGCCCGCGTCATCTCCGAGAAGGCTTCGCGAAGCTTTTCCTGATCAGCTGGCGAGAGCAGGCCCATGAATCAATTATGGCGTTATTTGAACAAGTCGTCGAACGCCTGGCGGGCGCTTGGCGTCGTCGGCCCCGGCTCGCTCGTCTGACGCTCGACCGTGGTCCGCGGCGTGAAGAGCGCGCACGCGTTGCGCGCGTCTTTCGGCGTGACGCGCGAAGCGAGCCGCGCGTGTTCGGTGCATTCCCATCGCGCGCTCGTGTCGAACGACACGCACTGGACGCAGGAATGGAGATCGACGCGGCACCGCGAACAGCGTCCGTCGGCCGCGATCGGCAGTGGCAGCAGATTGCCGCAGCGGGCGCAGCGGCACACCTCGTGCGACGCCATCAGATTGGGCGTCTTCGGCCCGGCGGCGTCCTGCAGCAGGCGGCCGGGCGCGCGAGGCTCCTTCGCTTTTGGCGCTGGCGCGTTGCGTTTGCCCTGGCGCGGCTCGTCCTGATACCCGCGTTGGCGGTACTTACGGTCAGACATCTTCGTTCTAAGTTCTGAACTCTAACTTCTAAGTTTATTTCACCGTCTCTGTCTGGATGAAGGGAGCCGCTTTCATCATCTCGTTGATCTTGCCGACCTGATCGGTCTGAATGCGGTTCAGCCGGCCGATCGCCTCGTCGAGCTCCTGCTGCAGCTCCTTCATGCGCAGCATCTCGGGATCGGTCGGCCGCGCGGCCGCACGCGAGACCGACCCGCTGAGCGACTGGATCTCTTCGCGAAGGCGCGGATACTGCCGGTAGCCCATGCTCGGATATGGCCGCGTGAGATCGTCTTCGAGCAGCTTCTTCGACGCGTCGAGCGCCGCGTTCACGGCGTTCAGCAGATCGCCAGGCGCCGGCCCGTCGGTCGTCGTCGTGCGGACTGGCGATCGCTTCAGCCGATCCTGGAGCGTCGTGAGCTGCTGCACGAGGCTGTCCGCCCGCTCCACCGTCAGGTTCACGCGTGAGGTCATGTCGCGCAGCGTCAACGCCGCGTCGAGCTGCGCCTGGAGATCCGCCGCGCTCACCGGCACGCGCGGATCCATGTCCACCTTGACGGTCTTGGTTTCTTCCTTGCCCGCCGCGCGCACCTTCACGACATACTCGCCCGGCACGACGGCGGGGCCGCCGCCGAAGCGTCCGCCGCCGCCGGCTCCTTCTGCCGCAGGCGCACCTTCAGCGCCGGCTGCACCACGTCCGCCGCCACGGCCACCGAAGCTCGGGCCCTGACGCGGGCCGTCGTACCGCAGATCCCAGACCGTCCGATTCACACCTGCGTTTCTTGGCGCCGCGCGAATCGTCCGGATCGTCTTGCCTGCTTTGTCGGCGATCGTGATGACGACATCGTCTTTCGGCGCGGCCTTCAGGTAGTAGTTGATGATCGCGCCGGACGGCGGGTTGTCCGCTTTGTACACCTTCTGACCCAGATTCCCGTCCTTGCCCCAGATCGTCCAGCGGGTGGCCTCGCGCACGTCGAACAGCGTGAAGTCGGTCGTCATCGCCGTCCCCAGTTGCTGCAGCGGCGTCGCATCGTCGAGGATGTAGGCGCCGCGGCCGTGTGTGGCGACGATGATGTCGTTGTCGCGCGGATGGATCTGGAGGTCACGAACCGCGACGGCCGGGATGTTGTTGCCAATCGAGAGCCAGTGCGCGCCGTTGTCCCACGAGCCGTAGAGGCCCAACTCGGTCCCGGCGTAGAGCAGGTTCCTGTTCTTCCGATCAACGCGGACGACGTGCATCCAGCCGCGTTTGGGGAGGCCGGTGCCGGTCACGCTCTTCCACGTCTTGCCGTAGTCGGTCGTCATGAACGCGTACGGCGCGTAATCGTCGTCTTGATGATGATCCGCGGCGACGTAGGCCGTCCCCGCGTCGAACGGCGACGCGTCGATCGTCGGAATCCACGCGTTGGGCTTCAGGCCCTGAATGTTCTTGACGACGTTGATCCACGTCTTCCCGCCGTCGCGCGTCACCTGCACGTTGCCGTCGTCGGTGCCGACCCAGATGACGTTGGGGTCGAGCATCGACGGCGCGATCGTCAGGATCGTGCAGTAGAACTCGGCGGCCGTGTTGTCCACGGTGATCGGTCCGCCGGACGACTTCTGCTTGCTCTTGTCATTCGTCGTCAGATCCGGGCTGATGACCTCCCACGACTGGCCGTGCGTCGTCGACTTGAAGAGGACGTTGCCGCCGAAGTACACCGTCTGGCCATCCGGCGCGAGCGCGATCGGCGAGTTCCAGTTATAGCGGTACTTGTGGTTCTCCATCGCGTCGCCGACCGAGCCGACGCGGTTCGGGTACGGCGAGATCGCACGGTCCGCGCCGCTGCGCGTGTCGATGACGCTGATGACGCCGCCCTGAAGATCCGTGTACACGCGCCACGGCTCCTTGAGATCGGGCACGGCGAAGAAACCGTCGCCGCCGCCGACGGTGAACCAGTCGTTCTTGCGGATGCCTTCACTCAGGAGCGAGTTGCTCGGTCCGCACCACGTGCCGTTGTCCTGCAGGCCGCCGCACAGCATGTACGGCTTCTGCATGTCGTAATTGATGTGGTAGAACTGCGTGAAGGCGATGTTGTTGATCACCTCGAAGTTCTGCCCGCCATCGTCGGAGACCTGGAAGCCGCCGTCGCTGCCGCTCAGGATCCGCTTCGGGTTCCTCGGATCGATCCACAGCGCCTGATGATCGCCGTGCACGTCCCGCGCGATCGTCCGGAAGGTCCGCCCGCCGTCGTCGGACATCCAGAGCGAGCCGCCGAGCGAATACACCCGGTTCGGATCGCGTGGATCGACTCGAATGTCGGAGTAGTAGAACGGCCGGAAGGCGAGCTGGGGATCTTTGTTCACCACGCGCCACGAGTCACCCGCGTTGTCGCTGCGCCACAGCTCGCCGTCGAAATTCGTCGTCTCGCTGATCATGTAGACGATCGCGGGATCGCTCGGCGAAACGGCCACGCCGATGCGATCGAGCATCTTCGGAATGCCGTCCGTGAGCTTCTTCCAGTTGGCGCCCCCGTCGGTCGACTTGTAGAGCGCGGTCTCCTTGCC
>JADGOC010000080.1 GCA_017883165.1 Acidobacteriota bacterium
AGAACCGCGATGGTGGTGAATACCGGACTGCGCTCGCCGCGGCTCGAACGTCGATCGAGAAACGGTACAAGTACGAGCACCAGCGCGGCGAGACCGAAGCCGAGGACGCCCAGCCGCTCGCCTTCGAAGCCGAGCACGTGGCTGGGCACCACCTTCAGTGTATGGAACATCGCGAGGAAGTACCACTCGGGCCGGATACCCGGCGGTACGGCCGCGAACGGATCCGCCTTCGTTCCCAGTTCCCACGGGTAAAACGCGGCGAGCGCCGCGAGGAGGGCGAGCAGCACGTACCAAGCCAGCACGTCACGCAGAATGTAGTTCGGGAAAAACGGCATCTGCGGGAGCTTCTCGCCGGCGCCGGTCCGCCGCTCGACGTTCAGCGGAACGCTCATCCCCTGTCGCTGGACGAGCAGCAGATGGCCCGCGACGAGCGCCGTCGTCAACGCCGGCAGGATGGCGACATGGAGTCCGTAGAATCTCGACAAGGTCGCACCGGTCACGTCGTCGCCGCCGCGGAGAAGTCGGAGCGTGAAGTGACCGACGAACGGCACCGCGCCCGCGATTCCGGTTCCAACCTTGGTCGCGAAGAACGACAGCTCGTTCCACGGAAGCAGGTACCCGCTGAACCCGAAGCCGAGCATCAGGAAGAGGAGCAGGATGCCGGTGAGCCACGTGAGCTCGCGCGGCTTCCGGTACGATTTCAGGAAGAAGACGCTGAAGAAATGCGCGAACGCCAGCGCGATGAGCAGATTCGCCGACCAGCTGTGCACGTTGCGAATCAGCCAGCCGAACTGCACTTGCGTGACGATGAACTGGACGCTCTCGTACGCTTCCGCGGAGCTGGGACGGTAGTAGAGCAACAGCAGGATGCCGGTGAACACCTGGACCGCGAAGAGAAACAGCGTCATGCCGCCGAGGTAGTACCACACCTTCTGCGTGTGGATCGGCACGCCCTTCTCGGCGACGAAGTGGCGGATTTCGCTCAAGTCGACGCGCTCGTCCACCCAATCGACGATCTGCTGAATCAGCACGCTCATGTCCCTTGCTGGCTGCGGGAGACGACGATTTCCTCGTCGCCGGGCTCGCCTCGCATGTTAACGACGAATCGCTCGAGGCTTCGCGGCGGCGGCCCCGACACGACGTTGCCGCCCAGGTCGTACATGCCGTTGTGGCACGCGCACCAGAGCAGCGAGGTGTCGGGCTTGTACTGCACCGTGCACTCCAGGTGCGTGCACACGGCGCTGAACGCCCGCACCTCTCCCTCCGCGGTGCGAACGACGATGGCGGGCTTGCTGCCGAACTTGAAGATCGTCCCCGAGTTCGGCTTGAGCGCGGCGGCCCTGGCCGCGACGACGCTGGCCGTGGCCGGTTCGCCGCTCGCCGGTGGAATGAGAAACCGTGAAACCGGATAGACGATGGCCGCGGCCGTCGACACGAAGCCGGCGGTCAGCAAGGCATCAAGGAAGGAACGTCGATCGAACGCGGGGCCGGCGACCGTCGGGATCTCTGGCTTCACCATGTGACGGAATCCGGACGCTATCGCGCCGTCGCGTTGGTGGCTTTGAGCGACACTAAGTACGCCACGAGGGCGTCAACCTGGTCCTTGCTCAGCTTCAGCTGCTTCATCGGCGGCATGCGTGTGGCCTTCGTCTTCGTGCGCATCGTGTCCGGATCGACGATCCACTGGCGAATCTCCTCGGCCGTGCGCTTGGCGGCGACCGTGTCGAGCGGGCCTTTGGGATTGCCTTTGGCGCCGATCGAATGGCACAGCGTGCATTTCTGCGAGGTGAAGAGCGTCATTCCCAGCTCGATCTTCGACTTATCTTGAGCGCTGGCCGGGGCGGCAAGAGCCACCACGAACACGCCAGCCACCGCGCCGAGAGCGATCGACCGCATCATTATGTCCTCCGCGATTTGAGAGCGTCGGCTCCCACGTGAAGCCGTGCTTGGCGAGTATAGCAAAGGAGACGCCAAGGGCTTCTTCCCAGAAATGTGCCGGAAAACCGCCGGTTTCTTAGATCCCTTGGCGGAGTGGGCGATGCCGGCCCTGGGGTGATGCCAGGAATTCGGCACCGCATGTCGCCGGCGCGCAGTCGTACCGGCCGGCCAACCGCGCCGCCGTGTGGACCACCTCCGCCGCGAGGCCGGCCGCGAGGCTGCGAAGGAGCGTCGCGCCGATGCGAAAGCGATGGGGCACCGGCCATTTGAGCTCGTCATCGCCGAACATCGTGCCGTGGTTGGCGAGCTCGATGGACGTCCGGCTCAGCTGGGCGCTCCCCTTGGCTTCTTCCAGAATCTGCCGCGCGGCGCGCAGCCTGAGCGCAACCCCGGTGAAGGTCTTTTCATCGATCAGCCCGTAGCGGCGCTTGATGTCGTTCAATCGGGCAGCGACGTCGTAGGTGGCCCGCACGATCTCGTCGCGCGTCATCCCGTCGGTCTCGTACGACAGGATCTGCTCCCACCCGTCGTGCAGAAACGCCCGTCGATGATCCTCGAGCGTGCGGCAGAAGAGCCGGTAGCCAAAACCGGGCTGCTCGAAGGCCCGGCTTCCCGGATCGAGAAATGGCCCGAGGGGAGCGACGAACGTCCGCAGTTTCCCACCGGTTCCGAAGCGGCGCACGAGATGTTCGCAGTAATCGGGGATGGCCAGCGCCTCGTCGTACGTCTGATGGGGGAGGCCGACCATGAAGAACACGTCGACCGTCCGGCATCCGTGCGACAACGCACTCTCGATCGTCTCTTCGACGACGGCGTTCGGCCACGGGAATTTGCCGTTGAGGAGCCGGAGGCGCTCGTCGGGCGACTCGAGGGTGATCTCGATGCTCCAGGTCGGGACGCTCGCGCGCACCAGCGAGAAGAAGTCGTCGTGCGCAGGATAGTAGAGCTCGAAGATCATCTCGTTGGCTGGCTTCATCGCTTCGAGCAGCGAGAACAAGCGCTTCGCTCTCGGCATCCCGCCCATGCGCGGATCGTGCACCATGAAAATGGGCGCGCGCGAGAAGCTGGCGATCGTGTGGACATCCGATACGAGCTTTTCCGGCGACCGGAACGCCGGCCGATCGCGCTGGCAGATCAGGCGGTACGCGGAGCGCGATCCGCCGCAGATCGCGCATTCCTGCGTGCAGCCGCGGGCGGTCAGCAGCAACGTGATCGGATAGCGAAGCCACTCGAGGCATGGCACCAGATTGCGGAGGCTTCCGTACTTGAACAGCGAGCGCAATAAGTATCGGTACGCCGGCACGTCCACATAATCGAGATCCGCCGGCACGAAAGTCAGCGGATTGACCACCACCGCGCCGTCCGGCCGCTTCCACGTCAGGTTCTCGACCGTCTCCAAGGGGCGGGATTCGCGCAGCGCCTGCAGCAGCTGCCGCGCCGGCTCTTCGGTCGAGTCTCCACGCAGGACGAAGTCGACGAACGGATACCGAACCAGTTCCTCGTGGTAGTAGCTGGCCGACAATCCCCCCATGAGGACGCGAGCCTCGGGGTGGAGCGTCTTCACCATCTCCGCAATGCGGAGCGCTCCCTGCACGTGGGGCAGCCAGTGCAAATCGATTCCGAACACCGGCGCCGACAGGCCCGCGAGGCAGCCGGGCACGTCGAAGCGCGGATTCTGGAGCATCCGGTACGCGAGATTCACGATCTCGACGTTGTAGTGATTCTGTTCGAGGAACGCGGCGATGCTCGTCATGCCGACTGGATACATCTCGAAGATTGCGGTCGAGGGTACGGCGTCGGCGACCGGGCCGAGAAACGTGCCGCGCGTGCGGAAGTCGTAAAGGGCGGGCGCGTGGAGCAGGATGAGATCGCGTCGAAACGGATTCCGCATCACTGGTTGGCGTTGCATCTTCCGTGCTTGGCTTGCTGTCGCGTTGGTTGGCGCGAATCCGGCGCCGCGCCGCGATCGCGCGTCGCAGTTGCCGAGAATCCGGCACTGGGGTAAGTGCGGCGCCCCCGCTCTGAGCGAAACACCGCGTGGGCGCGACGCGCCTCGAGGGACGGACCGTGGCATCCACGTTGCTGAGCATCGCGTAGACGCGCTCGCGTGCCCGGCGACGCGCACCTCGGTTCGGCCCATCTGCGGCTGGAGGTGTGGTACATGCTTGCGTCCTTTTCCGCTCTCGACACGCCCGGCGCGGGCGCCGTCTCTCGCCGCGACTTCGTTCGACTGTGCACGATGGCCGCAGCGGCCGTCGGCCTTGGCCCGCTCGCGGCGGAGCGATTCCTGGAGGCCGCCGAACGGGGCCTCAAGCCCTCGGTCATCTGGCTGCAGTTTCAGGAATGCACCGGCTGCACCGAGTCGCTGCTTCGGCCGACGCATCCCGGCGTGGCCGATCTGATTCTCGATCTCATTTCGCTCGACTATCACGAGACACTGTTTGCGGCCGCTGGTCATCAGGCGGAAGCCGCGCGCAAGCAGGCGATGCAGGCGCACGCGGGCAAGTACGTGTGCATCGTCGAAGGCGCGATTCCCACGAAGGAAAACGGCATCTACTGCATGATCGGCGGCCGTACGGCCATCGACATCCTCCAGGACGTCGCCGGCAAGGCCGGCGCCGTCATCGCGATCGGCTCGTGCGCGTCGTGGGGCGGCATCCCGTCGGCGGATCCGAATCCGACCGGAGCGGTCGGCGCCCACGAAATACTCAAAGGGCAGACGGTCGTCAATATTCCCGGGTGTCCGGCCAATCCGTACAACCTGTTGGGAACCGTCTTGCAGTACGCGACCTACGGCACACTGCCCGCACTCGACGCGCAGGGACGTCCGAAATTCGCCTACGGCAGCACCATCCATGAGCACTGTCCTCGACGCGCGCACTTCGATGCAGGGCGCTTTGCCGAGAAATTCGGCGACGAAGGGCACCGCCTCGGGTACTGCCTTTACAAGCTCGGGTGCAAGGGCCCGGTGACCCACGCGAACTGCTCGGTGCAGCACTTCGGTGAGGTGGTGGATGCGTGGCCGATCGGGATCGGCCATCCCTGCTTCGGGTGCACGGAGCAGGCGGTCGCGTTCCGCGTGCCGCTGCACACGACGGTCGACATCGAGCGGCCGACGCCGCCCGACACCTATCCGCCGATTCACGCCACGCAAGGGGGCGTCAGCCCGATTGCGACCGGCGTCGCCGGCGCGATCGTCGGCGCATTGGTCGGGGGAGGTTACGTCGCGTCGAAGAAGCTCTCCGCCGGCCCGGCAGACGATGAAGTGGCGCAGAAGAAGCCGGAGGTCTAGCGATGGGTATCTCCCGACGCGCGGCGCTGCAAGGCATGGTGCTCGGTGGCGCGAGCGTCGCCGGCGCCGCGACCGCTTCCGCCGCCGAACGCCCCGAAGCGCCGTCCGACGCGGTCGGTCTTCTTTACGACACCACGCTCTGCATCGGCTGCAAGACCTGCGTGGTCGCGTGCCAGGACGCCAACGGCCTGCCGCGCGATCCGGCCGGCATCGACGCGAAGTACGACGCGCCGGTCGATCTGAGCGCGAAGACCAAGAACGTCATCAAGCTGTACGTCGAGGGCGGCAAACGGTCCTTCGTCAAGGTGCAGTGCATGCACTGTGTCGATCCGGCCTGCACGAGCGCCTGCATGCTCGGCGCGCTCCAGAAGCGCGAGCATGGCATCGTCAGCTATGACCCGGCGCTATGCGTCGGCTGCCGGTACTGCGAGGTGGCGTGCCCCTATAACGTGCCGCGATTCGAGTTCGCGAAAGCGACGCCGAAGATCGTCAAGTGCGAGCTGTGCCGGACCCGCCTGGCCGAGGGCCGGGAGCCGGCGTGCTCGGAGGTCTGTCCGCGTAAGGCGGTCATCTTCGGGAAACGATCCGATCTGCTCAAGGAAGCCAAGCGGCGGCTCGCCGCGAGCCCTGGCAAGTACGTGCCCAAGGTGTTCGGGGAAACCGACGGCGGCGGCACGCAGGTGCTGTATCTCTCACATGTCCCGTTCGAGAAGCTTGGGTTCCCGACGCTCGGGGATGAGTCGACCCCGAGCCTGCTCCGAAGCATCCAGCACAGCGTGTATCGCGGATTCGCGGCGCCGGCGGCGCTCTACGCGGTGCTCGGCATGGTGATGCTCCGCAATCGCCGGGCCGGCCCGGGAGGAGAGCCATGACGCCTCACGCGACACCGGTGGGCGGCCGGCTGTGGACGCCGTCCGTGCAACTACTGTCCGGGATTCTCGGCATCAGCCTGATTGTCATGCTCTGGCGGTTCGTCTTCGGCCTCGGAGCCACGACGGCGCTCAACGACGGCTATCCGCTCGGCCTCTGGATCGCGTTCGACGTCGTCACGGGCACGGCGCTCGCGTGCGGCGGGTACGGCGTCGCCATCCTCGTGTACGTATTGAACAAGGGACGGTATCACCCGATGGTGCGTCCGGCCCTCCTGACGAGCGCGTTGGGTTACACGCTGGCCGCCATCGGCGTGAATCTCGACCTCGGGCGGTGGTATCTCGTCTGGAAGGTGCCGCTGTATTTCTGGCACTGGAACTTCAACTCGGCGCTCCTCGAAGTCGCCCTCTGCATCATGGCCTACATGGTGGTGCTCTGGATCGAGCTGTCGCCCGCGTTTTTCGAGAAGTTCCAGGACAGCCCGATCGGATCGCTGCGCCGCGTGTCGCGCGCCGCGCTTCCGATTCTCGAGAAAGCGTCGCTTTGGATCATCGCGCTCGGATTGCTGCTGCCGACGATGCATCAATCGTCGCTTGGGACGCTGATGCTGCTGGCCGGGGCGCGGCTGCACCCGCTGTGGAACACGCCGATCCTGCCGTTGCTGTTCCTGATCTCGTGCGTGTCGATGGGCTACGCGATGGTCGTCTTCGAGTCGGCCTTCTCGAGCATCGCGTTCAAGCGGACGCCGGAGATCAAGATGCTCGCCGGCCTCGCGGGTGCGATGGTGCCAATCCTCTATGTTTTCGCCGCGCTGCGGTTCGCCGACCTCGCCTGGCGCGGGCGCCTCGGGCTGCTCTTTGCGGGCGACGGCCGGTCGGTGCTGGCCGCCCTCGAGTTCGTGCTGTTCCTGGCGCCGACCGTGATGCTCGCCACGCGCGCGCGCCGCCACGATCTGGGCAACCTGGTGCGGGCCGCCATGGTCATGATGTTCGCCGGCGCCCTCTACCGCTTCGACACGTACCTGGTGGCGTTCACGCCAGGCGCCCACTGGTCGTACTTTCCCAGCGTGCAAGAAATCCTCGTGACGCTCGGCCTGGTCTCCGTTGAGCTCATCGCGTACATCCTCATCGTGAAAACGTTTCCGATTCTCGCCGGCCACCCCGCGGCGGCCGAAAGGCAGGCAGTCTGATGAGCACGCACATCACCGTCGATCCCGTGACCCGCATCGAAGGGCACTTGAGAATCGACGTCGAGATCGACGGCGGCGTCGTGACGAAAGCGTGGTCGTCGGGCCAGATGTTCCGCGGCATCGAGCGGATTCTGCAGGGGCGCGACCCGCGCGAGGCGTGGATCTTCACGCAGCGGTTCTGCGGCGTGTGCACGACCGTCCACGCGATCGCGTCGGTGCGCGCGGTCGAGAACGCGTTGAAGCTGGAGATTCCGCCGAACGCGCAATACATCCGCAACCTGATCGTCGCCGCGCACGCGATGCACGATCACATCGTGCACTTCTATCAGCTGTCGGCGCTCGACTGGGTCGACGTCGTGTCCGCGCTCAAGGCCGATCCCATCAAGACGGCGGCGCTTGCGGCGAGCATTTCGGACTGGCCTGGCAACAGCCGCCAAGAGTTTCAGGCCGTGAAGGATCGCCTCGCCGGCTTCGTCGCCAAGGGGCAGCTCGGAATCTTCACCAACGGCTACTGGGGACACCCCGCCATGAAACTGGCGCCCGAGGTGAACCTGCTGGCCGTGACGCATTACCTGCAGGCGCTCGACTACCAGCGCAAGGCGAACCAGGTCGTGGCGATTCTCGGCGCGAAGACGCCCAACATTCAGAACCTCGCCGTCGGCGGCGTCGCCAACGCCATCAACCTGGATAACGATTCGACACTGAACATGTCGAAGCTCTACCAGGTGAAGGATCTCCTCGACGGCATGAAGGCGTTCATCGAGCAGGTGTACTTCGTGGACGTCTGCGCGATCGCCGCGATGTACGCCGACTGGCTGAAGTATGGCAGCGGTGTCACCAACTACCTCGCCGTGCCCGACTTCCCGACCGACACGAAGGGCGCGGCATTCGACATGCCCGGCGGGACGATCTTCAATGGCGATCTGGCCGGCGTGAAACCGATCAGCTCGTTCGAGGATCCGTACTTCCAGAAGAACGTCTCCGAATCGATTGCGCACTCCTGGTACGACGGCGACTGGCAGCGGCACCCGTACGAGGAAGACACGGTGCCGAAGTACACGCCGTACGACGCCGACAAGAAATACTCGTGGATCAAGTCGCCGCGCTTCGACGGGCACGTCATGCAGGTCGGTCCTCTCGCGGAAGTGCTCGTGGCGTTCGCGCAGGGGCACGAACCGACGAAACGCTGGGCGTCAAGAACCCTCGAGACAGCGGGGAAGGTGGCCGGCGCCACGCTGACGCCCGCCGTCCTGCACTCGACGCTCGGCCGTCATGCGGCGCGCATGATCCGCACGGCCGTCATCTGCGAGCTCGCGACCAAACACTGGGGCCTCCTCGCGGAGAACATCGGCAAAGGCGACACCCGCATCTTCAACGAGCCGGTGTTTCCGAAAGGCGAGCAGCAGGGATTCGGCTTCCACGAGGCGCCGCGCGGCACGCTGTCGCACTGGATTGTGATCGAGGACGGAAAGATCAAGAACTACCAGGCCGTCGTGCCGTCGACGTGGAACGCGGGTCCCCGCGACGCGAAGAACCAGCCGGGCCCGTACGAGGCATCGCTCGTCGGCAACCCGGTGGCCAATCCGGAGCTTCCGCTCGAAGTGCTGCGCACCGTGCATTCGTTCGACCCGTGCATCGCCTGCGCGATCCACACGCTCGACGTGGACGGGGCCGAAATTGCCACCGTGAAGGCCCTCTGACGACGTGACGACCCCGACGATCTACGTGCTCGGGCTCGGCAACGTGCTGATGGGCGACGATGGTGTCGGCCCTGCTGTCGTGCGCGCCTTCGAAGCCGAGTACATCGTGCCCCCCGACGTGGAGGTCGTCGATCTCGGCACTCCCGGGCTCGATCTCTCACCCTGGCTGGCCGACGCCAAACGCGTCATCATCGTGGACACGGTGAAAAGCGATCTGCCGCCCGGGACGCTGCGTTTGTACAAGAAAGACGATCTCCTCGTCCGCTCGCCGTCGCCGCGCGTGAGCCCCCACGATCCCGGTTTGAAGGAGACGCTGCTCGCGCTGGAGTTCGCCGGCCGTGCGCCGAGCGAGATCGCCCTGGTCGGCGTCGTCCCGGGCGTCATCGAGATGAACCTCGAGCTCAGCAAGCCTGTGCAGGCCGCCATCCCCAAGGCGGTGCACGCCGTCGTCGCCGCTCTCGAGCGGTTCGGCGTCGATGTGAAGGAGCGTCCGAATCCCCTCGGCCAACAGGCGTGGTGGGCGTCTAACAAACTACTAGTCGAGAGTCGATAGTCTGGAAGAGTCGACTGGATGGATGCTCTCTGGCTTGACGTCCGCTGGAGTGTCCGCACGCTCGCGAAGCGTCCTGTCGCGGCGCTTGCGATTGTGGCCATTCTGGCGTCGGCGATCGGCGTCGCGGCTGTGTTCGGCAGCTTCTTCGCCATCGTCATCTATGATCTGCCGCCGGTAGCGTCGCCGGAGACGGTGATTCGCGCGTGGCGCGCGGACGACACGCGTCCGGCCGGACATCAAGAGCCTTCGTCGACCGACTTCGTGGCATGGAAGGGCGCGGCCCGCACGCTCGCGCAGCTGACGGCCTGGACCGGCCGCGAAGCGATCGTCGGCGGCGCCGACGGTCAGACGCTCGAGACGCTGCTCGTGACCGGCGACTATTTTGCGCTGGCGGGCGTCGTTCCCCGGCTCGGCCGCGCCTTTGCTCCCGACGACTTCACACGGGCGGACACGGCGATCATCAGCGATCGCATCTGGCGCGAGCGGTTCAACACGGATCCCTCCGTGATCGGCAAGCGCCTCGCCGTCGACGTGCAGCCGCGCGAAATCGTCGGCGTCATGCCGCGCGGGTTCTGGCTGCCGAACCGCGGCGTCGACGTCTGGCTGCCGCTTGTTGTCGACGCGAAGCACCCCGTGCTCGTCGACATCGCGGGCCGTCTCGTCGACCGCGCCAGCGTCGCTGACGCGCGGGCGGAGCTCGACGTCGTGCTCCAGCGCGGCGCCGGCGCCGCCGCGAACGCGCGCGAGACCCGCTCGCTGCTCCGGTCGATTCCCGACGAGAACAAGATCCGAACCGTGCCCGGCCTGGAGGGTCTCATCGCTCCGGCATTCGCCGTGCTGCTCATCGCGTGCGCGAACGTCGGCAACCTGATGATCATCCGGACGTTCGCCCGCCAGCGCGAGCTGGCGATTCGCAGCGCGCTTGGCGCCACGCCGGCGCGGCTCGCGCGTCTGTCGGTCGTCGAGGCGGCCCTGCTCGGCGTCGCCGGCGCGATCGCCGGAGTGTTGCTTGCGGCGTGGGGCATGATGCTGCTCCGCCTCGAAATCGAGAGCCGCATGCCCGCGCTTGCCGGATCGATTCACGGCGGCTATGCGATGGTCGCTGTCGCCGCGATCGCATCGGTCGTGGCGCTCCTCGGGACCGCGCTCGCCCCGGCCGTGTCGGCGATGCGGCGCGACCTGGCGCCGCTCATCGCGGGTGGCTTCCGGCGCCTGCTGGTGCCGCGCCTTGGCTACGGTGTCGGCGACGTGCTCGTCGTCCTGCAGGTGGGGCTGGCGGTGGTGCTCGTCGTGTTTAGCGCGATGCTCATCCGCTTCTTCGCCGAAGTGCAGCGTGTGCTACGCCCCGCGGTCGACACGCGCGTACAGGTGGCGCGTCTGGTCACGCCGGCCGATCTCGATGCGGCAGCGCGCGCCGACGTGTACTCGCGCGTGGTCGACGAGATCGCGCGCCGCGGAGACGTGAAGACCGTCGCGCTCGCGACCGAGCTGCCCGGCGGGGAATCGTCCGCGTCAATGCAGGCGGTGTCGTCGAACGGATCGGCGGAGTGCCGCGCGTCCATCGCGTTGGTGACGCCCGGCTATTTCGCCGCGCTCGGCTTGGCGCTCGAGCGCGGCACCATTCCGTCGGCCTCACGAGGCCCGGCGATCATCGTGAGCGCGCGCGGCGCGCAGAAGTGCTGGAGCGGAGCGACGGGGGAGTGGCGCGCCCGAATCATGTCCGTGCCGGTTTCGGACTGGATGCCTGTCACCGCAGTGGCCGCCGATCCGTTTCCCCTGTCGTCGGCGCTCGGCATCCAGGACGCGCGGCTCGGCGAGCGGCCGATCGCCTGGATCGTCGGCGCGCGCGAGTGGCCGCCAACCGTCTACCTGCTTGTGAAGCCGCACGCCGGCGCGCCGGTGCCGCCGGCGAGCCTCGCGTCCGCCGTCGCCCACGCATCGCCCCGCGTCGCGATGGAGCCAGTGACGACGCTCGGGCACAGCTTCGACAGCCAGTTCACCGGCCTGACCACGATGATGACGGTCCTCGGCTCCGTCACCGCGCTCGCGCTGCTGCTCGCGTTCACGGGTGTGTACGCCGCGCTCAGCCAATCCTGCTCGCTGCGCCTGACGGAGTTGGGCATCAGGCTGGCGCTCGGCGCCGACCCTCGGCGTCTCGCCGCCGTCGCGGTCGGCCGCGATCTGCCGCTCGTGGCCATCGGCGTCATCGGCGGGCTCGCCGGGACGCTGTGGGTGACGTCGATCACGTGGCGCGCCCTGCTCCTGATCGCCGCCTGGGATCCGCGCGTGTGGATCGCGGTCAGCGCCGTGCTCGGTGCCGCGGCGCTGCTGGCGTCGATCGGCCCCGTGCTCCGCGCGGTCAGGGTCGACCCGATCGCCGTCCTCCGCGCCGAGTGAGGGGTCACGAGTCGGGCGTCGGGACTCCCTCCTCAGATGTGGCTGCCGGGAATCCGGCGGTAGCAGCCAGTACGTTCCGTATTCCGCGTAATCCTGAGCAAATCCGCTGGCACTGTCATTGCGGTCCGAACCACTGGCTGGAGGATTACATGACCGCAATGACCGCAGCGCGAATGGCCTGTCTCGGGTTGGCAACCCTCGTGACCCTTTCGTGTAGTTCCGTTGCGCCTGTCAAGGTGGAGGTCGGCGATCAGTGCTTCCGCTGCCGCCGGTCCATCAGCAACGAGCGCGTTGCCGGCGAAATGATTGACGGCCAGTTCATCTCGAAATTCCGCGGACCCGGATGCATGGCCAAGTACCTCGCGGCGCATCCGGACGAGAAACCGACCATCTTCGTGACCGACTACGCGAGCGGCAAGTTCATGCCGCCCCAGAAGGCGTTCTACGTCCCGGAAGTGGTCGATCCGAACACCGGTGAGACCGACTATCGCGCGTATCGCCAGCAGCCGGATGCGGCCGCATTTGCCGCCGAGGTGCACGCGACGCCGATCCCCTGGGACGCGGTCCTCGAGACGGCGCGCTGATGGCCTCGTCGTTCGCGGACGGCGGTCCTGCGTGGATCGACGACCGCCCGGGCACGCGGGAAGGACGACGCATCCGCATCATGGGCACGGTGCAAGGCGTCGGCTTCCGACCGTGGGTGTATCGCACAGCCCACCTCGCCGGCGTCACGGGACGCGTGCGCAACGACGCGAGCGGCGTCACGATCGAAGCATTTGGCGACGCGGCGGCGCTGGCGCGTTTCATTGACGCGCTGGCGCACCCGCCGCCGGCTGCCCGCATTCTCGACGTCCAGCAGACGCCCATCCCCGCCGAGCCCACATCGGCATTCGCCATCGTCGAAAGCGGAGCCGCCGCCGAACGGCGGGTCTCGATTCCCCCGGACCTCGCGACCTGCGACGAGTGCGCGGCGGAAATCGTCGACCCCGCGAACCGCCGCTTTCGTTACGCCTTCACCAACTGCACCAACTGCGGACCGCGCTTCACGATTGCCCGCGACATCCCCTACGACCGCGGCACGACGACGATGGCGCCGTTCACGATGTGTCCGTCGTGCCAGCGCGAATACGACGACGTGGACGATCGCCGGTTCCATGCGCAGCCGAACGCCTGTCCCACCTGCGGACCGCGGCTCACGCTGCATGCGGCCAACGGCGCGGCTCTCGATCGCGGCGATCCGATCGCGGTCGCGGCCCTGGCGATTCGCGAGGGGCTGATCATCGCCGTCAAGGGCGTCGGCGGCTTTCATCTGGCGTGCGACGCGACGTCGGCGGACGCCGTGGCGCGCCTGCGCCGGCTCAAGCACCGCGACGAGAAGCCGTTGGCCGTCATGGTCGAGAATCTCGCGGCGGCTGAGGCCGTCGCCGTGATTGGCGGCGAGGAGCGTCGTCTGCTGATGTCGGTGGAGCGGCCGATCGTGCTGGTGCCCAAGCGCGACGGGAGCGGCATCGCCGGCAACGTGGCTCCGCGCAACCGCTTGGTGGGTGTGTTCCTGCCGTATTCACCCCTCCATCACCTGCTGA
This sequence comes from Acidobacteriota bacterium, assembly GCA_017883165.1. Classification (GTDB taxonomy): domain Bacteria; phylum Acidobacteriota; class Vicinamibacteria; order Vicinamibacterales; family CAVVIG01; genus JADGOC01. Next base: position 13,523 of record JADGOC010000080.1, read on the forward strand.
TCGCCGATGCGAGGCGCTCCCTCGTGATGACGTCAGGCAATCTGTCGGAGGAGCCGATCGCCGTCCACAACGACGAAGCCGTGCGGCGCCTCGGCGGCATCGCCGATCTGTTTCTGATGCACGACCGCGCCATCGAGACCAGGTGCGACGACTCGGTCGTGACGGTCATCGCCGGCCGCGCGTCCGTGCTGCGGCGATCGCGCGGGTACGTCCCGCGCGCGGTGCCCGTGTCACGGCCGTTTGCGCGACCCGTGCTGGCGTGCGGCGCGCTGCTCAAGAACACCTTTTGCCTCGCCGCCGGCGACACCGCATGGCTCGGGCCGCACATCGGCGATCTCGAGAATGTCGAGACGTATGAGTCGTATACGGGCGGCATCGCGCGGCTCGAGCGCTTCCTGCAGCTTCGGCCGGAGATCGTCGCGTACGACATGCACCCGGACTATCTGTCCTCGGCGTATGCCAGAGAGCGGTCCGGCGTGATCAAGGTGCCGGTTCAACACCACCACGCGCACGTCGTGAGCGCGATGGCGGAGCACCAGATCGACGGCCTCGCGATTGGCATCGCGTACGACGGCAGTGGCTTCGGGACAGACGGCACGATGTGGGGTGGTGAGGTGCTCGTGGCCGACGCGGCGTCCTTCACTCGCGTGGCGACCTTCCGCCCGATTCCGCTCGCCGGCGGCGATGCCGCTATCCGCGAACCGTGGCGCATCGCGGTGGCGCTCATCACCGACGCCTTTGGGCAAGACGCGCCCGCGAGCGTGTGGGCGCTGTTCGAGGATATCACTCACCGCAACCTCGCCGCAGTGCGCCACCTGCTGCGTGCGTCGGTGAATGCGCCGCTCGCGCGCGGCGTCGGGCGGTACTTCGACGGGTTCGGTGCGCTGTTTCTCGGGCGTCCGCGAGCCGGCTACGAAGGACAGATCGCGACGGAATGGAATCAGGCGGCAGATCCAGCGGTGTCCCGTTCGTACCCATTCAAGATCCGGCGCGACGTTGCGCCCTGGGAGCTGGATCTGCGGCCCGCGCTGCGCGCGGCCATCGCCGAACGACTGGCCGGTGAGCCAGTGACGTCGATCGCGGCCGCCTTTCACAACACGCTGGCCGACGCCACCGCGACGCTCGTCGCGGGCGTCGCGAGCGTCTTCGGCTCTTTGCCCGTCGTGGCCAGCGGCGGCTGTTTTCAGAACGCGCGGCTGGCCGAGTCGGTGCGGGCGGCGCTCGCGCCGGAACACGACGTCCGGCTCCACGAGCTGGTGCCGCCGGGCGACGGTGGTCTCGCGCTCGGGCAAGCGATCGTCGCGGATGCGCTGACGCGAACGTAGAACGCAGAACGGAGAACGTAGCCATGTGTCTGGGTGTTCCCGGGTTGGTCGTCGAGCTTGACGATCTCACGGCGGTCGTCGATTTCTGGGGCGTGCGGCGGCGCGTGCGTCTCGATCTCGTCGACGAACCGGTCGCGATCGGCGACTACGTGCTCAATCACGTGGGCTTCGCCATTCGGAGGATTCCCGTCGAGGACGTGCAGGCGACGCTCGCGGTCTACGAGCAGCTCCTGCAGGAGAGCACGGAGGGCACGCGAGAGGACCTGATGGCGGCTGACGTACGGTCGGAGCTCGCCGCCGGGGCACCGCGAGAGAGCAAGCCGTGACTGGCCGTCTCGAATTCCGGGATCCCGATCGCGCGCGGGCGCTTGGCGGAGCCCTCGAGCAGGCCGTCGCAGAGGTCGGGCGCTCGCCCGTGGCGGTCATGCACGTGTGCGGCAGCCACGAGCAGGCGATCGCGAAGTTCGGCCTGCGGGCCGGGTTTCCGCGCAGCCTCGACGTCATCATGGGCCCCGGTTGTCCGGTGTGCATCACCGATCTGCCGGAAATCGACGAAGCGGTCGCCCTCGCCATGCAAGGAGTCCGTATCGCGACCTACGGCGACATGTTGAAGGTGCCCGGGACGGCTGGCTCGCTGGCCGACGCTCAGGCGGCCGGCGCCCACCTCGACGTGGTGTACAGCGTCGCCCAAGCCGTGGATCTCGCGCGCGAGACCGGCGACGAGGTCGTGTTCTTCGCGACCGGCTTCGAAACGACGGCCGTCGCGACTGCCGCGGTCATCCTGGCCGGCGTGCCAGCCAACTTCTCGGTGCTCTCGGCGCACAAGTTCATTCCGCCCGTGATGGAGATCGTCGCAGAGATGCCGCACACGCGCGTCGAGGGGTTTCTCGCCGCCGGCCACGCGGCGATCATCACGGG
>JADGOC010000235.1 GCA_017883165.1 Acidobacteriota bacterium
TGGCCAGAACGGTCAGGTCCGCGCCGTGCTGCAAGGCCCAGGAACAGATCTGCTCCGCGGCGCGCCCCTGAATGAGCTCGGCCCGGACGTCGATGTCGCGGTGGCGTGCCAGCGAGACCAGCCGGTCCAGATACGCGCGCGCCTCCCGCTGTCGAATGCCCCAGTCGAGCGGGTCGGGCGGAGTGGTGTCCCCGTTCGATGCGGTCTCGAGAACGCGGAGAATGGTCAGCGGTGCCCCGAACGCTGCGGCAAGCACGGCCGCGTGGCGCACGACGGTGTCGCCCATCTCAGAGCCGTCGACACAGACCGCAATTCGCCGGAACGGTGCGGACCGTGTCGGGCTTCCCGGCTGGAGATCCAAAGTGCGTTCGAGCGTTTCGATGGTCGATCCCATGTCCGACTCCTGGACAAGTCACGGTCTGCGAGGCGGCCCGCTGCGCGCCGAAGGCCTTCGCGGACGCTCGACCACCATGGAGTCCGCTTGCGGCAGCTCTTGTGCCGGATCGATCTGCCACTCGTGCAGGCACTGCTGACAGGAATAGACCAGCGACGCGCGGATATCATGGCGAAGTACCTTGCCTTGCGACCCGCAGATAGGACACTCGATGAGGGGCGGGGCAGTAACGGTCACCGGTGATCTGGCCATTTCTTCCCCCTCTTGCGGAACTCTGAATCCGAGGAACGCACATCGCGTACCACGTCAGCGATATGGAGCATCAACGCTGCCAGCCCACAACGCGCAGCGCGACCGAGGCGCGGTCACAGGCTTGCAAATCCCTTGAATGAATCCGCGATCCGAATCGAAACCCTGTGGTTCGCGCGGGTGACGGGCGGAATACCGGCGGCAATGCAGTGCGACTGCCGGAATGTCGTCGCGCGTCGAACGTTGGGTGTGTGGCGCGACGCTTCGCTTTTTGCAGGAGAGCCAGGCATGACCACGGCTGAGACGGCAATCCCTGTTCGGCAGCCAGGTCGTTCACTCACCGAGTTGATTGAACGCGAGAGCACGCGGCGACAGCGTCGGCGTACGTTGTGGTGGACGCTGCCGGCCGCCATCGCGGTGCTGATCGCCATCGCGTGGGTCGTGCTGCGGCCGCAGCCGGTGCCGTTTGCCGCACGCTTCCGCATGCAGGCCGTGTCGCAGGGCGATCTCGTGCGCGAGGTGCGCGCCACGGGTCACGTGGACGCGGTGACGACGGTGCAGGTGGGAGCAGAAATCTCTGGACGCATCGCGACCGTGGAGGTCGATTACAACGCCCACGTGAAGGCCGGTCAGGTGCTCGCGCGCTTCGATCGCACCGCCCTGGCCGCGCAGCTCGCGCAGACGCAGGCGACGCTTGCGGCATCGCGCGCGGCCGTGGAGCAGGCCAAGACCGACCGCGATCGCACCCACAGCGACCTCGCACGGGCCGAGCAGCTTCACGCGCAGAGGATTCTCGCGGATGCCGAGTACAACACCACGCGTGCCACCGCGCAGCTCAACGAGCAGCGCGTGACGGCGGCCCAAGCGCAACTGGCCGCACAGCAGGCGGCCTATGACGTCGCGCGCACGAATCTCGATCGCACGGTCATTCGTGCGCCGATCGACGGCATCGTCATCACACGCAACATCGATCCCGGTCAAACGGTCGCGTCAGTGCTCCAGACGCCTGTGCTGTTCACCGTGGCTGCCGACCTGCGCAAGATGGAGGTTGTGGCCGCTGTCGATGAAGCCGACATCGGGGAGGTCGCGATCGCGCAGCACGTCACGTTCACCGTTGACGCGTATCCCGATCGGGTGTTTGAGGGTGTCGTGACGGAAGTCCGGAACTCGCCCGTGGTCGTCCAGGATGTCGTGACGTACGGGACCGTGGTTCAGGTGGACAACGTGGACCTGGCACTGAAGCCAGGGATGACCGCGTCGATCCGCATCCGCACCGCCTCGGTGACAAACGTGATCAGCGTTCCGAATGCCGCGCTCCACTTCACACCGCCCGGCGCGAAGAGCACCGACACCGCAGGGGTCTGGCTCCTCCAAGGAGACGCGCTCCGTCGCGTCACGGTACGCCCGGGGATCTCCGACGGAGAATTGACCGAAATCGCATCAGGCCCGCTGGCTCCCGGCACCGACGTCCTTGTGGATTTGACGCCGGAGGGAAGGAAGGCGTATGCCAACGGCCGTTGAAGAGCGGCCCGTGCCGGCCGCGGTGGCTGAGCCGCTTCTGTCGTTACGGGCCGTCACCAAGGTGTATGGCGAGCAGCGGGCGATCGTGCGCGCGCTCCATCAGGTTGACCTCGACATCGACGCGGGCGAGTTCGTCGCAATCACGGGGCCCTCTGGATCCGGCAAGTCCACGGCCCTGAGCATCCTCGGCTGCCTCGAGTTGCCGAGCGAGGGCGATTATCGGATCGAGGGCACGCCGGTTCAGGGGCTCTGGCCAGACGTGCTCGCCGCACTGCGCAACTCGCGCTTCGGTTTCGTGTTTCAGTCGTTCAATCTCCTCGCGCGAACCTCGGCGCTCGAGAATGTCGGATTGCCGCTCGTGTACGCAAACATCGGCCTGCGCGAGCGTCAACGCCGCGCTGAAGCGGCGCTGGCTGCAGTGGGGCTGACCGGGCGAGAGGACGCGCGGCCGAATCAGCTCTCAGGCGGCGAGCAGCAGCGTGTGGCGATCGCACGCGCCATCGTCAACGAGCCTGAAGTCATCCTGGCCGACGAACCGACGGGCAACCTCGATTCACACAACGGCGGGGAAGTCATGCAGCTCATCGCACGGCTCAACCGAGACCGCGGGATCACGGTCGTCATGGTCACGCACGACGTGACATGGGCCGCGTACGCGGCGCGCCAGATCGGCTTTCGTGATGGCCGGATCGTCGCCGACGAGCGGAAGGTTGCTCGATGACACTCTCGTTGACCACGCCACTCGCCCTCTCCGCCCTGCTGCGCAACAAGATGCGCTCGCTGCTCACGACCCTTGGCATCGTCATCGGTGTCGCGGCGGTCGTCATGATGGAAGCCATGGGAGAAGGGGCCACAGCGTACGTCGGGGAGGCGATCTCAGGGCTCGGCTCCAACATGCTGATTGTGGCACCTGGCGCGACACGCTCGTTTGGCCCTCCGACGATTGGCGTGCCCCTGTTTACGATGGCTGACGTGGACGTCGTTCGTCGGCAGGCGCACAACGTCGGCCTACTGGCGCCGGTCAACTCGCGCATGTTACGCACCGTTGCCGGATCGAACAATCGCAACGTCAATGTCGGCGGCGTCACCGCCGAGTACTTCGACATTCGCCAGTGGCCGGTCTCGGTCGGTCGATTGCCCCTCCCGGACGACAATCGACGGGCGGCACAGGTCTGCGTCATTGGCGAAACCGTTCGCGAAGCGCTCTTCGAGAGCCAGAATCCAATCGGCAAGGAGATGCGCGTTCACGATGTTGTCTGTCGAGTGATCGGCGTGCTCGAGGGGAAGGGTGCTTCCGCATTCGGGATGGATCAGGACGACGTCCTCTTCATGCCGTTTTCGACGTTTTCACGTCGAATCGTCGGCAACGACCGCGTGGGAAGCATCCTGGTCTCCGCCGCGTCGACCGATCGCATCGACGATGCGAAGCGGGAAATCACGGCAGTGCTGCACCAGCGACGGCACATTCTCCCAGGTGAGGAGGATGATTTCGCCGTGCGCGATCCGCGCGAGATCCAAGCACTGCTGCAGACGGTGACCGGCATGCTCACCACACTGTTGGCCGGCGTCGCGGCGGTCTCGCTTGTCGTCGGCGGTATTGGGATCATGAACATCATGCTCGTGTCGGTGACCGAGCGGACCCGGGAGATCGGCGTCCGACTCGCGGTTGGCGCGCGGGCGGGCGACATCCTGACGCAGTTTCTGGTCGAGGCGTCCATCCTGTCCGCCCTCGGCGGGGTCATCGGCATCGGCGTGGGCCTGGCAGGCGCTTACGGTGTGGCGCATCTGATTCACGTGCCTTACGTCGTGCCTCGAATTGCCATACCCATCGCGTTTGGCGTCTCGGTCCTCGTGGGCATCACGTTTGGGGTCTTTCCCGCGCGCAAGGCGTCGCGGCTGAACCCGCTCGCCGCGCTGCGTTTTGAGTAGCGGCGCAGTCGCCGATGCCGAATTCTCGTCGGAGAGCGTGGCCAGATCGGCGAAAGGTCGGCACCGTGCAGAGCGCTGGACCAAAATCTCCCGTGCTGCTGGCGTTTATCGTGGACGGCAGTCGGCCGGCGTATTGCACGCTCTGATTCACGACGCCGCAAGCGATTCCGGAGGAAGACTTCCATGACATCCGCCACCATTGACACACCAGAGACCGCAAGCAGCACGACTGTCCGTGACCAAGTGACTGATGCCTGTTGCCAGGCGGAGCATCTTTCACATGAGGCGCGGTTGCTCAAGTCCCGTGCGACCGACGCCGTCGAAGATGGCGTTCACGCCGCCAAGCGGGCGATCACGTCGGTCAAGCGCGGCGTGGAGGAACTCGCGGACCTCAAAGACGAGGCCGTTCACCGTGTGAAGCGTCAACCGCTACTCGCATTGGGCATCGCGCTCGGGGTCGGGCTGGCCGTTGGCGTGGCGGTCGGCTGGATCGGGCACCAGCCGGGACGGCGCGAGTAAACACGTCAGTACGATGTGGGCGCCGTGCCGAGTCAGGGCAGGCGCCCCAGGGAGCACGACCATGACCGTCAAGGAAATCATGCGGAAGGACGTCGCCACGTGCACGCCGAATGACGACGTGGCGACGGCCGTCAAGATCATGCACGACCACAAATGTGGGTTCGTGCCGATCGTCGACAGCCACGG
>JADGOC010000236.1 GCA_017883165.1 Acidobacteriota bacterium
GGAAAATTCAGCGCGTCCTGCCCCGCTTCGCCCTGCAGCTGCGTGATCTCGCCTTCGATCGCGACGAGCTTGTCGGTCAGGATCTTCGCCGCCGCTTCCATTCGCGCGCGCGCGTCCGCTTTCTGCGCGATGTCGGACGCCTGCTTTTTCACGTCGCGAATCGTCAGCAGCGTATCGTAGAGCTGCTTGATCCGCACGCCGGTCTCGCGCGCGATCCTCAACTGCTCCGCGCCTTCCGCGTCGGTCATCGCCGGCAGCCGCGGATCGCTGTTCAGCCGGAACGTCTGCGTGCCGGACCAGTCGCCCGCGGTCACCTTGACGGTGTAGACGCCAGGCGCGGCTTTCGGCCCCTGACCGCCGCCGCCACCGCCGCCCCACATCACGATCCGCGGCGGCACGGTGAACAGCGGCCCGAGCCGCGCGTTCCACGTCGAGCGGTTCAGCCCTTGATGCGCGCTGACGATCGGCGCGCCGCCGAAGCCGCCGCGTCCACCGCGGCCGCCGGCCGGCGCCGCGCCCGCCGGTGCCGCGGCTCCTCTGCCCTGCGGCGCAGCGGCCGGCGCGTCACCGCCAGGTTCCACCGCGACGCCGCCCGCGGCCGGTGGTCCGCCCCGTCCGCCGCGTCCGCCCGCACCCGGAGGCGCGGGAACCGGCGACGGCGGAGCGATCATGCCCGCGCCTGGCTGCCCCGTGCCGGTGAAGACGACGGCGCCGGTCGAGTCCATCACTTGCAGCGCGACCGGGGCGGTCGGTTGATCCTTCAGCCAGTAATAGAACGTCGGCAGCGGTCCGCCCTGCCGGTACGCGTCCGCGGGCTTGTACAGCACGCCGGCCGCCGTTTCCGTGCCGACCTTGAGCTGCTGCACGACCGGCAGACCGTCGAGGATCCAGAACGCGCGCCCTTCGGTGGCGACAATCAGATCCTTGCGATAGACCTTGAGATCCATGATCGGCGTGATCGGTAGATTGTTCTGGAACTTCTGCCAGTGCCCGCCATCGTCGAACGAGATGTACATGCCGTACTCGGTGCCCGCGTAGAGCAGCCCCGGGCGATCGGGATCCTCGCGGACGACGCGGACGTAGTGGCCCATCGGGATGCCGTTGGTGCCGTCGGCGATGCGCTTCCACGTCTGGCCGTAGTCGCTGGTCTCGTACACGTACGGCGTGAAGTCGTTCAGCATGTAGCGGTACGCGGTGACGATCGCACGTCCGGCATTGGTCGGCGAGAGATCAATCACGTTGATCGTGGCGAACTCCGGAAGCCCTGGCGGCGTGATCTTCTGCCAGGTTTTTCCCGCGTCGCGCGAAATGTGCACGAGACCATCGTCGCTGCCGGCCCAGAAGAGACCCGGCGTCACGGGCGATTCCTCGAACGCGAAGATCACCGAGTAGACCTCGACGCCCGTGTCGTCGCGCGTGATGCCGGCGCCGCCGGCGTAGTCCTGCTTGGTCTTGTCGTTGCGCGTCAGATCCGGGCTGATGACGTCCCACGTTTGCCCGCCGTCGTGCGAGCGGTGCACGTACTGGGACGTCGTGTAGATGACGTCGGGATCGTGCGGAGAAAGGCGAATCGGCGCATTCCATTGAAAGCGGTACTTCATGTCCGCGGCGCGCTGGCCCGTCTCTTCGTCGGCGTAGGCGCGGATGTTCTCCGAGACGCCGTTGTAGCGATCCGTACGAGTGATCGACCCGCCGTAGTTGCCGGCGTAAATGAGGTTGTAGTTGCGCGGATCGACCGCGATGTAGCCGCTTTCGCCGCCGCCGACGCCGTAGGTGTCGCCCACGTTCGAGCTGGGCGCGGCGATCGTCCCGCTGTCCTGCTGCGCGGCGTAGACGTAGTACGGCCACCGCTTGTCGACCTCGAGTCGGTACAGCTCCGCCGTCGGCTGATTACCCTGGGTCGACCAGGTGCGGCCGCCGTCGATCGACACGGTCGCGCCGCCGTCGTTGGAGTTGATCAGCGCCTTGTTGTTGGTCGGGTTGATCCAGAGGTCGTGATGATCGCCGTGGGCCTGAATGCCGGCGTTCTGAAACGTCTTGCCGCCGTCGGTCGATTTGAAGGCGCCCGTGTTCAGCGCATACACCGTGTCCACGTCCACCGGGTCGGCGTAGATCTTCGTGTAGTAGAACGCGCGCTGCAGGAGGTTCCGGCCCGCATAGGTCCGAGCCCACGTGTCGCCGCCGTCGTCGGAGCGATAGACGCCGCCCTGGTCGCCGGCCGCTTCGATGAGCGCGTAGACGCGTTTCGGATTCACCAGCGAGATGGAGACGCCGATCTTGCCGACCGCCACGCCTTTCGGGAGACCGTTGGCCAGCTTCTGCCAGTGATCGCCGTCGTCGGTCGAGCGGAAGAGGCCGCCTTCCGTGCTGCCAGAATCGATCGTCCACGGCGTGCGCCGCGTCGTCCACATCGCGGCAAAGAGCGTACTCGGATTCTTTGCATCCATCGCGATGTCGATCGCGCCCGTCTTGTCGCTCACCGCGAGCACCGGCTCCCACGTCGTGCCGCCGTCCTTCGTGCGATAGACGCCGCGCTCCTTGTTGGGCCCGAAGATGTTGCCGAGCACGGCGACGTACGCGAGATCGGGGTTCTGCGGATGGATGCGGATGCGTCCGATGAGGCCGGCCTTCTCGAGGCCGACGTGCTGCCACGTCTTGCCGGCGTCAACGGACTTGTACACGCCGTCGCCGTTGGTGACGTTGCCGCGCGGATCGGCCGATCCGGTGCCCACGTAAATGATGTTCGGATTGCTGTCCGCCACCGAGACGGCGCCGATCGTGCCGACGCCGATCTGGCCGTCGGTGAGCGGCTCCCACCGCACGCCGGCATTCGTCGTCCGCCACACGCCGCCGCCGCACGTGCCCATGTAGTACACCTGCGGATTCGAGGGCACGCCGGCGACCGTCGTGACGCGGCCGCCGCGGGCGAAGACCGTAAGCGGCCGGTAGAAGAGATCTTTGTATAAGACCGGATTCACGGTGACGTTCGCCTGGCCGCCGGTCTGCGCCTGCGGCAGGACGGTCATCGCCAGCCCGAACACCAGAAACGTCGCGAACAACCCGACGCGACGTGGCCACGTATTCATTGCTGCTCCTCTGGGATCAGTCTCTGCTGCGCCTTCTCGAGCGCCGCGCGAACGTCGGCGGCGTTCTCGAGATCCAGGAAATTGAGGCGGCGCCGCCGGCCCTGATGGGTGTGAATCACCGCCTCGTGCTCGGTCATGTCGATGTGTTTGATCTCGTCCCACCGCGCGGTGAATTTCCGGAACGGTTTGCCGCCGACGATGAGATGGTCGTCGGTGAGCCGCAGCGATCGTCGTCTTTCGACCCTCGCCGCCAGACGGTCGTGGAGCAGGCCGATCACCAGAGTGACGACGCCGCTGAGGATCACCGGGCGGGCGATGTGATGCCGCACGTGCCACGTCTCGGCGGCCTCGGTGAACAGCACGCCGGCCACCCAGATGTCGGTCCAGTCGATCCCGTGGCCGTGATGGGAGGCGGACGTGTGCCCCCCTCGAGCGGCGCGCAGGCTGCGAATGATGGACGCACCGAGGAGTCCGCTGATCCCGATGCCCACCACGGCAAGCACGAGCTCGAAGCCGTGGGCCCCGGCGCGCAGACTCTCGGCGCCGCCCACGAGCAGCCCGAGCGCCGGAACCGCATGCTGGACCTTCTGTACGAGCTGCACCCGCTTGAGGCGGCGCGAGCGCAGCGGCACCGTGACGGGGGCGACGTCAGCTCCAGGGATCACTATTTCGCATCCAGCTTCCGTCCCACGCTCAGATTGTCGAAGTTCAGGATCGTATTGAACACCATGAAATAGCCGCCGATCGTCTCGCCGCGGTAGATCGGGTTGTTCGCAAAGAGCACGACGTGCCCCTTCTCCACCGGCACGTCGACCACGGCCGGACGCTGCGCGATCTCGCTGCCGCCGTCGAGCAGGCCCGACACGAGCAGCTCGTTCTGATCGCCGAAGCGCACCGCCACGCGCGGCCGGAACTCGGGCGGCGTGACGTTGAGCGGCGTTCGGAGTTGTTCGTCGGTCGGCAGCGAGTACTGCCACGGCCGTGCGGGCGTCGGCTGCACGGGCCGCTCGTTCTTCGGATCGAGCGTCGGACGGCCCTGCGGCGTGTCCGGATCGTCCGGCGTGCCGCGCCCCGTGGCGCGCACGGGGGCACCGCCGCGTCCACCGCCCGCGGCGCCGCCACCACCGCCTCCGCCCGGACCGCCCCGTCCGCCGCCGGTACCCGCGTTGACGCTGAAGCTGTCGCCTCTATTGCTGTACATCGCGAGGTTGTCCGGCACGCCATACACAATCGGGCTCGCCTCGTCCACGATCTTGGTCCGCAGCAGTGTGCCAACCACGCGCGACGCGGCGGCCGCGCGGTTGACCGTGACGCCGTGCGTCAGCCCGTACTGCACCGCGAAATCGGCGCTCGTCGTCGCGCCGATGAAGACGCCGCCCTTGTTGACGAACGCCTGCAGATGCTCGAGGCCCGGCCACCCCAGGCCGGAGCGGATGTCGTCGGTCTGCGCCCACGTGCCGATGTTGGGCGTCTCGGGCGTGTTCTTCCACGGCATCGCATTGCGCCACATCGGCATGCCTTCGATGATGCCCTGCCCGCCGCCGCCGGGTCCGAAGATGATGACGTCGTACTTCGCGTTGAGATTCGCGTCCTTCGCGACGTCCTGGATGCTGATGTAGTCGTACGGCACGCCGTTGAAGTCGAACGCCTCGCGCCACCAGCCCTCGGTCTGCGTGCCGCTCCACGCGTGCATGAGCGCGATGCGCGCC
>JADGOC010000237.1 GCA_017883165.1 Acidobacteriota bacterium
GACGGTCACGATGGCGAACACGTTCACAGGACAACGGTTCATATAACCTCCCTTTTGCACAACAGTAGTAAATTTCCAGCAACCATCTTCCCGTTACATCCAACGAGTTCGCTGTCTCTTACAGCACACATGGTCTGACCGGCCTTTCTGGGCGGACCGCCCGCGACGGCGGATGTTAGCCGCCCCTCGGAAAGCTGTCCGGACGTCGGGCTCCTGCACCATTCTGACCAAGGCAGTCCGTACGCGAGCGAGGACTATCAGACGATCCTGGGAGCGCGGCATCACCTGCAGCATGAGCCGGCGCGGCAACTGCTACGACTGTGAGCATGATGGTGTCGCTGTCCGGCCAGACCTGACCCGTTCATGACTGGTCCGTGGTGATCGCGGGCTTTCCTGACGAAACCGACATCATGATCCCGACACCAACGGCGACGATCACGCCGATCGCGATCCAGATCGGCGCCACGTGGTTCAGGACGCCAGCCTGCCACAGGGCCAACGCGACGCCGACAATCAGGACGAAGTAGCCAATCAGAAACATGTGAATGAATTTCATCGTGTCCTCTTCTGCTCTGACTATGGCGGATCTCGATGCGGGCCGCTGTGCAATGCGGCACACGCGAAACCTGAGGCCATCTCTTAGAGTGGCAAAGTGAGGAAAACGACACATGGTCACATGGTGACGAGCGGCCCGATTCGGTCAGGCGCGTCAGCCTGGACGCGCGGCGCCATCATATTGTTGACGAGCGTTGTCCTCGTCGGCGCCGCCTCGGTCGCCGCCGCGCTGTTCACCGCCGGTGCGGTGTATCACGTGTACTTCAACCGGTCGGACCTGCCGGATCTCGGACCGTTCACGCATTTTCAGTTCCCCGCCATCGGCCACGTCTACGACGTCAACGGTCAGCCGCTGATCGAGCTCGCCAAGGAGTATCGCGAGATTACGCAATACGCGGACATCCCGCCGATCATGCGCGACGCGATCCTGGCCACGGAAGACAAGCGCTTCTTCTCTCACAATGGTGTGGACTACTCCAGCCTGCCACGCGTGATTGAGAAGGTGAGGCTCGGCGCGTGGGGGACGCGCCTCGCGACGGGAGGACGGCGCGACAACATGCGCGGCCGGGCGATCTTTCCCCAGGGTGGCTCGACGATCACGCAGCAGCTCGTTCGCGGCGTGTTCCTCCTGCGACAGACATCGCAGGAGAACAGTTACCAGCTGCGGAACGCGGGGTTCCTGCCGCGCATCCTGTCGTTGGTGATTGGCGCGCGGAACGTCAACATGGTGCTGCGGAAGCGCGAAGAGCTTCGGCTCTCGCTGTGGATCGAAGAACAGATGCGCGAGCAGTTCGGATCCAAGCGCCGCGCGAAGGAAGAGATCTTCGCCCGGTATGCGAGCTTCGTGTACATGGGTAACGGCCAGTACGGATTCGCACGGGCGGCGGAATACTACTTCGGTCGGCCGCTGGCGACGTTCACCGCCGATGACGCAGACAAGGCCGCGCTGCTGGCCGGCATCGCGAAGTCGCCCCGCGACTACGCGCCCTCAGCGGCGGCGACGCACCCGATCCTGCGCCGCAGAAACCAGATTCTCGACTTGATGGCGGCCGACGGTTTCATCTCTCGAGTCCAAATGACGAGAGGCGAGCAGCGGCCTCTGCCTGCCGTCGTGCCACACGAGGCGCAGCCGTTCCAGTCCTCCGCGGTCGTCGCGCACGTGCTCGATGAACTCAAGGCCACGCACCCCGATCTCGGCCTTGACGATCTGTTGCAAGGCCACATCCAAGTGCATTCGACGGTGGATGCCCGCGTCCAACACGTCGTAACCGAGGCCCTGGAGCACGGCCTCCAGCAGTATGAGCAGCGCCATCCGCGCACGCGTGGAATGGTCCAGGGCTCGGTGGTCGTCTTGAACAACCGCGATGGCAGCGTGCTCGCCGAAGCTGGGGGCAGGCAGGTCTATCAAGGTCGCGCCACGTCGTACAGCGACTTCAACCGCGTCAGGACGTCGATGCGGCAGCCAGGGTCGGCGATGAAACCGATGGTGTATCTGGCGGCCTTCCGGCAGGGCATCTTCACCCTCGAGACGCTCGTTCCCGACGAGCCCATCAGCGTCCCGACCGGCGGCGGGGGCCCGCCGAAATGGATTTCGAACTACGACGGTCAGTTCAAGGGCCTGATTCCGATCCGCGAAGCGCTTGCCGAGTCGAGAAACGCGGTCGCGATCTGGATCACGTCGCAGATCGGGATCGACGCCGTCCTCGCGACGTCACACAGTTTGGGCGTGCAGACACCATTACAGCCCTATCCGACGACGGCGTTGGGCGCGTCCGAAGTCAACTTGCTGGAACTCGCGACGGCGTACCGGACGATTGCCTCGGGTCTTGTCGCGCAGCCGTACGTGATCCGGCGCGTCGTTCGGGACTCTGGCGAGGCGATCGAGGGCGGCGAACCGCACGAGACGCCGAGGCCGCTCGGCGACGCCGCCGCGCTCTCGTTGATTCAGGAAGGCCTGCGCGGCGTCGTGCGCATCCCGACGGGCACGGCGCACGCGCTCGACTCACATGCGTTTCCGATTGCCGTCATGGGCAAGACCGGCACGACCAACGAATTCAGAGATGCGCTCTTCGTGGGATCGACGTATGGCATCGACGGAGTCACGGTCGCCGTCCGAATCGGGTTCGATGACAATCGGTCGCTCGGCGCCAGGGAAACCGGCGGGCGCGTCGCGCTGCCGGTCTTTCGGGAATTGATGCTGAGGATCTACGGCGACCGCATCGTCGGGCCCGCGCCTGCGTTTCCCAATCAGATGGAACAACGCATCACCGCCTACCTGCACCCCGACCCCGCCCCGGTTGTTGCGACGGCGGCTCAATCCGTCGTTGAGCCTGCTCCTCTACTCAGAAACGTGCCGCTCGCGGAATACGAATGGCTCAAGCAGCACGCGCACCTGCTCGGGGCTGTCGCCGCGACGACGCCTCCATCGCTGCTCAAATCCGTCCCACGGCAGTAGCGCTTTCGACGTGTGCTCAAACGCACAGACACTGGTCAGGCCATGCCGTAAGCTGCGGTGGTAGGAGAAATCACCATGTTGTACACGATCGCCGTCCTTCTGCTCATCGCGTGGCTGCTGGGAATCGTCGGAACGTACACGATCGGGGCGTTCGTCCATGTGCTGCTGGTCGTGGCCATCGTGTTGTTCGTCGTCGGCCTGCTCAGCGGGCGCCGCTCGCTGGCGTAGCAGACCGGGTCGCACACGCATCTCGCCGGCGGAGCCGCTCAGGCACACGCCATCAGCACGGCCTCATCGCCGTCGCGCCGCCCTATGAAGTCCTTGTCCTGGACGAGGACTTCACCTCTAATCCTGGGTACTCGAGGCCGAAAGGCGCTGCTCGACGCGCTGGAGACGTCGATCAGATCATCGTTCACGCGCGGGTAATGAGCGCGCCGGCATAGGCTGAGACGAGTCAAGTCAAGTCTGCTACGATCAGCCGTCCCGCCGCTCGCGCCCGTAGCTCAGGTGGATAGAGCACCGGCCTTCTAAGCCGGGGGTCGCAGGTTCGAGTCCTGCCGGGCGCGCCATTTCCTAAAGAATTCGCCGATTTCGCCCTCAAGAAAATTCGCGGGCGAACACAAATCGAAGAAAGTGATCAGTCTCGCGAGATTGCGCCATCATCTCGCGATCTCTGAATTCGCGATTTCCCTCAGTGTTTTTCTAAGGGCGGATTTCGGCGCTTTGCGCGAAAGCCTCGGAAAGCGCCGTGAGAACCGGCCTGATATGCCGGAGGTCGCTTTACGTTTCCCGACGCGAATGGCAATGTGGTCGTGTGAACGAGCTTCGTGAACTCCGCCGCACCGCGGCCCTCTCACAACAAGAGATTGCCGACCTTCTCAAGGTGCCGGTCAACACGTTTCGCATGTGGGATAGCGGCATGCGACGTCCGCCCGCTGACGTCATCACCCGGGCACGCGCGGCACTGGCAGCGCGGGCGAAACAGCGCGAGCTATTGCCGCTCGCCCAACTGGCCCAGGAACTGGGCGTGCACATCCGTACCCTGCAAGCGGCGGCTCGAACCGGACGGCTGGAGACACACTTCAGTGTCAAGTCCGTATTCGGGCGTCCGAGGCGCTTCGCTTCCCGCGCAGCGGGCGAACACTTCCTCGCGAAGCACTATCGGTGCTTCAGCGGCCAAGAGGTCTGCCCCATCCCGCTACCAATTGTTCCGAACGATTACGACGCTCGCCTTCGCGCGCTTCGGCGACAGATGCACTTAACGCAGGGAACCCTGGCGAAGCGCATTGGTGCTGCTGGTAAGGCTGTCGTCTATCAATGGGAATCGAGAAAGCGAAGGCCGTCCCCCGTGCTGTGGCTGCGCGTCCAAGAGCTGACACGCGACGTGTCCCGCGGTCACATCCGCCTCAAACCAGCAGAAGGCCCGCGGCGCGGGCGGCGAAGATTGTGTAAAGGGGGAGTGTTGCGAGCAACGGGATTGAAGAGCGATCGGGAGCTTATCTCTTCACCTGCTGTTTCAGCATCCGGTCAACGACGCCCTTCGCTTTAACAAGTCGCTCGGCAGTCTCATTGAGCGTTTCCAAACATTGCTTGAGGATTATCGGACGGCGGCAGCGATCCCAGGTAGCTGGCCAAGTTCAAGAACGGCTCGGTGTCTCTGCAATTTCGCTCAGTGCCCAGGGTCGCTTGAACTGCCGCTCGTGTTCTTCGAGCGCCCTCGCACCGTCCGCACAGTAGCGGGCGCCTCCCCCATCTCGCAAATCCTTCTGAAAACAAGTTCTGG
>JADGOC010000081.1 GCA_017883165.1 Acidobacteriota bacterium
TCGGCGATGTCGAGCAGGGCCCGGCGCGTGGCGGTCGAATACAACGCGCCGGTGGGGTTATTCGGGTCGATCACGACGAGCGCGCACGTGGACGGCGTCACGAGGCTCTCGAGATGATCGAGATCCGGCATCCACCCTCTCGCGGGATCGGTGCGGTAGTAGCGGGCGCGCGCGCCGATCTTGGCGAGCACGGCCGTGTAGAGCGGATAGGTCGGCATCGGCACGAGCACTTCGCCATCGGGGTCGACCATCGCCGTCAGCGCGAGCTCGATCCCTTCGGAGGTGCCGGCCGTGATGAACACGCGATCGGCGTCAACCGGAAAGCCGCGCGTCGTGAACTCCCCGGCGACCGCGGCGCGCGCCGACGCCAGGCCCTGCGACGGCCCATAGCCGTTGTGGCCGTCGCGTATCGCGCGCTCGACGGCGTCAATCAGATGCGGCGGCGTCTTGAAGTCGAAGGCGATCGGATCGCCGATATTGAGGTAGCGCACGCGCACGCCGGTGGCCTCAACCCGTTGTGCTTCGGCGATGATGTTGCGGATGGCGTAGGTGAAGCTGTTGACGCGCTTGGCGACGGCGATCGGTGTCGTTGAGGTTCTTGTGAGGGCCACGGCGGCATTTTACCGCGAGACCACACCGCAACTTTTACACGGCGTCCATCCCGCAGACTCCAGCCGATCGTGCACTTTTTACGCTCCATAGCTCATCAATTCACCAATTGCGTGGCGTCTGTTCAAGCATAAATACTTATTCGTCAGATACTTAACCTGATGGCAGCGTTCTTGGACTACCCGGCGTCAGAATGATTCGTTCGAGACTCACCGTGCGAATGGGCGTTGTCGTGGCGGCCCTGGCGGCATTGCCGCTCGGCTCATCCGCCGCGCCGGCCGCGGGCCAACAGCCCAGGGCCACGTTCACGTCGAGCGTCGATCTCGTGCGGATCAGCGCCGTGGTTCGCGACCGCAAAGGCCGGTTCGTTCAGGACTTGTCGGTGCGCGATTTTGAAGTGCTCGACGGCGGGCAGACGCGGCCCATCACCGATTTTCGGACCGACTCGTCCGGCGTCAGCGTCGCCCTGCTCTTCGATGTCAGCGGGAGCATGGAAGCGGGGCTCCCGAGCGCGCGCGAGGCGGCCGAGCACGTGTTGAGCTGGCTGGATCCGGCGCGCGACGAAGCGGCGATCTTCACCTTCGACACGCGGCTGCAGGAGATCGCGCCGTTTACCGCCGGGCTGAACGCCTTGCCGGCGTCGATGTCGTCGGTCGTGCCGTTCGGCGCCACCTCGCTCAACGACGCGATCGCGCGGACCGCGGAGCGGGTCGGGACGCGCGAAGGGCGCCGGCGGGCGGTGGTCGTGCTGACCGATGGCAACGACAACGCGAGCCGGATGCTGCCGGCCGCCGTGTCGGATGTCGCGAGCGCGATCGACGTGCCGGTCTACATCTTCGGCGTCGTGGCGTCGATCGACAACCCGTCGGCCGATATGCGGACGCCGACCGCCGAGCACTCGCCGCTCGCGGGGCCGCTGGCCGATCTCGCGTCGAGGACGGGTGGCCACGTGTTCGTGGCGAGCACGATCGCCGATCGCAGCGTTGCCGCGCGGCAGATCATCGACGAGCTGCGGCATCAATACCTACTGGCGTTCGAATCGAGTGGAAAGCCGGGCTGGCATCCGCTCGTGGTCCGCGCGCGCGACAAGGACCTCACGGTGCGGGCCCGGAGCGGCTATGTGGCGGGGCAGTTACATCCCAATTCGGATTAGGAGGAACGATTATGCGTCAGTTTATTTTGGCGATTCCAATCGCAGCGCTCGTGCTCGGTGGCTCGACGGCGTGCGCGACCAAGAAGTTCGTGCGCACGAGCGTCGGCGAAGTGAACGGTAAGGTCGACTCGGTCGGGAAGGCGGTCGAGGAGACGCAGGAGCGGACGCGGCAAAACGAAGGCAGGATTGCCACGGTCGATCAGAAGGCGGATCAGGCGGCGCAGTCGGCGCGGCAGGCCAACAGCGCCGCCGGCGAAGCGCGCAGCGCGGCCGACGCGGCGGCGAGCAAGGCCGACGCGGTTGACAAGGCGTCCAAGCGTCTCGTCTACGAAGTGGTGCTGAGCGAGGACCAGGGCAACTTCAAGTTCGGCAAGACGGCGCTGCCCGACGAGGCGAAGGCGAAGCTCGACGACATGATTGCGCAGATCAAGGCCGACCCCAAGGGCGCGTATTTCGAGATCGAGGGGTACACCGACAGCGTGGGCGACAAGAAGATGAACGAGCGAATCGGCCTCGAGCGCGCTGACGCGGTGAAGCGGTATCTCTACGAGCAGCACCAGGTTCCGCTGCACAAGATGAACGTGATCAGCTACGGCGAGGAGAAGCCGGTCGCACCGAACACGACCAAGGCCGGCCGCGCGCAGAACCGCCGGGTGGTGATCAAGGTCCTGGCGTAACGACGTCACAAAGAGCGAGAAATTAGGAAGTAGGAATTCATTCTAATGTCCTACTTCCTAATTCCTATTTTCACCTTCCTTCAGTAAGCTGTGCGGATGGCTATCCGCACCGAGCTCAATCTCCGTCTTGCGAACAGTCCGGGCGCGCTGGCGGGCGTCTGCCGTCTGCTCTCCGACGAGCGCGTGAACGTGCTCGCGATGGCGCTCGAAGGAGGCGGCCAGCTCCGGATGGTCGTGGACAATCACGTGCACGCCGGCGCGGTGCTGCGCGAACATCATCACCAGGTCACCGAGCGTGACGTGATCGTGCTCTCCATTCCCAACGGCCCGGGCTCGCTCGCGCCGACGCTGCGGCTCGTCGCGGACGCGGGTGTCAACGTCGAGTACGCGTACGGCAGCGGTCCCGACGGGTCGCCGACCGCGGCGATCGTCCTCGGCGTCGACGATGCGCAGCGGGCGGCTGCGGCGGCGGGGGTCTGACGTGCGCTTATACGTCGAGCCGATGGACGCGACGGTCGTCGACGTGCAGGCCGACGGCCGCGTCCGGCTGGAAAACGAAACGTGGTCGGCCCCGACGCTGCAGGAGCGCCGGGCGATCATCTACGAAGCGGAGAAGGCGATGGCGGAGCTGACCGAGTGGATCGAGACGCTCACGCAGCGGGCGGGAACGGCAGGCTAGGCCCGTTTAGGAAACACGACCTTCCGCCAGCCTCCCGCCACGAGCGCGCTCACGTTGGTGATGGCCGCCGGCCACTCCCACGCGTTCTGATACGCCATGTAGCGCGGCACCCAGTCCGGGTGGAACTTCTCCTTGTAGAAGCGCAGCCCTTGAAAGTTGTACCAGTTCTCGCCGTGCTGAAAGAGCATGTTGGCGAGCCGTTCGCGCGCGTGCGCGCCTTGGAAACGGCCGACGCTGGCGAGCGGCGCCATGCCGAGGTTGAAGCGCGCAAAGCCCTGCTCCTTGCCGTAGACAAAGAGCGACACGAACAGAAAGTCCATCACGCTCGCTCCTTCGGCGCGGTAGCGCATCAGGTCGACCGACAACTCCTCGCGATGCGGGCTGCGCAGAAGATTGGCGAACGCGAGCATCCGCCCATCGGCGTTTTCGACGACGGCGCACGGGAAGCGCTGCAGATATTCCTCGTCGAAGAATCCGATCGAGAACTGCCGCTCGCGCTGCCCCTTGGCGCTCAGCCACTCATCCGAGATCTCGCGCAGCGCCGGCAGTGCCGCGCCGATCTCGAACGGCGCGAGGACGCGCAGTTTCAGCCGGTCGCGCTCGCCGCGCCGCAGAATCTGTCGGAACAGCTTGCCGTCGTGCCCCTCGAACATCACGTGATCGAGGCGCACGAGCGCCTCTTCGCCCAGCTTGAAGAACGCGTATCCGCGATCGTGGAGCGGCGGAATCCATTCGAGTGAAATCTGATAGAAGAGCGGCCGGCGATCGATTTCCGCCGCGTGGGCAAAGAGCGCCGTGAGGAGCTCCTCGCGTTCGTCGGCCGTCGCGACGATCGGGTCGGCGAAGACGACGAGGTAGGGGCCGATCGTGCGATAGAGACAATATCCGCGGTCTCCGAAGCGGAACACCGCCTTGTCGCCGTTGGCGACCATCAGCCCCGAGGTGCCGTGCCCGATGGCGGCGTGCAGCTCCAGCGTGCGCTCGATCTCGTCTTTCCCGAGCCTCGTGAAGCGGACGTGCACGCGCAGCAGCAGGTACAGCGCGCCGGCCGACACCGCGATCGCCAGCGTCCCGGCGGTGCGCAGATAGCGCGCGCGTTCGAAGCGGTAGCCGAAATATTTCATGCGGTCGAGCGACTGCGGCGTCAGACGGAACGTGAACGCGCCGAAGCCGAGAAACAGGAACAGCGCCAGGGCCGCGATCGTGGCGTCGCGGCCGGTGAACCACTCGCCGCCCGCCGTGCGATCGAAGAGCGGCGCCTGCGACCACGCGGCAATCGCGAGCCCGCCGAGAATCAGCGCCTCTTCGTAGTCGAGGCCTTTGAGCACCGCCGACACGGCAGCCAGGATCAGCACGATAATCGTCGCGCCGAGCGCCGCGCGGTAGCCCTTCGCCAGGCCGCGCGCCAGAATGAGCAGCATCACGCCGGTCAGCGCCGCCGCCACGTGGCTGACCTCGACGATCGGCAGCGGCACGATCTGCTCGAGCATGGCGAGGCGCGGATCGAGCGAGCGCGTCGCCGTGCTGAGTAGGACGAGCGCGCCGCCGGCGGCGACCAGCCCGGCCAGCATCCGCCGCGCGAGCTCCACGCGGCGCGACGCCCGCCTGGTCGCCCACGACAGCAGCACGAGCGAGGCGGCCGCCCACGGCACGACGTAGTACACGAGCCGGTACGCGACGAGCGCCGCGGCCGACACGCCGGCCGCCAGCGGGAGATTCGCGATCCAGAAGACGTCGCCGCTGCCGAATCCGCCCGGCACGAGGCTCGCCAACCCGATCGCCTGCCCCAGGAAAAACTTTCGAATCGAGATGACGTCGGCGACGCTGGCGCCGGTCGCGTGCAGGCACGCCAGAAACGCGAGCCCGGCGAGCAGCCAGTCCAACCAGCCGATGAGCGCGGGGCCGAACGCCGCGCGCGGGCTGGGATCGATTTCATCGAACCGCTCGATGCGCACCGCGGCGAGCCGGCCGGCGTACACGCACACATACACCAGCCCCGCCGCCACCATCGTCAACATCACCGCGTTCGGCACCGTGCTGTGCGCGGGCACGACAAAGGTCGCGAGCGTCCAGCCCACCAGCCCCGAGGCGAACGCGATCGTGATCGACAGCACGCCGGTTTCGAGATCCGAGCTGTGCTCGACCGTGGGCCGGTAGAGCCAGAAGCGGATTGCCGGCCCGGCAAACGGGCCGAGCGTGAGGAAGTTGCTCCACGCGAACGCCACCGCGCCGTACCGCCAGCGCTCGACCGCGCGCGTTCGCGTGTGGCTGAACGCGATCACGTCGTAGAGCCCCATCACGGCGATGTTGAGGAGCGTGATCGCGGCGGCCGCGACCAGCCACGGCGCGTGCATCGCATGCAGGCGCTCGACGACGTCGTGCGGGTGGATTTGACGCAGCGTCTGCCACGTCAGCGCCAGCACCGCCGCGATGACGAGCGCCGGCACGAAACGCGACGCGTGGCCGATGAGCCAGACGCCGCCGGTCTTGAGGCTCGACACGACGTCTCGCGGAGCGTCGGAGCGGGCGGTCACGGACGTTTTTCGGCGGTGGAAGAGGTGGAAGAGGCGGTGCGGATGAACTGATAGACCGCCTCGGCGACGGCGGTGTAGTCGCCGTTGAAGTGGTGCGATCCGGGGAGCCGCACGACGTGCACGCCGGGCGCGCCCGAGAGCGACGGGCACGGCGTGTCTTCTTCGTCCGTGCCGGCGAGGCAGAGCGCCGGCAGCCCGATCGCGCGGACCGCGGACGCGACGCGCGTTTCGGGGTTCTCCACCGGCGTGCGAACCCAGTCCAGCGGATCGATCTCGAAGCTCGCGCTCAGCCCAGGGCCGACCATCACGAGACCGGCGAGCATCTGACGATCGGCAGCGGGCCACTCGCGCAACGCCACCGGCACGATCTCGGCGCCGAAGGAAAATCCGCCGGCGAAAATCGGATGGCGGCTGCGCGCGAGCGCCGCGACCAGGCGCTTGATGTCGCTTGCGACCTGCGCGGGCGTTTTCGTGTTCCAGAAATAGCGCAGCGAGCTGACGCCGATGACGCCGACGCCGCGCGTGACGAGCTCCTCGGATGTCGCCTCGTCGAGCGACGCCCACCCGCCGTCACCCGAGAAGAACAGCAGCAGCGACGAGATCTGCGCCGGCCAGCGGTACTCGAGCGGCAGCTGCAGCCGCTGCAACTCGTCCTCGAGCTCCCGTGCCGTCGCGCTCTTGGGCTGCGCGGCGGGCGGCTTCACGTCCTTTTCGGTCCAGAGATCCTGCAGCGCCTTGTCGAAGGGTGGACCCCAATGGACGTCCTTGGAAAAGCCGTGGCCCGTGCCTTCCACTTCGAGGAAGTGCGCCTTCGGCACGCCGGCGGTGAATCGCCGCATGGTGTCGACCGGGCAGACTTGATCCTGCGCGCCCTGGAGGATGTACCAGTCCTTCGGAAGCTCTTTGGTGGCTGGGAGCCGGTTGACGTGCTTTTGCTCGTCGTAGTCGGGCGTCCACCCGTCGCCCGAGCAGACTTCGCGGCTTTTGAGATCGGGGCAGAAGCCGAGGCTCATCCCTCCCGCGAAGGTGACGGCCGGCGTGTTGGCGAGCGCCGCGTAGACGAGCGAGGCGCCCGACGAGTAGCCGACGAGAACGGGCGCATGGTATTGCGGAAGCTTCAGCGTCTTCTGCGCCGCGTGCGAGATGAGCTCCAGATCGGAGGCGACGTACCAGCATCCGCCCTGGCGGGCGGATCCGCGCTTGAGCGCCGGATACGACACGCCAATCACAATCGCCTGTTCGGCGGCGATGCGGCGCGCCATGTCCACGACGCCGGCGTTCCACCCGCCGTCGCCGCTGATGAACAGCACCACGCGCGGCGTCGGTGTCCGCGGCACGTAGGCGACGCCGCTCCCGGCGAGCGGCAGCGCGATCGGTTTTTCGTCCCAGGTGCGAACGGGAGCGGTGGCCGCGTTCTTCTGGGCCGCGGCGGTACGCGCGGCCAGACCAAGAGCGACGACGCACACGGCGACGCGCACGGCTGACGAGGGCATCAACCGTTATTTAAGCACACGGACGCCGGGGGGCTGGAGGGGCCGCCTTTTCCTGCCCCTCCCGCGTCCTGCCCTTCCCGCCCTCTACTGCTTGAGAATGAGCTGCCCCCGGATCTCGCCGCCCGGGTTCGCATCCGAGTGCACGTTCACGTATGAGTTTCCGCCGAGAATCGCCTGGAACATGTCGTCCGCTGAGCGGATCCCCTGGTCGGGCCGCAGGATGAACTCGGTGTCCTTGACGGTGCCGGTGTAGCTGAAATCGTTCGAGGCGTGGATGGGCGGCGCGAAGTTGACGACGACCGGCCCGCTTCCTGAGTCTTTCGAGCCGACGTGGATGTGGCTCGCCGTGACGCCGCTCGGCAGGTTGAAGACGCGGACCGTGTAGGTGACGGTTCTCGCCGTCATGTCGACGACGATGGTGGCGTCGCCGAAGGCGCCGGTCAGCACGCCGTTCGAGGTGTGGCTGCCTTCGCCGTCACCGGTGAGGTTCGCGGTGAGCGTGAAGGTTTGTGCGGACGCGGGCGAGGCGGCGAACGCCGTCACGCCCGCGGCGACGAGTAGCGCGATCATCCAGTGTGACTTCATGTGCGGTCTCCTCATTCAACAAGCTCAGGGGGAGCGTTCGGTCCCAGGACCGGAAGCGTAGGCACAACGCACGCCAGGGCGCGGACGCCACGCAAGTTCGTCTGGGAGAAGCGCTTGCACGGTTCGCGAAGGTGGGTCGCGTCTCTCCGCGCTTACCAAAGCGGAAAAGTACGCTCGGGCCACGTAAGGCCAAGCTCTCGGTGAAACGCCGCCGCGCGGGCGGGAGTATACTTCTCCGATCTTTTTTTTCAGCTTACGTTGAGGGGGCTTTCCGCACATGGCTCCGAAAGACGAACGTCCCGACACGCCCGAACGGTTCACGGTCAGCCGCCGCGCGTTCCTGAAGACGACCGGCATCAGCAGCCTCGCGGCCACCGTCGTCGGCGTCGCGGACGCCGACGCGCAGACGCCAGGCGCGCGCGCGGTCGGACCCGGCGAAGTGCCGGTCCAGCTGCTCGTGAACGGCAAGCGGTTGGATCTCAAGATCGAACCGCGCGTGACGCTGCTCGATGCGATCCGTACGCGTGCCGACATGACCGGCAACAAGCGGGTGTGCGATCGCGGCACCTGCGGCGCGTGCACGATGATCGTGGACGGCCGCACGGTGTATTCGTGCTCGACGCTCGCGATCGAAGTGCAGGGCAAACAGATTCGGACCGTGGAGGGCCTCACGAGAGGCGCCACGCTGCATCCCATGCAGCAGGCGTTCTGCGACGCCGACGGGTTGATGTGCGGCTTCTGCACGCCTGGGTTCATCATGGCGTCGGTCGCGCTCTTCGAGAAGCATCCGCAAGCGACCGTCGAGCAGGTCAAGAAGGGGCTCGACGGCAACATCTGCCGGTGCGGGACCTTCACGCGCATTCTCGAAGCGAACATGAAGGTAAGGGGGGTGGCCCGTGCCTAAGATGCAAGGTCGCGGCAACCAAACGCCTCCACCGAAGGCTCCCGACAAGTACTTGTGGCCAGACAAGCCGGCCGTGATCGGCACGTCGGTGAAGCGGCTCGACGGCCCGGACAAAGTCGCCGGGCGCGCGAAGTTTTCGTACGACATCAGCCGCCCCGGCATGATCTACGGCAAGATTCTGCGATCGCCGCATGCCCACGCGCGCATCGTGGCGATCGATCTGTCGGCCGCCGAACAAGCACCGGGCGTCAAGGCGGCGCTGGTGTGGAAGCAGCCGGGCGCCGAGGTGATGTTCCAGGGCGACGAAGTGGCGGCGCTCGCGGCCGACACCGAGGAGCACGCGTGGGACGCGATGCGCCTGATCAAAGTCGATTACGAGGCGCTGCCGCATCTGGCGTCGGTCGATCAGGCGATGGCGGCCGATGCGCCGGCGGTGTTCACGGGCGGCAACACGAAACCGGGCCCCGTGCAGGAATCGGGCGACATCGACGCCGGCTTCAAGCAGGCCGCGCACGTCGTTGACGCGACGTACTCCACGCACGTCGTCACGCATGTGTGTCTCGAAACGCACGGCTGCGTCTGCGAGTGGGACGGCGACAAGCTCACCGCGTGGGTGTCCACGCAGGCCGCGCACGGCACGGCGCAGGGGTTCGCGCAGGGGCTGCAGATTCCGCAGACCAACGTGCGCGTGATCACGCAGTACATGGGCGGCGGCTTCGGCAGCAAGTTCGGCCCCGACACCCAGGGGTTGATCTGCGCGAAGCTCGCGCAGCAGGCGAAGGTGCCGGTCAAGCTGATGCTCGATCGGAAGGAAGAGCATCTGGCGACGGGCAATCGGCCGTCGGCGATCGCGCACATCAAGGCGGGCGTCACCGCCGACGGCAAGTTGATCGCGTACGACGCGCAGAGCTGGGGCACGGGCGGGGCGGGCGCGACCTCGAACTTCCCGCTGCCGTACATCTACGTCTTTCCGAACCGCCGACGGACGCACCAGGATGTCTACATCAACGCGGGCCAGCAGCGGGCGATGCGCGCGCCCGGGCATCCGCAGGGATGTTTCCTCACCGAAATCCTAATGGACGAACTCGCGGATCGCGTGAAGATGGATCCGGTCGAGTTCCGCATCAAGAATCTTCCCGACCGCGCGCCGAACGCGATGTGGGGGGAGTACTTCACGCGCGGCGCGAAGGCGTTCGGGTGGGACAAGCGTCACGCGACCGGCGATTCGACGCCCGGCCCGATCAAAACCGGCTTCGGCTGCGCTGCGAATCAGTGGGGCGGCGGCGGCCGCGGCTCGAAAGCGCACTGCGACATCAACGCCGACGGGACGGTCGTGATGAAGTGCGGCACGCAGGATCTCGGCACCGGCACGCGGACGATCGTCGCCATGGTGACGGCGGAAACGCTCGGTCTGCCGGTCAGCGCCGTGACGCCGGAGATCGGCGACACGATGTATCCGTTCAGCGGCGGATCCGGCGGCAGCACGACGGCGGCGAGCGTGACGCCGGCGATTCGCGTCACCGCGTTCAAGGCGCTCGACGCGCTCTGCGCGAAAGTCGGTCCGGCGCTCGGCGTCGACGCGGCGACGCTCGTCGCGAGCGCCGGCCGCATTCACGTCAAGGGCACGCCATCGAAGGGCCTGGCGTGGAAGGACGCGTGCAAGCTGCTCGGCACCGAGCCGATCTCGGTCGACGGCGACTGGATGGACGGCCTGTCGTCCACCGGCACGAGTGGCGTGCAATTCACCGAAGCCGAAGTGGACATTGAAACCGGCATCGTCCGGCTGAAACGTGTGCTGACGGTTCAGGACTGCGGGCTGATCGTGGACAAGCTCACCACCGAGAGCCAGGTGTACGGCGGCATCGTCGGCTCGATCAACTTCGCGCTCTACGAGGATCGCATCCTCGACCGCGTCACCGGCCAGATGGTGAACCCGAACATGGAGTGGTATCTGATTGCCGGGATGTCGGACGTCCCGCAGATCGACATCATTCTCAACAACATGCCGGAGCGCGGCGTCATCGGCGTCGGCGAGCCGCCGACCGTGTCGACGGCGGCGGCGATCGCCAACGCCGTGAGAAATGCGACGGGCGTCACCATGCGCAGCCTGCCGCTGACCCCCGCGAAAGTGCTCGACGCGCTCGAGCAGGAGAAAGCAGGAGGGACGCTGTGAAAGCGTTTGCCTACGTCAATCCGGCGAACGAGAAGGAAGCCGTCGGCGCGCTCGGCCCATCGGGCCCGCAGGGCCCGTCAAGCGATGTCCGCGACAGGGTCATGCTGATCGCTGGCGGCCAGGATCTGCTCGCGCGGATGAAGGATTACATCGCGCAGCCCGATCGCCTCGTCAACGTCAAGAACGCGCTCGACGCGACCATCACGGCGACGCCCGACGGCGGCCTGAAGATCGGCGCCGCGGTGAAGATCGCCGATCTGGCGGATCACGCACGGGCCGCCGCGCTCTATCCGGCGCTCGTGCACGCGGCGGGCGGCGTCGGCACGCCGCAGATTCGCAATCAGGGCACGGTCGGCGGCAACATCCATCAGCGTCCACGCTGCTGGTACTTTCGCAACGAAGAATTTGTCTGTCTCAAGAAGGGCGGCAACCGCTGCTTCGCGCCCGCGGGCGAAAACCAGTTTCACGCGATCTTCGGCAACGGGCCGAGCCACATCGTCCACCCCTCGAGCCTGGCGGTGCCCGCGGTGGCGTACGGCGCGAAGTTCCGCCTCGTGGGGCCGAACGGCGAGCGCATCGTCGACGCCGGCGAGTACTTCACGATGCCGACGATGCAGAATGTGCGCGGCGAGAACGTGCTGGCGGCCGACGAGCTGTTCACGCACCTGATTCTGCCGGCGCCCGGCAACGTCAAGCACGGCCACTACGAAGTGCGCTACAAGGCGTCGCACGACTGGCCAATCGTCTTTGCGACCGTGATCCTGGCGATGAACGGGAACACGATTCAGTCGGCGCGCGTCGTGATGGGCGCGGTCGCGCCGATCCCATGGCGCGCCGTGGCCGCGGAGAAGGCGCTCGCGGGCAAGCCGATCGACGCGGCCACCGCGGCGGCCGCCGCCGACGCGGCGCTCGACGGAGCGAAGCCGATGAGCCGGAACGGCTACAAAGTGCAGGTGGCGAAGACCGCGGTGAAACGCGCGATCCTGCAGGCCGGCGGAATCAAGACAGCTTGAGAATGTGGTGATGGAATGATGTGGTGATGGAGTGATGGATGGAATGACGGAGGTGATTCTCCGTCACCCCATCACGCCGTCACCCCATCACCCAATGCGAGCATCAGTTTATGGATCATCAATTAACCTCACCGAAGCTCACCCACGGCGTCCACTGTCTGAACCTGCGACACAAAGGCATGTACGTGACGTCGACGCCGGATCCCGATGAGGGCAAGTTCTTCGACGCGTACGATGCGGCGGCGTACTGGTGCGTCGAGACGGCGAGCGGCTTCGGCCCCGACGGCGAGCCGGTGCGCCCCGATTGCTGCAACGGCGAACGCGACTGCTGTAAACACTAGCGAATCCCCGCCATCCCGAAAAGCACCGTCCCGATCGCCGCGTAATCGAGGTCCGCGCCGCCTGACGCGACCAGGGCGTTGACGAGCTGCGCGACGAGCGCGGTCGCCGGCATCGCGACGCCATTGGCCGCGGCCGCTTCGTTCGCGATCCGCAAATCCTTCTGATAGAGCGCTGCCCGGAAGCCGGGCGCGTAGTTGCCGGTCAGCATCCGTTCACCGTGCACGTCGAGGACACGGCTCGCCGCGAAGCCGCCGAGCAGCGCCTGCCGCACGCGCGCGACGTCCACGCCTGTCTTGCGCGCGAGGGCGAACGCTTCGCTCACGCCCGCGAGCGCGCCGCCAATCGCCACCTGATTGCAGATCTTGCAGATCTGTCCAGCGCCCGAGCCGCCGATGCGCACGATGCGCTCCGGATTCCCCATGCACGCGAGCACCGGCTGCATCCGCGCGAACGTCGCCTCGTCGCCGCCGACCATGATCGACAGCGATCCGTTGACGGCGCCGATCTCTCCGCCGCTCACCGGCGCATCGAGCATCGTCGCGCCCGTGGACGCCACCACCGCCGCCAGACGCGTCGTGGCGGCGGGAGAGATGCTGCTCATGTCGATGACCACCGCGTTGGGGCGGAGCGCGGAGACGACGCCATGCGGTCCCGTGAGGACGAGCTCGACGTCCGGAGTGTCCGGCAGCATGGTGATGACGATCGGCGCCAGACGCGCGACCTCGGCCGGCGACCCGGCGGCTGTCGCGCCCGACGCGACGAGCTCATCGACCGGCCCGCGGCTGCGGCTGTGCACGACGAGCGGGTGACCGGCTTTGATCAGGTTTTTCGCCATGGGCCTCCCCATGACGCCCAGGCCGATGAATCCGATGGTTTCCAGCATGCGTGCCTCCGGCGGTATAATTACGTGTTGAGAGGGTAATACATGACACGAGTATTTGTGGTCGCGGCGTTGGTCGGCCTGACGGCGTCTCCTCTAATCGCGGGCGCACGGAACACCGTCAGCGGCTCCTACGTCGAGGCGCGGACGGCCGAGGTCTTCACCGGCGGCTGCATCATGGGCAGCGAGGCCGGAACGGTCGGCAAAGAAGCGCTGCTCGCGTGGAAGGTCGATCGCGGCAGCTTCAACGGCGTGACGCTCGATGGCCTGTCGATCGTCGCCGCGATCGCGGGCGATCGCAATCTGGGCATTCATGAAATCGGCGGCGGCGCGGCGGCCACGCGGTCGGCCATGTTTGTCGACAACCGCGCGAATCCCGCGCAGCAGATGGCGCTCGTCGCGATGGCGCACGCGCTGTCGAACGGCCTGGTCGGGACCATCGTGCAGGTGACGCCCGCGCCGATTCAGTTCGCCGATCGCGGCACGACGATTCACGTCGCCACCGCGCAGGTCGCGCTCGACGTCAACAAGGAAATGACGCACGACCCGAGCTGCGGAGCGATGCAGTGGTTCCAACCGCTCGCATCGATTAAGCAGGCGACCATGGGTGTCGCGGATCAGAACACCTTCACCGGCACCGGGCTCGGCACCAAGTGGAGCGATCCGAACCGGCGCTCTGCCTTCTTCGGAACGTTCGCATACTGAGGCGGGAGGGGCTGGAAGGGCAGATCATGACTCGCCGTTCCACCCTCATCGTCCTCCTCGCGCTGCTCCTCGCGCCCGGGTTGTCCGCTCAGCAGCCCGTCGTCACGGCTCACAACAATGTGCCGCCAGCCGAGCTCGAGGATCCCATCGAAGCGCTCATGGCCACCGGCGGTCAGCAGGTGGCATTCGCCGACAAGACGCTTCAATTCTCCTGGGTGAAATCGCTGCCGCTCCGATCCGACTCGAACGAAGTGTCCTGGTCGTCGATCGACGAAGGGACGCTCGTGGGCGCCGTCCGGCTGATCGCCAACTTTCCCGACATTCGCGGCAATACGATGAAGGCCGGCGTCTACACGCTGCGCTACGGGATCCAGCCGGCTGACGGCAATCATGTCGGTGTCTCGCCGTACCGCGAGTTTCTGCTGCTCTCGCCGGCCGCGGCCGACAAATCAGTGGGGGCGCTCGGCCACGACGGCACGATCGCCATCTCCAGGCAGACGATTGGCACGACTCACCCGGCGAGCTGGAGCCTCGATCCGCCTCTCTCGTCGGAGGCGCCGGCGTCGATCAGCACTGATGACGTTGGGTTCGTGCACGTGGTGTTCGAGGTTCCCGTGTCGCGTGACGGCAAAGACGCGGGGACGCTGAAGTTCGGTCTGATTCTCAAGGGACAGATTCAGTCCTGATGCAACTCGCCGGCAAGGTGGCGCTCATCACCGGTGGAAAGCGCATCGGTCTCGTCATCGCCGCCGAGCTCGCTGCGCACGGCGTGGACGTCGCGCTGACGTACGCGCGATCGCGTCCGGAGGCGGAAGAAGCCGCCGAGCGCGTCCGGTCGGCGGGGCGCCGCGCGACGATCATTCAAGCCGACCTCTCGCAGCCGGACGATTGCGACATGGTCGTCGCGAAGGCCGTCGAGGCATTCGGCCGGCTCGATGTCCTCGTCAACATGGCTTCGGTGTACAAGGAACGCCCGTTCGACGAGCTCCGCGCCGCCGATTGGGATGCGACCGTGAACGTCGATCTGCGCGCGGCGTTTCTCTGCGCACGCGCCGCGGCGCCGCACATGCGCCGCCAGGGCGGCGGACGCATTGTCAACTTCAGCGATTGGATTGCGAAGAGCGGCCGTCCGCGCTATCGCGGCTTCCTGCCGTACTACGTGGCCAAGGCCGGCATCATCGGGCTGACCGAAGCGCTCGCGCTCGAACTGGCCGGCGACAACATTCTCGTGAACGCGATTGCGCCGGGGCCGATCCTGGCGCCTCCGGATACGACGGCCGAGGAGTCGCGCGCCGTCGAGCACGCCACCCCGCTCGGACGATGGGGAGGGGAGATCGAGATCGCGAAAGCGGTGCTCGCGTTTCTCGACGGCGACTTCATCACCGGCGAAACCGTTCGCGTCGACGGCGGCCGGCACGTGAAATAAGCCGACCGTCCAGCCCGGCCCGCCGGCCCTCGCGCAAGGATTTCGCGGTAGTTGGTCTGTCTTCTCACGCCGGTCGTCCTTGGCCCAGCCTCTGCCAGGCCGGCGATCGCCGGCCAGAACGAAGCCGGTATCGTCGGACAGGTGAACGGACGAGAGCGGCGCCGTGCTGCGGGGCGTCACCGTGACCGCGACCAGTCCTGCGTTGCAGTTACCACAGGTCGTGGGCGTCACCACGAACGCGGCGAGTATCGCCTGAGCCTGCTGTCGGTCGCGGCCTCAACTCGAAGCCCAACGCGTTCGGAGGATTGGCCTTCAACGATCCGAATGGTCTCGAGATCGGGATTGCGGGGCGAGGCTAGAGAGACGCGGATGCTGATCGAGCTGAGGCCGTGAGGCGCGAACGCGTCAGACCGTGACGCCGAAGAGCGCCTTCATCGACTGCAGCGCGCCGGTGAGCTCGCGTCGATCGCGGGCGAAGCAGAAGCGCACGTAGCCTTCACCCTGCGCGCCGAAGTCGACGCCGGGCAC
>JADGOC010000082.1 GCA_017883165.1 Acidobacteriota bacterium
CGCGGCGGCCGAAGGCGCCCTGCGCCGTGTCGTATGTGTCGTAGGAACGTTCGAATCCGTTGAATCCGACGCCCGCGTATGGCTTCGCCCTCGCCATCACTTGAGCCACCTCCCAGTAGTGGAGGCGTCCGCTGGTTGACTTGTCCCGTTCTTCGCTAGACGCGGTAATCGTTCCC
Source organism: Acidobacteriota bacterium (assembly GCA_017883165.1). Classification (GTDB taxonomy): domain Bacteria; phylum Acidobacteriota; class Vicinamibacteria; order Vicinamibacterales; family CAVVIG01; genus JADGOC01. Next base: position 177 of record JADGOC010000082.1, read on the forward strand.
ATTCGATCCCAGAAGCTCTGAGGCATCACGCTGCTGACCAACGCTGCCAACACCGCGATGCCGACCAACGCGCGGATCTTGTGCGGCGATCGGTAAAAGCTGAACAGGCCGAGGACGCCCGCCGACACGAATCCGCCTCGCGAATACGTTGTAATACCCCTCATGAAGACGCCGACCAGAAAGAACCAATGCACGAAGGCCTCGGGTCGGCGTTTCGCGGTCCGGGCGAGCGCGCCGAAGATCGGTATCAGCATCATCGTTCCAAGCGCGACGCCGTTGTTATCGCCGAGAAACGGGCTGATGTTGTTGTTCTGGCCTCCGGGATTGAGGAGCAACTGCGCCCAACCCTCTTTGGCGCACTCGAAGCCGACCGAATAGGCAACCACCAATAGCATGAGCCGGAATCGACGTCGGTCATTGACGAGCACTACGATGAGATAGCTCACGAGCATGACTTTCGCAAACTCGACCCAGTACATCCATGACCAGTAGAAGTGCTCCGAAAACAGAGTCGAGACAAATGTCTGTGCGAAGAACGCAAACAGGAGTACCGTTCGCGCCGTCATGCGAAAGCCGCGGGCAGACAGCAACGCCGTCGCCACGAGGTAGATGCCAATGATCAACGACAGATTGAGAGCGCCGACCGTGTCTCCCCAGACCCATTGTTCCGGCCGGAAATACGCGTTCCAGAGATAGAAGAGCAGCGCATAGAACGGACCCTGGGCCGCGTAGAAGACGCCAATCGCGATGAGCAGGGCGACGAAGATGTTGCGCAGCATACGGGTGCCGGGTTACCTCGCTGAAGGCGATGAGCCTTGCGCTCGACAGTACAGCGAATAGTAACGATCGATCGTTCGGTCGAGAGTGTACAGCGTACTGACCCGTTCGGCCGCTGACTGCGTCAGGCCTCGGGCGGTGTCCGGCGCCCTGAGGAGTGTGACGATCGCGGCCGCAATCGCAGGCGCATCCCCGCGTGGCGCCAGCAGCCCGTCGATGCCGTGCCGGACGATCTCGGGATTCCCACCAACCTCAGTCACGACGACCGGCACCCTGGAGGCCATCGCCTCGAGAAGCGTGATCGACGCAGCCTCGCTCACGCTCGTCAGCGCGAATACATCGGCAACCGCCAGGATGTCGGCGACGTCGTCGCGCACGCCGAGGAAACGGATGCGGTCGGCGAGCCCGAGGCTCTGCGCAAGCTGCTCGAGCTCTCCGCGCAGAGGGCCATCACCGACGAGCAGCAGATCAACGTCCCGAATCGCTGCCGCCACATGCGAGAAGGCCTGAAGCAGCGTTCGGTGGTCCTTGACCGGATGGAATCGTGCGACCGTCACGACGTACCGCCGGTCGGCGACGAGCCCAAGGCGAGCCTTCAGCGCGCCCTGATCGCGAGCCTGGCGGTACCGAGAAAGATCGACTCCGTTCTCGATCACCTCGATACGCGCCTTGCTGAATCCGTCCTGCGCCGCGAGGCTGGTCGCGCTGAAGCCACACACGGCGTTGACATCGTCGGCCAGCCGGTCGAAGAGGACGCGGTTGGCGAAGCGACGCTTCCTCGAGACGACGTCGGGATAGTGACGGCCGTGCTCGGTGAAAATGACACGAGGTTTCGTGAACGAGGCCACAGCACCGAGCGCGCCGTAGAAGAACGGCGTGTACTGATGCGCGTGTACGACGTCCAGCTTCTTGTGGCGAATGACTCGGGCCAGGCGCCCGATGAGTGGGAGATCAATGCCGGGCCGACGGTCGAACGCGATCACCTCGACGCCCTCACGCCGCATCCGCTCCCCGAGGGCGCCAACCTGGTCCAGGCAAAGCACCACCGGCTCGATTCGTCGCCCCAGGCGTCGGATCGTCTCGGCGACGAGCACTTCGGCTCCGGCCACCTGCATGACGTGGAGCACGAATCCGACTCGAATCGGGGCGGCTGGCGTTTCTACTTCGCGTGCGAGCTCGACGGCGGGCGTCATGACGTGAGCCCTCGAGCCACCGACTGTTCCAGCGCTGCGATGGCGTCCCGGGCGGTCGCCGTCCACGTGTGATGTTCGGTCACCCAGTTGCGGACCGCGGCTCCGAGCCGTTCGCGATGCTCCGGATTACGCCAGATCGTCGTGACCTCACGGCTCATCTCCTCCGGCGTACGTGCGACGACGAGCGAGCTGGACGACGTTGCACGCAGCCCCTGTGTGGCGACTTCCGTGCAGACAATGGGCATGCCGAGTGCGGCGGCCTCGAGCAGTTTGTTCTTGATGCCGCCCCCGGAGACGAACGGCAGCACGACGACCGAGCGGCTCCGTACGGCGCCGCGCAGGTCCTGGAGGTCTGGCAGCAGTTCGATCCCTTCGATGGACGTCAGCCGTCGGACAGCATCGGACGGATGAAACCCGATGATCGTGAAACGCGCGTCAGGCGTGTCCCGACGGATCAGCGGCCACACGCGATGGGCGAACCACTCGAGGGCCTGGATATTCGGACCAAAATCGAGCCGGCCCCAAAACACCGCGGTGCGCTCTTCGGGCCGCTCCTGCCCGGGTCGGAAATACTCGCTGTCAACGCCGTTGGGCAGCACGTCGACGTTGCGGACGCCGCTGACCAGGCGCATCGCTCGGCGCTCCGGCTCGGAGACCACCCAAACCCGGTCGACGACTCCGCGGTGAGCACGTTCGTACAGGCCTTTGACCGCGGCGTCGCGAAGGTTCGCTCGAAGTGCGGGATCGCCGAGACGCAACTGGGACAGATGGTGCAGGACCCACTCGTCCGCGGCGTACCAGACCCGCACTCGCCCGGAAAGGGCGGGGAAGTAGGGCAGGCCGTCGAGGCCGACAACGACCACCGCGTCCGCCCGAGATTCATCCGCCGCACGGACGAGGGCTGAAAGTCGGGCATCAGGGATCCCGTAAAACGATCGGAATCGCCGCTGAAGCCAGCTCGCCCGACCGTTCAACGCCCCGGTGTCTCCACGATCGTCGAGCCGGAAGTGTGCTCGAAGCGGCAGTCCCGCAATGGCCTGGGAAGACGGCTCGCCAGCCGTTGCGAGAGAGACCTCGTGGCCCAGCGCGGCGCACGCTTTCATCATGTAGTACGTGTGAACGTCATGGCCGCTCGACCGTGGCCAGACCAGCGAGTGCTTGGCGAACAGCAGCTTCACCGCGCTGCCCGTCTTGCGGTCAGCCCCCGGGGCCGTCGCCGTAACAATTCAAACGCACCTCGTAGCGGGGCAACGAACAAGCGTCGTCTCTCTTCGTATCGGCCCATCCTGTTGGACAGACCGTCGCAGATACCCTCGAGTACGGCGTCGGCCGCCTGAACGTGACCCTCGTCGCGCTCGGTGCAGTACCAGTAATACATATAACGCGCGTACATCACCGACGTTTGCAGGCGTGTTCGTCCATGCTGCGGGGCGCCCCCGTGCTTGCGGAGCACATAGAGCAGATTGCGAGCGTCGTAATAGCGCGCCATCCGCTTCCCGGTTGATTTGAAACTCGCCGAGCCCTTGTGCCAGATGAGCGCGTGATCGATCACGCCGGCCTTGTATCCTGCCGCCAGGGCGCGCAGACACAGATCGGTCTCATCGTGATAGATGAACATCGAGTCGTCGAACAGGCCAATCCTTGCAAAGACGTCGGCCCGAACCATCATGCAACACCCGTTCACGACGTCGACCTCGGTCACCGAGGGCGGGCGCAATCGCGTGAGTGGTACAGCCTTTCTTTGAAAGAACCCGTGAAAATCAGGCGCGTTGAAGACGCAGCCGTCGGTCATCACGACGTCGGGATCGCCCATGAAGTAGATGACCGGGCCGACAACTGCGTATTCTGGGTGAGCCACTACGGCTTCCTGCAGACGATCGACCAGGCTCGGATCAACCGTCGTGTCGTTGTTGAGCAGGATTATCCACGTGCACCCGGACTCGACGGCAACCCTAATCCCGGCGTTGTTCCCTGCCGCTGGCCCCCGGTTCTCTGCGACGGTATGCACGCGGCACCAGGGGAACTCGTTCGTGACGGCCGCGGCTGTTCCGTCTGTCGAGCCGTTGTCGACGAGCAGCGTCGTGACACCGGGGCGCACGGCGCTGGCCACGCTTGCCAGGCATTTGCGCGTGTCTTCCAGCCCGTTGTAACTGAGGACCACGATCCAGATTGGACTAGCGGAAGCCATGGGTTCCGCGGCTTACCCTCTCGCCATGAGCGGTGCGTCGAGCACCTGCTGCGCGGCGCTCTCGCCGCTCTTGAACGCCTCGTCCGTCCACTGGTATCCCCACTCGCCGTAGCGTCCGCAGTAGCGCACACCGATCTCGTCAAGATAGCCATGGACGACGCGAAGTGCACCGGCGCGCTCGAGATCGAAGATCACGTTAGCGTACTTGGCTACAAGCACGCTGCTGAACAAGACGCGGTCCGTCTCGCGGACGATCCCGCAGCGCTTCAGGTCGGCGATCGCTCGCGGGATGCAGGCTTCAGGCTCGCAATCGAGCGGCTTGTATTTGCTCGAGAAATACAACTCGCACTGGATGCTTCCGGTCCCGGGCGGCGCGTTGTTAGGCGACAACATGTGCGGGAAGCTGATCCGGCTGAAACAGAAGTCGTCGTCGTAGAAATACGTCCAGTGCCAGTCGGAGATGTCCGATCGGTCGATGCCGACGTTGACGATGACGCACGTGGAGCAGGCGAGTCGCTCCGCCGCTTCCACGACGTCTAGGGGCGCCTGATCGATCACGCGAATCAGTTCTGGCAGCGGGATCGATGAGATGACATGGTCGTACCCGACTTGGACGCCATCGGCGAACCGCAGAGTGCGACTGCGCGGATCCAGGTGGACAAGCCTGTGGTTGAGGCGCAGGTCTACGCCGTCCAGAAACGGGCGCAGAAACGAGACGAAGCCACCACGCGTGGGGTAGCGGAAGTCGCTGATGTAATGAACGTCGGAGGTTGACGCTGACAGCGATCCCGCAAGCACCTCTTCGAGGGACGGCTTGTAGAGACGCGGGCCCAACCAGTCGATGCTCATGTTGGACGCTTCCGTCGTGTGATACTTCCGTCCGTACTGCATCGGGAATGTTTCGGCAAAAGGGCGCCCAAAGCTCGCGACCAGCCACTCTTCGTAGTTTGTCGCCGGTGGCGACTCCGTGTAGTGGGCCTCGATGATGCCGGTCAACATCTTGACCGTAAAATCGGTCGGCAATCCGCGGAGATTGCACTGCGCCGGATGCTTGATCCAGCTGCCTTTCCAGTAATTGTTCACGTTCGCGTGGATGACTTCGTATTCGCCGTTCACGTTGTCCGCAAACAGCTGCTGGATCCGCGCGTCCTTGGTAAAGGAAATATGGGGGCCCTCGTCGAACACGAAGCCGCTTGCGTCCACGTAAGACGCCGTGTGACCGCCGTAATGGCCCTTCATGTCGTAAACGACAGCCGGCAGCCCCTCCTGCTTGAGCCTATGCGAGGCGCCCATCCCCGCCATCCCTGAGCCGAGAATCGCGATTGACGTCATGACGACTGTGTCACTCGAAGAAGAATCTGATCCCGCCACCACGCGATCGTCCGTTCGAGACCGCGATCGAGGTCGAAGCGGGGCCGCCAGGCGAGCTCGCGCGACAACCGGGTCACGTCGGCCACGACCAACGGCGTATCCGTCGCCGCCGGCGGTATCGCGCCGAGCCGGATCAGGTCCGCTCGGCCAACGAGACTGCCGATCCGCGTCACGATGTCTTTGAGCGCGACCGGTTGTCCGGACGCGATGTTGACCGGCCCCGTCAGGTTGCTGTCGAGCAGCGCCACAAACGCGTCGGCCACGTCCTGCGCGAACAGGTAGTCGCGAATCTGGTTGCCGTGAGAACATCGTGCGGGCTCACCTGCCAGCAGCGACCGGACGACCGACGCGACGAGGCGCTCCGGGTGCTCGTACGGCCCATACAGGAAAAACACGCGTCCCCAGGCACTCGTCATGCCGGTGCCGGCCGTAAACGCGGACGTGAGCATCTGTAACGCGTGTTTACACACGCCGTACGCCGTATGCGGTGCGCACGGCGTGCGGATTTCCGAGCAGTACCCGTAGTTCCAGTCGTACTCGAGGCACGAGCCGGCGGTCACGACTCTCGTACCGCCCTCACGCTGAAATGCACGAAGCAGTTCGAGACTGGCCTGAACCCACGCGAAGTTTTCCGGCGCCGATGCCCAACGGCCGGGTGCGATGTACCACGCCAGATGGAGTAAGTGGCTCGCCCGCGCACGCTTCATCACAAGGCGGACCTGCTGCGGATCCAGCAGGTCCGCCTCGTGCCAGACGATGTCGGCGTTCTCCGCCACGCCGCGCGACGACACGGCATGCACCTCCCACCCGTGCGTGACGAGTTCCGGGAGGACGTGGCGTCCGATGCATCCGGTGGCCCCGGTGACGAGCACGCGTTTCATGGAGTGTAGTCGGGCCAGGACTGATCCTTGACGGACATCCGGCACGGTGCGAACGGCCACTCAATTTCGAACAGCGGATCGTTCCATCGGATCCCCCGTTCGGCGGCCGGCTGGTAGAACTGGGACACGGGGTACTCGACCTCGCTGTTGTCCATCAGGGTCAAATAGCCGTGAGCGCATCCTCCGGGCACATAGACCATCGACCCTCTGTCAGCGGTGAGCTCAACCCCGACCCATCGCAGATACGACGCCGATTCCGGGCGGAGGTCCACCAAGACATCGAAGACCGCACCGCGGATGCACCGTACGAGTTTGACCTCTTCGTACGGGGCGACCTGATAGTGAAGGCCGCGAACGGTGCCTCGTTCGGAGCTGAACGAGTCGTTACACTGCACAAATGCGGCGCTGAGACCGCGCGCCACGAACTCTTCTTGACACCAGAGTCTCGCGAAGAATCCCCGCTCGTCGGCACGCACCTCCGGCTTGACGAGGTAGGCGCCGATCACTGCGGTTTCGGTGAACTGCATGATTCAGCGGGGGACCGATCCGAGGTTCGGCTCAGGAACTCCTTGTACCATTCGATGGTTTCCGACAGGCCGGAATCGAGCGTGTACCGTGCCCTCCAGCCGAGCCGCTGCCGGGCCTTGCTCGAATCGAGGTACTGGTCGCGGATTTCGGAGCGCGCCTGATCCAGAATGACCGGATCCAGGTCCGTTCGATCCATCAGACGCTGGATGGTGCGCGTGATCTCGAGCACGTCGAGGCGGGTTTCGGGACTGAAGTTGAAGGCTTCGCCACGAACGCCCTCGTCGCGGCACCGTTCCGCGAGCGCCAGGTAGGCGTCCACCACGTCCTGGACGTAGATGTAGTCGCGGGTGAAGCGCCCGTTGCTCCGAATCTGCGGTCGCTGGCCGAGCCACAGGCTACGTATCGTTCCCGGAACGATGCGACTCCAATTGAGGTCGCCCCCCCCGTAGATGTTGCCGCAGCGTGCAACCGTGACGGGAAGCTCGTAGGTGTGCGCGTAGGACATGGCGAGCAGATCCGTGCAGCTCTTGCTGACGTCGTAGGGGTGGCGTCCCTTGGCCGGCATGTCCTCCGTGTACGGGAGGACGGGCGAGTCGCCGTACGCCTTGTCGCTGCTGGCGACCACGACGCGAGTGACGAGGCCGCGGTGCACGCGACAGGCTTCGAGCAGGTTGTACGTGCCGCGGATATTGGCTTCGAAGGTCGGCAGTGGATTTCTGAGCGCCGTTGCGACAATCGGCTGCGCGCCGAGGTGAAACACCGTGTCGATTTCGTGCTCGTTCAGGGCGCGTTCAAGCGTCGCGTAGTCCTCGAGCGCGCCGTTGACCACACTGGTCCGGCCGATGTCGCCGCTGCGGACCAGCTCGGTCTGCGGATCCCAGTCGCGAACGAGCGTCACCACGTGGGCGCCGCGCTCGAGCAAACGCTTGACCAGCCACGATCCGACAATGCCGGTCGCTCCGGTGACGAACACAGGTCGTTCGGTCCAGTTCATGCGTGCGTCCACAACTTCCATGGCGCCGATCCGCTCGCCCAGAGCTCCTCGAGCAGCTTCCGCTCGCGAAGCGTGTCCATGGGCTGCCAGAATCCTTCGTGCCGGTACGCCATCAGTTCGCCGTCCGCCGCGAGGCGTTCCATCGGCTCGCGCTCCCACAACGTTTCGTCGCCAGTGATGTAGGGCAGCACGCCGCGGTCCAGCACGAAGAACCCGCCATTGATCCAGCCTTCGCCCGCCTGCGGCTTTTCCGTGAACTCGCTGACCCGCTGGCCGTCGAAGACGATGCCGCCGAAGCGGGCCGGGGGCCTGACCGTCGTCACGGTTGCCAGTTTTCCGTGCGATTCATGAAAACGGAGGAGCGCTCGGAGATCGACGTCGGCGACTCCATCGCCGTACGTCATCATGAATGTCTTGTCGTCGCCGAGCCATTTCTCGAGCCGCTTGAGGCGGCCGCCTGTCTGCGTGGCCAGGCCCGTGTCCACAAGATGGACCCTCCAACGAGGTTGCCGGCCCTGGTGAATGGTCGTGCCGCCGGTGGCGAGATCGAGCGTGATGTCGTTGTTCAGGGCGTAGAAGTTCAGGAAGTATTCCTTGACGATCTCGCTCCGGTAGCCGAGCGCGATGATGAACTCGTCGATCCCATAGCACGCGAAGATGTTCATGATGTGCCAGAGAATCGGCTTCCCACCGACCTCGACCATCGGCTTGGGACGGACGACTGTTTCTTCCGATAATCGTGAGCCCAAGCCTCCAGCTAAGATGATGGCCTTCATCTCGATTCACTCCTGCGGTAATGTGCGACGCGAGCCTTCCACGCACGCAACTGTCGCACCTGACCGGGGCGCAGCCACGTGGCACACCAGAGTGCGAGCGCGCTCACGCTCAGACCCGACCGCTTCATGTGGGCGACGGCACGTTGTCGCGCGGTCGTGAAGTCCCCTCGCGAGAATGCGCTTTTCGCGATGTCGAGCGTCATCCAATCCAGTTTCTTGGCGACGGCCTTTCGCGTGCTCCCTTCGAGGGGCAGTGCGCCATCCAGGAACTTCCGCACGATGTTCACCCCTTGCACGACCATCGCTTCGAGATCGCCGGACAGATTTGAATCGTGTTTGACGATGACCGCTGAAGGCTCGTCAAAATAGGCGAACGAAAACCGCGCGGCCAGTCGGCCGAACAAGTCCCACTCCTCGTAGCCCATGAACTTTTCATCGAAGACGCCGCAGATGTCGAGGGCTGACTTCCTGATAATTGAGATGCTCGGAATGACGTAGCAGCGGTCGAGCACCAGAGACCGGAGAAACGCCTCGCGGTCGAACACACGTGCACCGTCCGACGACCTGCGGTGAGAGACGGCCCACAGCGTGTCCGGTTTCTGGGGGCTGAAGGCTCTTTCCGACGTTCCGTCGGGGCGTGCTACCAGCGCGTTGGTGAACGCGACGCCGACTTCCGGGTGACGGTCCAGAAATTCGGTGATCAGCGGGCGTGCCCCAGAGAGCATGCGGTCGTCCGAGTCGAATAGCGCGATATAGCGGCCGCGCGCCAGACGGATGCCGGCGTTGCGAGCCGCCGAAGGTCCGCTATTCCGCTGATAGACATACCGCACGGACGGAAAGGCCTTCACCACGTCCGCCGTGCTGTCGGTGGACCCGTCATCGACCACGATGATCTCCGCGTCCGGGATGAACGCATCCACCACCGACTGGAGACATTCCGCCAGCCTCGCCGCACGGTTGTGGGCCGGGATGACGATGCTCACATGCGGTTGGACGGATTCTTCGGAATCACGATCCGGCAGATCCACGACGATGTTGGGCGTGACAACAGACACGTTCATGGTAAGTGGTTCATGTGCCGTCAGCAGGTTGGGCTATCGAACGTGCAGCCCGTCGGCGAGGGCTTCGATATTCAGTGATCATGCCCCGAAGGAACAAACACTCGCGAAGCCACGTCAAAGAACGGGCTCGTCTCGATGAGAAAGCGTTCGGCGGAGGGCCACTTCTGAGTGGCCAACGAGCGCGTGTCTGCCACCCGATCTTCGACAGCCAGTACCGAAGCGTCGTCGTAAGCCACTGCCGCCAAAGCCATCGGGGTAGACCCATTATCATTGGTACTTCTACGTCGCCCGAAGGCTGAGTGAGGATCCGTTCACGTCCGACCTGTTCACGTCCTTTCGCCCGCGAAAAGCTCTTCAGGTACTCCAGCGTCGTTCTGGATGGCATCACATAGTGCTTGACACGCATGGTGGGCAACCAAATCACAATGCCACCCCTGCGCCGCAGTTGTTGAATAAACACCAATTCTTCTCCACCGGCCGGGAGGTCATGGCTTGATCCGATGGACGTATCAAAGGTCATTCCCTCGACTGCACGGCGCCTGAAGGCCATGTTGGCGCCCCAGATGTACTCTCCATCCGGCAGGACACCGGCAGGCATGGTTCGTTCGAGACCACAGAATCCGATGCGCAACCAAGGAAAAGCATCACACAGGTCGGGATCGGGAGCGGCAGTGAACCAAGGAACGATCATGCCCCCGAAAGCGGCCGCTTCTGGAAATTGACAGGCTCCCGCCACGAAGGCCGCGAGCCACGTTTCTTCTACAAGAACGTCATCGTCGGTCCAGAGAATATAGTCTCCTCGGGCCTCCAGCAATGCGCGATTGCGAGCGTGCGAGGTTCCTGGCTGTAATTCATGGACGACTCGAAGTGGGAGCCGATCCGCAAAGCTCGCGAGAACGCTCGACGTGTTATCGGTGCAGTTGTTGTCGACAACCAGAATCTCCCAATCGAGGTGCGGCGGCAACACCAGTTCGGTCATGCGAGCGAGCGTTTGCCGCAGCAGTTCGCACCGATTCCAGGTGCAAATCGCGATCGTCACGTTCTCAGCGCGAACGGTCATCGCCATCTGAGTCTGAGTCATGGATGTTCGAGCTAGCTCGCGATGACCGGCCCACGGGTTTCGCTATCACGCGTCATCGAAGCGCTTGCGACACGTGGCCTGACCTCAAGGAACGCGATGCCATCATAGATATGATTTTCGGATACTTGAAATATCGCGGCCGGACGAATGCGAATTGGGAATGTTTGTGAGGGTATATGGTACACGTGCAATTCGATGTCGTACTGACCACGAGTGAGATTGGCGGAGAACGGGTAATCGACCGTGACGCGATCCGCTGCCTTCAACGGGCCGAGCCCAAGTCTCTTCTGGCTGAAGCTTTCGTCGTAAACGAGGAGACCGTCGCTTGACCGATGCACGAGAAAACCGAGATGGAAGTCATCTAACGGCTCGTGGGCTCGATAGGTCACGCTCAGGCACAGGCGATCCCCGGGTGACACTGTCTTTGTCGACGTGCCGGATTCGCATTGGAGCGAGACGCGCTCGACGCTGACAGTATCAGTGGAACGCACGTCACTTGAGCTGAATAGTCGTACGTAGGAATTGAGAACATCTTGTGTGTCGCCGGCCGCAATCACCTCGTGGTTCAGTAGTACCGCGCGATCGCACAGTTTCGAGATGGCGTTCAGATTGTGTGAAACAAAGACGATCGCGACTCCGCTTCCCTTGAAGTCCAGCATTCGATTGACGCATTTCTGCTGAAACGTCATGTCGCCGACACTCAACACCTCATCGATGATGAGCACATCCGGATCGAGATGGGCCGCGATCGCGAATCCCAGCCTGGCATTCATACCAGACGAGTACCGTTTCACCTGCGTGTCCACGAACTCCGCGACGCCGGAGAACTCGATGATCTCATCGAGCTTCGTGGCAATCTCCGCGCGCTTCATGCCCATGATCGCGCCCTGGAGGAAGACGTTTTCGCGGCCGGTCAAATCCGGATGGAAGCCGGCGGCGACCTCGATCAGCGCCCCAACGCGCCCGCGAAGCCAGCACGAGCCTTTCGTGGGCCGGAGGATGCGATTCAAGAGCTTGAGTGTCGTCGACTTCCCGGCCCCGTTCGGGCCGATGATCCCCAGCGCCTCGCCGCGCTTCACCTCGAACGAGACATCTTTCAGCGCCCAGAACTCTTCCTTTTCGAGATCCCGAGGCGTGCCGCGTCGGAACAGCCGCTTCGCGATGGAGGGCACGAGGTCGCGCAGGCTGTCGTGCCGCTCGCCTCGACGAAACTTCTTCCAGACGCCGTCGAACTCGATCATCACCTCGCTCATCAGACGTTCTCCGCGAACTGGAATTCCGTCCGATGGAAGAGCAGCCAGGCGAGCGCGAGAAGGACCAGTGATAGGGCCGACGCCAGGAGGAACGGTGCGGGATCCGGCAGGACGCCCCGAAGCAGCACTGACCGGTAGGCATCGATGAGGGGTGTGAGCGGATTCAACTCCAGTACGACGCGGTATCGCGTGCTGAGACTCGACACCGGGTACAGCACCGCCGTGGCAAACATCCAAACGGTGATCAGCACTTCGAAGAGGTACTTGACGTCTCGATAGAACAGATTCGCCATCGCGAGGATCAAGCACACGCCCGTCGTGAACATGGCGTGCACGAGGACCACCAACGGCAAGGCCAGCAACGCCCAGGTGGGCGTGATGCGGTAGTACGCCATCATGCCGAACAGGACGAGGCCGCCCACCGCAAAATCGACCAGCGACACGAGGACTGCCGACACCGGAAAGATCTCACGCGGAAAGTACACCTTGGTGACGAGGTTCGTGTTGCTCGACAAGGAGTTCAGGGAAAACCGAAACGAAGATGCCGAGAAGTTCCAGGCCAGCAGGCCGCAGAACGCGAAGAGCGGATACGGCATCCCGACGTCCAGCGGGGCCACACGCATGAAAATGACCGAGAAAACAATCGTGTTCACCAGGGGCATGAAGACCGCCCAGCCAAAGCCCATCACCGTCTGCTTATAGCGGAGCAGCAGGTCCCGCCTGGTCATCTGGTACAGCAGTTCGCGGTATTGCACCTGCTCCGACACCATCTCCCGCAAATCAGCCGCGATTTGTGTCATATTCTGTACAAGGAGTTCCGATGTTGAAAGGCAAAGGGCACTCCGGTGCCTGCTGAAGTCTCTATTTTCGCGTAAACCATTGCCACTATGGTCGTTACGCAGGTCAGTATCATCCCAAGACGCTCCCAATGGGGAAAAAAGTCTGACTTTGGTAGAACTTTATCTTGTAAATCAGGGAGTATCGGTCTGACTTTCGTCTTCCGATGAGGGTCCTTTATCTTACCCACCGACTGCCGTACGCCCCGAACCGTGGCGACCGCATTCGAGCGTACCACACACTCAGCGTGCTTCGAGGTCGCGCGGAGGTTGATCTCGTGTCGCTTGTCCATGACGGCAACGAGCGGGCGCATCAGGACGACCTTCGTGGCCTCACCGACAGCGTGAGCGTGGCGCCGGTTCCACGCCTTCGGAACCGTATTGTCGGCGTCGTTGGCCTGGCGGGAAGCCGGCCGCTTACACATTCGTTACTGGATTCCCCGGCAATTCGACCCCTCCTCAATCGGCTGGTTGCGACCCGTCGTCCCGATGTCGTGCTCGCTTACTGTTCGGGCATGGCGCGATTCGCGCTGGAGCCGCCGCTGGCCGGGATGCCACTGGTCATCGATCTGGTGGATGTCGACTCCCGCAAATGGAACGAGCTCGCATCGACAGCGGCTGCGCCCATGAGCTGGATCTACCGACGCGAGGCGAAATCTCTGTCGAACTTCGAGGCGCGTGCAGCGAGAGCGGCGTTTGCCACGGTCGTCGTCAATGAGCGAGAGCGAGAGTCGCTGGCGAGCATCGCGCCGGACACGCGAATCGAAATCGTCCCTTCGGGGGTGGCGGTTGATTACTGGCAGCCTCATGACGACGCGCCGGAGTCGAACGACGTCGTGTTTTGCGGCGTCATGAACTACACGCCGAACGAGGAAGCGGCGATCTGGCTGGCCCGGGAAGTGTGGCCTCTCGTCTTGAGGATGCATCCGAAGGCGAGACTCAAATTGGTCGGCTCGCATCCGACGCGCCGCGTGAAAGGTCTCGCGAGCACAGATTCAACTGTGGACGTGACCGGACATGTGCCGGACGTGCGCCCTTTTCTCTGGCACGCCGCCGTTGCAGCAGCGCCGCTGCACACCGCTCGCGGTATTCAAAACAAGGTGCTTGAGGCCGTCGCAGCCGGACTGCCCACGGTCGTCACGTCGGTTGTCGCAGACGGCCTGCCCGCCGAGATTCTTCGCGCGTGCTCTGTGGCGAATGATGCGACCGAGTTTGCCAGCGCGCTCGTACGATCTCTCGCGCTGACTCCCGCGGAACGCCGCGTGGCAGTTGCCATGGCGGACCTTGGGAATCTATCGTGGAGCGCGCGGCTCGCACCGATGGTCGCACTGTTGGAGACCGCGGCGCTTCAACGCCGGTCATAAACCGGAGCGCCGTGGAGTTCCCGGGGCCGCCAGAACTCCTGCGAGCCGGCTCCGGCAGTCCAGACGCCGATCACTGCCCCCAGAGCCGCCATCGCAACGTCAGTGACATCGCCATATCGTCCGACGATCCAGCCTTGCAGGTATTCCAGCGGCGCAGCAATGAGCAGCGTGACGGCAACCGCGATCCAGATTGACCGTCGCCGTCCGCCAGCGATCGAAACCGCGAACCCAAGAGGGAAGTAGATCAGCACCAATTCGAAGCTGTGGCTGACCGTCTCGAAGGTCGTGTGGGCGTAGTAGCTGATGAATGGCAGCCAGAAGAACGGCCGGTGAACAGCCGCGATCTCAAATGGGCTCAGCAGTTGGAGCGCGGCGCCGAGGGCGGTCGCGAACCAGAGCACCACGCACCAGAACACCGGCGATCGACCCCACGGCCACCGTCGCGAAAGTGCCACGCCCGCGAGGGCTCCGGCCGCGTGCACCGTCGCGTCCTCCAAGCCGGGCATCCGAGACCCGATGATCCACTGACTCGCTTCCAGGCCGACGGCGACCGTCGCACCACCGACCGCCGCCAAGGTCGCAGCACTCCGCACACCGAGCTGGCGCAGCCAGAGCGACGCGACGAGACCGAAGATCGCATACCGCACGATCTCGACGCCTTCATCGCTGACGGCGACAAACTGCCACGGATCCGTATGGAGCGCCCGTAGCCGGCCCACGAGCGTGCCGACGTCGAGCGTGAAGTCGAACGGCTCCCAGGCGGCGATGCAGACGACGATCGTCGCGGTCATGAGCGGATAGAATGCCGCGACATCGACCATCCCCAGTGCCCGCAGCCGGCGCAGCGAGCTGCGCGAGAATCTCGATCCGACGAGCGCTGCGACGGCGCCGCAGATCGCGCCGACTGTGTTCGCGCAGATGTCGGCGAACGAGCTCGTGCGATCGACGGTGAACAGCTGGATCGTCTCGACCGTCGTGCTCAGAACCATCGCGAGTGCTGCTGCGGCAATGACTGACGCCGTGCCCGACCGGCGCTGCCGCAGCCTGAGCACTCCAAAGACGCCGAATGGGACGAAGAGCAGAACGTTCTGGACGACGTCCGGGATGGACACGCGTCGTCCGGTGTCGGGGGAGATCAGCGGGTTGAGTGTGGTGCGCGACAGCTTCTCGAGCACGATCGCGCGATCGGAGGTGAAAT
>JADGOC010000083.1 GCA_017883165.1 Acidobacteriota bacterium
AGATCCTGGTTCAGCGCCTGGTCCATCTCCTTGTGCGCCGGCGTGTACCCCTTCTCCGTGAAGGTGTTGACCGCGGTCTTGTACTGGCCGATGTGATGCAGATCGGGATAGGCGCCGATCTTGTCGAGCGTGCCGCGCAGGAACAGCTGGTAGGTGGCGATGCCGTTGAGATCCAGCGGACTCGACGGCATCAGGAAGATCTTGTCCGCCGCCGTCGCCAGATAGAATTCGCGATCGCCGCCGTACTCGAGATACGCATAGACCGGCTTGCCCGACTTCTTGAAGTCGATGATCGCGTCGCGGATTTCCTGCACCTTCGCCCAGAACGGCGAGTCGAAGCCGGTCGGTTTCAACAGGACCGCGCTCACGCGCGCGTCGACCTTGGCTTTACGCAGATCGTCGACGATCGCCCGCACCGTCGGCGTCCGCTGGCCGCGCAGGTAGCCGAAGACGTCGCTCGGTGCGATCTCGTTCAAGTCGCCGCCGACGCGCAGCACCAGCACGGAATTGGATGCCACGGCGGGCTCACGCCCGACCAGCATGTACAGCAGCACGAAGCCGGCGATCGAGACGAAGAACGCGGCGCCGAGCAGCGTGAAGATGATTGCGAATCCGCGGCGAGCCATGTGTGCTGAACTCCTTCTTAGGAGTATATCTGGGCGCGGGCGACTGGTGGGCAACTCTCGACGCCGCGCCGGTACGGCCATTGCAGCCCGGCTATGGCATGAGATGGATGCGCGCTTTTCTGTTCGGTATCTGGTCA
Organism: Acidobacteriota bacterium; assembly: GCA_017883165.1. GTDB lineage: Bacteria > Acidobacteriota > Vicinamibacteria > Vicinamibacterales > CAVVIG01 > JADGOC01. Next base: position 764 of record JADGOC010000083.1, read on the forward strand.
CTCCTCGCTGCTTCCGTAGCCGCCGCGCAAACGCCGCCGAAAGAGCCGCCGCCCCTGTGGGACGTGCAGTTCGGCGCGTCGTTCATCGGCACGAGCGGCAACTCGGACACCTCCTCCACCGGCGCCGACTTCGCGCTCCACCGGCGCTGGCCGGTGTGGCAGATCGAGGCGACCGCCACCGCCGTGAAAAGCAGTAGCGGCGGTGCGGACACCGCGGATCGGTACCTCGCCGGCTTCCGCAGCCAGCGCAAGCTCACCGACCGGATCGGCCTCTCTTCCGGCATCAAGGCCGAGCACGACCCCCTGGCCGGCATGGACGCGCGGTCGATCGTCGACGTGGGGTTGAGCTGGGCGCTCGTCCACTCGCCGTCGTGGACGCTCGACGGGCTGACGGCCGTCGCCTGGAACCACGAGCAGCCGAAACTGGGACCCGTCCTGAACGACCCCGCCGGCGTGTTCCAGCTGCAAAGCCGGGTGCCGCTCGGCGCCTCGTCCGACACCACCCAGCGCTTCACCTACTATCCCGACTTCAGCCGGACGTCGGCGTATCGCTCCGAGGCCGAGATCGCCGCCCAGGCCGCGATGAACAAACGCCTGGCGCTCAAGGTCGGCTATCTGCTGCGGTACGCGAACGCGCCGGTGCCCGGCTTCAAGAAGACCGACAACACGGTCACGGCCTCGATCGTGGTGCGGTGGAAAGCCGATACGGCCGCTCCCGCGCCATAATGATGGGATGAAACGGATACTCGTCGTCCTCGCCATCTTCGGGGCGGCGGCGTCGCTTGCGGGCGTTGCGGCCGGGCCGCAGCGCGGCACTGCCGGCGCGGCTGCCGCCCCGGCCGACCTCGTGCTGCACGGCGGAAAAATCATCACCGTCGACGATAGCCATCCCGAAGCCCAGGCCATCGCCGTCCGCGGCGACACGATCGTCGCCGTCGGATCCGACGCCGACGTCACGCGGTACATCGGGCCGTCCACCCGCGTGATCGATCTGAACGGCGCGCTCGCCGTGCCGGGCCTCATCGACGGCCACGCGCACTTCACCGGCGTCGGCGAGGCGGCGATGAACCTCAAGCTCGCGCAGGCCAAGGATTGGGACGACATCGTCCGCATGGTCGGCGAGGCGGCGAAGACCGCCAAGCCTGGCGAGTGGATCCTCGGCCGCGGGTGGCATCAGGAGAAATGGTCCACGCGGCCGACGCCGAACGTCGAAGGCTTTCCCGTTCACGACGCATTGAGCCACGTGTCGCCCAACAACCCCGTGCTCCTCACCCACGCGAGCGGCCACGCCGCGTTCGCCAACGCGAAGGCGATGCAGATCGCTGGCGTCACGAGAACGACGCCGAATCCGGCCGGCGGAAAAATTCTGAAGGACGCCAACGGAGAACCGACCGGCCTGTTCAACGAGCGGGCCCAGGAGCTGATCAGCCGGGCGCTCAGCGCCGATCGCGCCAAGCGCACGCCGGCGGAGAAGGAAGCGCAGGCGAGGAAAGTCATCGAGCTGGCGTCGCGCGAGGCGCTCTCGAAGGGACTGACGACGGTGAATGACGCCGGGTCGGGGCCCGACACGATTACGTTGATGAAGACGGTGGTGGACGAGGGCAAGCTGCCGCTCCGCGTCTGGATGATGCTGCGCGAGGCGCCCGATCGGCTGGCCATCGACATGCCGAAATACCGCGTCGTCAACTACGGCGACAAGCGGTTCACCGTGCGCGGGATCAAGCGCCAGATTGACGGCGCGCTCGGATCGCGCGGCGCGTGGATGCTGCAGCCGTACGCGGATCTCGAGACGACCGGTCTGAACACCGACAGCCTGGACGACATCCGGCAGTCGGCCGAGCTCGCCATCAAACTCAACTACCAATTGTGCGTCCACGCGATCGGCGACCGCGGCAACCGCGAGGTGCTCAATATCTACGAAGAGACGTTCAAGAAGCACCCCGAGAAGAAGGACCTGCGCTGGCGCATCGAACACGCGCAGCACCTCAGCGCGGCCGACATCCCGCGCTTCGGGCGCCTGGGCGTCATCGCGTCGATGCAGGCGATCCACGCGACCTCCGACGCGCCGTACGTCCTCGCGCGGCTCGGGCCGAAGCGTGCCGAAGAAGGCGCCTACGTGTGGCAGTCGCTGATGAAAACCGGTGCCGTGGTCAGCAACGGGACCGACGCGCCGGTCGAGGACATCGATCCCATTCCGAATCTCTACGCCGCCATCTCGCGGAAACTGAAGGACGGCACGGTATTCTATCCCGGGCAGCGCATGAGTCGGATGGAGGCGCTCCGCTCGTACACGATCCAGGCGGCGTACGCGGGATTCGAGGAATCGATCAAAGGGTCTCTGGTGGCCGGTAAGCTGGGGGACATCACGGTGCTCTCGAAGGACATCATGACCATCCCCGAGGACGACATCCCCACCGCGCGCGTCCTTTACACGATCGTCGGCGGGAAAGTGCAATACACCGCGCGATGAAGAAGCAAACTTGCTGATCTCCGTGTATGCTGTGCCGAACGTACAGGGAGGTTCGCCATGTGGAGCCGACGATCGTTTCTTCGAGCAACCGGTGCCGTAGGCGCGTCCGCGCTGGCGGTGAGGACGCACGGCGTCGAGCGGGTCGTCGCGGCGTCACAGGCGGTCGCCGATCGATCACCGGAAGAAGCAGCGCGGGACGAGTTCTACTGGCGCGAGATCCAATCCGCGTATGCGCCAGACCGCACGCTGATCAACCTCAACAACGGCCACCACTCCCCGTCGCCGCGCATCGTCCAGGACGCGCTGAAGCGCTATCTCGACATGGAGAATCAGGATCCGGTGTACTACGCCGCCCTGATCAACCGGAACGCCGAGCGCGTGCGCCGCGCGCTCGCGATGGAGTTCGGCTGCGACCCCGAGGAGCTCGCCATCACGCGCAACGCCAGCGAGTCGCTGCAGATTGCGCAGGGCGGCCTCGATCTGAAGCCGGGCGACGAGGTGATCACGACCGATCAGGACTACCCGCGGATGCTGGTGACGTGGGATCAGCGGACGCGGCGGGACCACATCAAGCTGACGCGCATTCAGTTTCCGGTGCCGTCCACGCAAAAGGATCTGTATGACCGGTTCGAGCGCGCCATCACGCCGCAGACCCGGGTGCTCCACTTCTGCCACATCACCAACATCACCGGCCAGCTCTTCCCGGTGCGCGACCTCTGCCGCATGGCACGCCAGCGCGGCATCACGACGATCGTCGACGGGGCGCACGCCGTCGCGCATTTTCCCTACAAGATTCGCGATCTCGAGTGCGACTTCTACGGCACCAGTCTCCACAAGTGGTTGTGCGCCCCGGTCGGCAACGGCTTTCTCTACGTCCGCAAGGACACGATCGCGAAGACGTGGCCGATGCAGGCCGCGGGCGCGGGCCAGACGGCCGACATCCGCAAGTTCGAGGAGGTCGGCACGATGCCGGCGGCGCCGCATGCGGCGATCGCCGAAGCGCTCGCCTTTCACCAGGCGATCGGCATCGAGCGCAAGGCCGCGCGGCTGCGCTATCTCACGCTGCGCTGGGCGAACGCGCTCAAGGGAAATCCGCGAATCAGAATCCACTCGAGCCTCGAGCCGGGCCAGACCTGGGGCCTGGCGCTCGTCGGCGTCGACGGGATCCAGGCGTCGGCGCTGTCCCAGTTCCTGATGGACAAGTACCGGATCATCGTCGTCGCGATCGCGGGCGGTGCGCCGCCCTCGCAGGTGTTCGACTTTCAGGGGCTACGCGTGACGCCCAACGTCTACACGACGCTCGAAGAGATCGACACGTTCGTCGCCGGCATGCAGGACGCGCTCCAAAACGGCGTGCCCGGCGCAGCGAAGGCCTGAGACCGGCGCGGTCCGCGCGCGCGTCAGCGGGATGGCGATGCGGTGGACGCGCCGCTGAGCACGGCCGTTTCGCGGCGGGTGCGCTCGGCGCGCTTGCGTTCTTTTCTGGTGCGCGGCGGCGTCCGGTCCGGCACCTCGTAGTATCGAATCATGTTGGCGCGCAGCGCGTCGGGAACGTCCTCGAACTTGCGACCGGCCAGCTTGTCGAGCAGCTCGTCGTAGGTTTCGTCGGCCAGCCCGTATTCCCCACGCCGCGTCGGCTTCCCCGTGTCGAAATCGGTGTTCGGCAGCGTCAGGTGGCCCGCTTTGAGTGAGTCGAGCGACTGGCGGAACCGATCGCGCGTCTGCTGGAAGCTGTCGAGAAAGAGCTTCTCCGCTTCGGGAGTCGGCGACTTGAAGCTGAGGACACGGAAGGGGCCGATTCTCGGCACGAGGCGATAGAAAAACGCCAGGATGCGGATCATGAGGTTGGGCCTCTTGTACCGCGCACCGAATGTCTTCTCGTACTCCTGACGCGTCAGGTTGAACACGAACTGCTGGCGCTGCGCGCCGGGCGCGGCCTTGTCGATCGCATCGTGCTTCTCGCGCCACGCCACGTCGGTCATGTGCGGGATGGCCTGGCTGACGCCGTAGCGATACGTGCCGATCGTCAGGTCTTCGTCGAAGAACACGTCCTGCATCTTGAGCCCGTAGGTCTCGAGGAACGCCCGCTCGAGCAGCGGCTTCGAGACCTCGAAGCCGATGAAGTCGTGGTACGCCTCCGGCGCGTACGAGCCGGCGGCAACCTGCAGGACATCGAAAGAGAACTCGACGAGGATGTGGCTCGCCGGCGACTCCGCGTAGGTCACGTCGTCGCCATACTTCTGCTTCAGCTTGGGATACATCATCGGCACGGCGCGGTTGACCGCCACCGGATGTCCCAGGTTGTCGGCCGCGTAGTGCGCGAGGGCGCCGAGCGCGAAGGCGTACTCGTCGAGGTCGGCCGCGTCGTGGATGAGCGCTTCGACGAAGTCGCCCGATCGGACGTAGTGCACGAGGTTGCTGAAGAAATGGTTGCCGAATGGGTAGTAGCCGAGATCCTGGATCACCGATCCGCCGTACGCGAACGCGCGCGCGTGCTGGATCTCGGCGGCGGTGGCCCTGGGAAATTGTTGACGCAAAAGCGGCTTGATCGAGCTGTCCCACAGCGCGTCGACGTTGGCTTCGTGGGAGAGCACGGAGTACGCGTCAGCCGGACGCGGCCAGCCGGTGAGGATGAGTATTAAAATGACCGCGGCGATCGCGAACCTGGTGCCGGGCTGCCGCGTGGCGCGTCGTTCCATCGATCGACTCTAGCGCGGACCGCCCTTCGACGATATACTGAATGTTCGTGCCCGCGGCGAATTTCTCACCACTTGCGGAAGTGGCGGAACGGCAGACGCGCTAGCCTCAGGAGCTAGTTGGAGCAATCCAGTGGGGGTTCAAATCCCCCCTTCCGCACCATTACAAAAGTACTGCAAGTCATCTGCATCCATCGGTTCAGGGACACCTTCGCCGGCGCGACAGGAACAGGCCTTAATGATTGCTGCTCGAGTTGGGCGACGGTGAAGCACGGTTGACCAGTGTGTGCGTAATGCGAACCACGTCTTCAAGCCAGAGCGGCTTGAAGTACAGGTCAGCGCCGAGCCCGCGCAGCTCGTTCGAGACGACGTCGTCGATAAAGTAATCGCCCGTGACGATGGCGACCGGCGTCTGTCGCTGGTCCTCACGCGCACGGAGTCGCCGGAGAAACGCCAGGCCATCGACGAGCGGCATTCGTAAGTCCAACGGAATTGCGTCGAAACGGTTGACCTCGGCCTCACGCAGTCCGGTCTCGGCGTCGAGCGTCGTATGCACGTCGTGCCCTTCGAGCGTCAGCATGCGAGCAAACGTCTTGGTCGCCAACGGATCGTCATCAACGATGAGCACCGTAGCGCGCGAGGCGTGTGATCGGCGAAACGCCGATGGCGCCGTGTCGTCTGAGAAGGCGGTGATGAACAGCGTGGGTAGCCAAACGCGTCCAACCCCGATTGCGGCTATTTCCGAAAGGCATTCACCGCCATGATCAGCGCGGCAGCGCACACCGCGATCACCATGGTCAGCCAAATTCCTTGTTCGAAGCTCATGGCCAATGCTCGGGGGAGCCATTCAGCGTCTCAAGTCATCCAACCTAATGGACACTACAGTTCTCTGCAGTCCTTCATAGTCACTACAAGTGTTGAGCCGTTCTGTTAGTGCACGAGGATGCACGCGCTCGCACTGTTCTAGGTCCTCCTCAGACACCTACGCGGTTCCCCCATGACCCAAAGCGAGACGCCTGTTTACATTTCTGTTCCGCACCAGCCATTCATGAATCGCCGGACGATTCGGGATCGAAAATGGTCTCGATCACGCTGCCAAAGACACGCGCAATGGCAAAAGCGAGCGGCAGACTTGGGTCGTAGCGTCCGGTCTCGATCGCATTGACCGTCTGTCGGGAGACGCGGAGACGCTCGGCCAGATCGGCTTGTGACCATCCGCGTTCGGCCCTGAGCACCCGGAGACGGTTCTTCATCGCTGGTATCGCGCGGACTCGTACGCCCACGCCACCATCCAGCTCGCGAGCAAGGCACTGGCCACCCACGTAGCGTGTAAGGGCGGGAGCACGTCTTCAAACATCGCGTAGCTGACCAGAGCGAGGACGATCGCGATGTAGCTCCACGACACGGCCTGAACGTGAACGCGCCGCTCCAGTTCGTCCGCGCGACGGATCGAGCGCGCCACGAACAACACGGCTGTGCTGATAAGCGCGAGATCGCGGATCGCTACGACGACTCGAAAGCGGACGGTGTAGGGCGCCACGCTCGGCTGGAAGAGCGGCAGCGCGATAGCCGCAAGGCCGAAGACCCACGGGTACTCGCCGCGGCGGACGATCCGGAACACCAGCCAGCCGGATGTGAACAAGGCCGCGACGCCAGGGAAGAAGAAGTAATAAGAGTACGGACGCTCGAGATAGGAGAGCCCGGCACGCCGCAGCAGCAGCGTGCCAGCGACCAGAGTGGCTGCCGCCCCAATGAACTCGGCCACTCCGATGCGGGAAATCCGTTCACTGGGCAATCCTGAGAACATTCTGGCCTCCAACCGCTAATGTAAATTATGCTTTACATTATGTCAAGTACGATTGACTAATGAGAGCTGGGACTCCCACGCTAGTGGGACAATCCGGTGGAGTTCGCTTTTCCTCTTTCCGCACAGGATCACGCCCTTGAAGTGGATCAGAGTGTCGTTGGTGCTTCAGATCATGCTGGCGGCGTACTTTCAGGCCATCCTCTGGTTTCCACTCGGTTCTTGGAACGATCAGCCCGGAAAGCGACTGATTACACTTCTTGGTGAAGGTCAGGCTTTGGCTGTCTTGGGGTTTGCGCTCGCCATGCTGCTCCCGGTTCTGCTTTTCGCCCTGGGCATTTGGAAGCGCTGGATGGGGCTGATCTGGCTCGGGCTGATTGGCTATGGCGCGTGGGCTGTGCTTCAGATTCAGAGTTGGTGGATACCCTGGATATTCGGCGCAGATGAGCGCGCTCTGAACAATCAGCGGTTTCTCCAACGAACGTACAAGATATTTCCATCGTCCATCGGGCATCCTGCGCCCGACGCGATGCACTTCGTTCTGGACGTGCTGCTCTTCTTGACCGTCGTGACGATCGCCCTCGGTCTCTTGAAGACCAGACGAGCGCGCTAACGCCGCGGCTCGACGCTCATCAATCGGCGCTGCTCCTCCTCCGGCAGCCTGCACCGCCCCGCCCAGTGCCCAAGGCCTGAGTCGTTCGAGTCTGAAACCGCGCGCAGCATCACCAGGCCGCATCGGCCGCCACACACGAAGCACGGGCGCTCCATCGCGCCGCCGCCGCATTCCGCGCAATTTTCGGTAAAGCGGCCGTCTGACCAGACGGCGCCGCATGTGGCGCAGCGCGCGGGGTAGGTGGACATGTGATTCGCCTCGTCGCCAATCGATTGTGCCATGGCAGAAATAGATTCGGTAAAATGCTCCCGAGGTGCTCCATGCGATTGACGATCGGATGCGTGGCGATCGTGCTCGGCATCGGCGCGGCGCTCGCGCGCGCGCAGGCACCCGACAACCGGCTGACGATTGCCGATGTCGAGAAGGTTTCCGGACTGAAGGGCGTCACCCAGGCGGCAAAGGCGTCGAAGCCTGGTGCCGGCGGCAACCTGAACTTCCTCGGGCCGGAATGGAGTTTCATGCGCTGGTGCCGGGCCTCGGCGACGAGGCGTTCGACGGCCCAACCGGCGCCTTGCAATACGCACTCATCGTGAAGAAAGGCACGAAAGCGTTTTCGCTCGCGACGTTTTTCGTGCCCCACTCACGCCCGATGCAATCGCGCCTGACGATGGATCAGCTCAAGGCGGTGGCGAAGATCATCCTCTCCCGGCTGTAACCTCGCTCAGCGCCCGCGGCCCGACACTTCGAAATTGCGCTAGGATAAATCGCCTCCCCGCAGCAAGGAGTGGATCCCATGTTTCGCGGCCCCTTCTCGTGCGTGTTCGCTTTGGCGATTGTGCTCCTGGCATCTGGCCAGTCTGCCGATCCCTGCCAGTTCGATACCGTGTGCCGCTTTCTCGAACAGAATATCGGGTTGAAGCCGCCGCTCACGCTGGCCGGGTTGCGCCGATTTGCGAAGGTCGAAACCGAAACCGCACGGCCGGTGGCCAACCCGCATGTCGCCGGACAGACCGATAGCATTCGCGAGCTGAAGTGCGCCGGGCTGACTCTGCAGGTGTACGTGCCCACCACCGGCCCCGTGCTGCTGCAGCGCATCGACCTCGCGAGCAATCGCTATCCGCTGCCGCTCAAGCTCGTCTTCGGCAAATCGACGTTCGACGATGTGCAATACGCGATCGGTCTGCCGAAGACCGTCGAACACCTGCCGGACGGCACGTCGCGGTGGCGCTACGTGAACGTGGAGGGCACCGAGTCGTTCACCTTCGTGTTCGACCCGGAACCGGCGGTGAAGATCAGAAGCGTGCAGTGGCTGTTCGCCGTCGATTGATGCCGCGCCGCCCGGCCCACTGGCTCCTCTGGAGCGCGCTGGCCATCCACGCGCCCATCGCGCTCGTGTGCGCCGCACGCAGCAACCAGCCGATCTACGACTTCGAACGCTATTATGAAATCGCGACGACCGCCGGCCGGCCGTACCTGGATTTTCCCGTCGAGTACCCGCCCGGCACGGTCCTCACGCTTCGCACGCTCGCCACGGCCGCCAGCGGCCGCGCGAGGTTCGGTGTGGGTCTGGTGCTCATCAGCGTGGTGGCCGACGCCATCATCGTGGCCGCACTCGGCTGGGGCTGGGGCGTCGCCGCCGCCGCCTGCTACGCGCTCATCGTCATTCCCATCGTCGACCTGTTTTTCCTGCGCGCCGACCTCTGGTCCACGGCCCTGGTGGCCGTGGCAGTGGCGGCGTGGCAGCGCGAACGGCGCATCGTCTGCGGCCTGAGCCTCGCCGCCGGCGCCGCGCTCAAACTGTGGCCGCTGGCTTTTTTCGTGCTGCTGCTCGCGCCGGACCGATCGCGCGTGCGGCTGATGCCAATCGTGGCCGGGGCCGCTGCCGGCGCGGCGATCCTCGGCGGCTGGATGTGGATGGCCGGCTGGTCGGGCTTCTACCAGGTGCTGACGTTTCGTGGCGCGCACGGGTGGGAGATCGAAAGCACCGTCGGCAGCGTGTGGATGCTCGTCAGCCGGAGCTCCATGCGCGTCGAGTCGGGCGCCTGGCGCATCGGGACGACGAGTGGACTGATGTCCATGCTGCTGGCAGCGCTGGCCGCGGCACCGTGCCTGTGGAGTATCTGGCGCGGCGGGCGAACAGGCCATCTCGGCGCGGGTTGGATCGGCGGCGTCAGCGCGCTGCTCGCGCTCTCGGCGCTGCTCTCGCCGCAGTATGCCGCGTGGCTCGCCCCGGGCTGTGCGATCGCATGGGTACAACGCGACCGGCGCCTGGCTGTTCTCGGCGCGCTCGCGATTTTTCTCACGAATCTGATCTGGAAGTCGTTCAACCCGCTTGTGCACGGGGCGGCGGCGCCGCTGGTGATGCTGCTCGCGCGCAATGCCCTGCTGCTGTTCATCGCGTTCGATGCGGCGCGGATGCTGGCGAGCGTGCCGGTCATTGGACCCGCGCCCGTCCGCAGGTCAGCTTGAACGTCACGAGCACCAGCGCGAAGACGAACGACACTCCGTTCGCGACGATGATCGGCCATGACCCGATCGCAATCCCATAGACCAGCCACAAGCCGATCCCCACGCTGAGCGCGACGAGCATCCCGAGCGAAAAGTCGTTGACCGACCGCGTCCGCCACGTGCGAATCAGCTGCGGCACGTACGCGAGCGTCGTCAACGCGCCTGCGACAAACCCCACGAGCTGCACCAGCGCCGGGGTGTCGGAGGGCAGCGGACCGGTGGGCATCGGCTCAGCGCGCGCGCGGCGCGCGCGCGAACTCCACGGCGGCGGTCATGAACGCGCTGAAGAGCCGCCGCGTACGCTGGTCGGTCGGGTCGAACACCTCGGGATGCCATTGCACGCCGACGAAAAAATGGCCATTGCCGGACTCCACGCCTTCGACGAGGCCGTCGGGCGCGATCGCCGACGCGACGAGCGGGCTCGCGAGATCCTTGATGCCCTGGTGGTGCATGCTGTTGACGGCGATGGACGGGCGCTCGAACGCCGCGCGCAGGCGCGAGCCGTCGGCGAGCACCACGTCGTGCGCGAGAAAGTCGCGCGAGTGGGTGGCCGACGGAAAGCAGTCGTGTGTGATCGGCCCGGGCCGCTGCGACCCGAGATCCTGATAGAGCGTGCCGCCGAGCGCGACGTTCATCACCTGCAGCCCGCGGCACAAGCCGAGCACCGGCTTGTGATCCTCCACGGCCCAGCGCGTGAGCAGGAGCTCGACGCGGTCGCGCGGCGGATCGATCCGCCCGCATTCGGGCCGGATCGCTTCGCCGAACGTTCCGGGATCCATGTCGACGCCGCCCGGGATCAGCAGGCCGTCCAGCCGATCGTAGATTCCACGGAGCGTGTCTCGATCGTCGTCGACGAGCGGGACCATCCACGGGATCGCGCCGGCGGCGATCGCCGCCTGGAAATAGCGCTGGCTCATCACCCACGACGCGGGCAGGGCGTCCGAGATGCCTTCGATCGCGTGCAGCGTCTGCGTGGTGATGCCGATGACGGGGCGGATGGGCATGGCTCCTGTCTCATTATCGCTCGATCCCTTCGGCGGTTTCAGCGATCAGTTGGTCGACGACCGCTTTCATGTCGCCGGTGCGGTTGAAGGTGGCGAGCTGGCGTTCGGCGCTCGTGCCCTCTTCCAGAATCCTGAAGGCGTACTCGACCTCTTTTCGGCTGCCGAGATCATCCAGCACATCGTCGATGAACCAGGTGATCAGCTCCCGGACCAGCTCACGGGCCGGGCGCTCCTCGTCGCGGCCGAAGTCGATCAGCTTGCCGTCGATGCCGTAGCGCACGGCGCGCCATTTGTTTTCCTCGATGTAGGTCGACGGATAGACGCGGAACGTCATGTTGTCGCACCGCAGCTTCCAGAGCTTCGCGATGATCGCCTGTAGAATCGCGGCCACGGCGACCGCCTCGTCCACGCGGGTGCAGACGTCGCAGACGCGGAACTCGAGCGTCGGGTAGCTGTGATTCGGCCGGACGTCCCACCAGATCTTCGAGCCGTCCGGCACGCAGCCGGTCCGGACGAGCGAATCGAGGAGCGATGCGTAGTCGTTCCAGGAGTCGAGAATCGGCGGCGTGCCGGTCCGCGGAAAGTTCTTGAAGACCACGCTGCGGTACGACTTCAGCCCCGTGACGCGACCCATCCAGAACGGCGAGCTCGTCGACAACGTGAGGACGTGCGGGACGAAATACCGCGCGACGTTCATCGCGTCGATCATGAAGTCGCGGTCCTCGATGCCGATGTGCACGTGGGTGCCGAAGATGAGCAGCCGCGCCGCGAGATCGCCGAGATCCTTGTGAACGCCGATGTATCGCTCGAGCGGCGTGATCGCCTGATCCATCCAGGACGAGAACGGGTGCGTGCCGGCGGCCGCAATGACCAGCCCGCTCTTCGCGGCCAGGCTCATGACGAGTGCTCTCAGCCTGATGAGCTCGGCCTTCGCCTCGGCGGGCGTCCGGCAGACTTTCGTGCCGATCTCGACCATCGACTGGTGCAGCTCCGGCTTCACCTCGCCGAGCACCACGTGATCGCCGTCGAGCATCTCGGTGATGTACGACCGGAGCTCGCGCGTCCGTGGATCGATGATCTGGTATTCCTCTTCGATGCCGAGCGTGAGAGACGGCGCTTTCATAAGTCGATCATCGCGGCTCGACGAGGAACATCGGCACGGTGGACCCGCCTCCGGCCGTCACGTTCAGGAGCGCCGAGGTGGACAGGCGCGTCAGGCACCCCGCCTGGTGGCGGCCGTAGGTCACAAAAGGCGCCGTGTCCAGCATGCGATCGTAGATCTGCAGGCGGCCGTCGACCAGGCTCGGGTACGGCTCGCTCGCGATGCAGACCTTCTCCTGCACGATGTAAGGCGCCGCCAGCGCCGTTCGGATCCCGCGCTCCCACTCGCCATCGTCCACCTGCCAGCCGAGGACGATGCCGGTGCCGCCGTAGTCGTCGTTCGGCTTGAGCACCAGCTGGTCGCGCTTCGCCACGATGAACGGCACCAGATCCACCGGCTTCCCACGATACAGCGTCCGGCGTTCTTCCACGACGCGCGTCCAGGGCACGTGCGCCTGAATCGCCGCCGATTCGTCCGCGCCAAAGAGCCGCGCGTTCCGCTCATCGCTCAGGACCGCCAGACTCGCCTTTTTGTGAAGCACCTTGCAGCGGAATGGGTTCACCATGCAGACGGCGCGGTCGCGCACGGCGCGCACCAGCGGCTGGTCGAGTCCACCGCTCTCCACGAGCTCGTGCAGGAGCACCCGTTTGTACACCAGATCGACGGCGTGGCCGTCGGCATACAGACGGCCGTTCTGGTAGTCCATCGCGCGCGGATCGACGATCGCCGCCGTCAATCCCCGGTCCTCGAAGTAGCGCTGGAAGAGGACGAATTCGCTCCGCGTGGGCACGTCGGGCCAATCGACGATCGCGATCGAGGGCGCCCGCGTCGCTCCGGAAAACTGCCGCCACGCGTCGAGCAGTGTATGGAACACGCCGTGACGCGCCGCCACCGGACGCACATCGTACCGCCGCGAGAACTCACGCATGACGCGGATGTCGCTGAAGGCTTCGGCGAGCGCGTCGTTGAATCCGGCCCCGGCGGGCGTTTCCGCGTTGTACTCGGTGAGCGCCATCCCGCCGGTCTCGTCGACGAAGGTATCGAGGCGCGAGTGCGGACTCGGCTCCGCGAATCCCGGGTCGTACGCGAGCATCTGCTCCTCCCAGTCCGCGAGGCGGAACTGGGCGCGGACGGCCGGGTCCGCGATCGCCGCCGCGTAGGCCGCGGCGAACGCGCGCATCAGGATCGCGACCCGGCGCTGCATGAGCCCGTGCTGCGCCGGCGTGACAAACCGCGGACGCAGCACCGTGCAGAGCGCGCGATCGCCGAAGATCAGCCCGCGACGGCCGAGTTGCGCGGCGAGCATCGCGTGCGACTCCTGCGCGATCTCGTCGGTGAGGAGCTCGTGATAGACGTGGATGGGATCGGTCACGTCCGGCTTGCCGTGAAGAGCGTGTCCCAGCGCAGATCCTTCGCCTGCGCCGGCGGATGTTTCGCCAGGCGGATCGCCATGTCGGCCATGTGCGTGACCACCCAGGCGAAGTACGGCTCGATGAGCGAGTTGACGTCCATATCCGGCGCGGGATTCATGAAGTCGATCGCGTACGGAATCCCGTCGCGCACCGCGAACTCGATCGAGTTCATGTCGTAGCCGAGCGCGCGGACGATCGTGCGCGCGTCATCAACCACGCGCGCCTCGAGCTCGCCGCCCAGCCAGCCCGGGTCGACCAGATACCGCCGCTGGCCCGGATCGTATTTCATCACCAGAATTTCTTCCTGCCCCAGGCACATGCAGCGGACGAACTGCTGCCACTCGATGAACTCCTGCACGACCATCGTCAGCAGGCCGGAGTGGTCGTAGTGGTGAATCAGTTCTTCGAGCGACCGGCAGACGTGCACCTCTTTCCAACCGCCGCCGTGCGCGTCTTTCAGGATGCATGGCATGCCGACCTCGCGCGCAAGCCCTTCCCAGTCCAGCGGATATTGCAGATTGCGAAGGCTCTCGGACGGGACGATGCCGGGGACGTAAGACTTGTTCGGCAGCGCGACGGTCTTCGGGCTGGCAACGCCCAGCCTTGTGACGAGCGCCGCGCCGAAGAACTTGTCGTCGGCCGTCCACATGAAGGGGTTGTTCACGACCGCCTTCCCCTGCAGGACCGCCTGCTTCAAGTACGACCGGTAGAACGGCACCTCGTGCGAAATCCGGTCGATGATCACGTCGTAGGGGACTGGTTCGTCCATCGCGACGGCGCCAATCGACACGTACTCCGCCGTGACCCCTTCGTCGCGGCCGTTGACCTCTTCGATGAACCGCGGCGGGAACGACCATTCGCGGCCGACAAGCAGACCGATGCGTTTCGTCATAAAGGTGACCCTCTACTGCTGCCCGCCAATGTAGGTCCGGACCATCTTCTCCCAGTACGGCCAATCATGGCACCACCCATCCCAGATCCGGAGCGCGTTGCCGACCCCGACGTCCCACAGCCTCGTGGAAAACTCCCGGTTGTTGCCCGCTGACGGATCGTCGCGCCCGATCGCAAGGATGATGTCCTGCCGCCTCAACGCCTCGAGCCGGCTCGAGTCGTGCTCGTGCGTGATGAAATCGAACGTATTGCACGCGTACACGTTGTCGTCGGAGTACCCGCCGGTGAAGCGCTTGATGTCGTAATATCCGCTCAACCCGATGATGCGGTTCACGAGCTCGGGATGGCGAAGGCCGAGAC
>JADGOC010000084.1 GCA_017883165.1 Acidobacteriota bacterium
AGCACCTCGACGCCGCTCAAATCGGGCATCTTGATGTCGGAGATCAGCAGATCGACCGGCTCGCGCTCCAGCATGTCGATGGCGGCGCGGCCGTTTTCCGCCAGCAGCACTTCGTAGCCCTCGCGTCGGAGCACAATCGCCAGCAGCTCCCGCATCGACCGCTCATCGTCGACGACGAGGATGCGCGGGGGACGCCGGTCGGCGGCGGCGGCGGGGATGGGCGTTACGTCAGTCACGGTCATGTGGTGGCCACCGCCCGCGCGGGCAGGCGAACCGACACGGTGGTGCCGGCCCCTGAACGCGAGCTCACCTGAATTTCTCCGCTGTAATCGGCAACAATGCGATGGACGATCGCGAGACCGAGGCCGCTTCCCTTGGCGAACGTGCCGTGGAACGGCTGGAAGAGCCGATCGAGCTCGTCGGCCGGAATGCCGACGCCCTCGTCCGCAACCGTGATGGCGACGCCCTCCGAGCCCGGCTCGACCGCTCCGGTGAGCCGCAGGCGCCCGCCGGTGGGCATGGCGCGCAGACCGTTGGTGGCGAGGTTCCAGACGATCTGCTTGATCTGCCCTTCATCGGCCTCGTACCACAGCTCGCCCGCGGGCAGGTCCACGTCGATGACGTGCCCCTCGAGCACTTCGGCGCTGTTGCGCAGGAGCAGCGCCGTGTCATTCAGGGCGCGGCGCACGTCGAAGCGCGCGATCGCGAAGCGCTGTGGCCTGGCGTAGGCGAGAAACGATCCGATCGTGGTGTTGAGCCGCTCCGATTCGCGCAGCACGATGTCCATCAGCTGCTCCTGCTCGGCGCTCAGCGGGAGCTCCTGGCGCAAAATCTGGATCGACCCCGACATCGACGCGAGCGGATTGCGGATTTCGTGCGCAATCCCGGCGGCCATCTCGCCCACCGCCGCGAGCCGCTGCTGGATGCGCACGTCGCGCTCGAGCTTCTTGATGCTGGTCACGTCCTGAAACGTGAAGAGCAAGCCCGCCCGCCCGCCTGGCGTCTCGAGGTGCGTCGCGCCCAGTCCGATCTCGATGTCGCGGCCGTCGGCGGTCCGGTAACGAAACTCGACGCGGCGCGCGGCGACCCCGTTCGCGTCGGTTTCGAGCGCCTCGAGCAACTGCGGCGGCAGCTGCAGCACGTCGGCGATGGGACGGCCGAAGACGGCGCCGAGCGCCAGCCCGGTGATCGTCTGAGCGGCGTGGTTGAAGGTGAGAATCCGCTGCGACGTGTCGGTCGTCGCGAGGCCGCTCGGCAGGCTGTTGATCACGTGTTCGTTGAGCGCCTGCATGTCGGCGATCCGGGTCGACGCAACCTCCAGCCGGGCGCCGGCCGTGCGCGCCCCTTCGGCGAGCGACCCGCTGAGGACCGCCACCGCCACGAAGCCGAAGACGTTCATGGCGACGATATAGCCGGCGGCGCTCGCCGCCGGCAGGCCGACGTTGTTCGAAGCGAGCCACGAATCGTGCAGGAGGCCGGAGACCGCGAAATACTGCCACAGCACCAGCCCGCTGTAGAGCACGGTGCTGAACGCGGCCACCAGGACGCCGCCGCGCCGGTACTGCACGATGCTCGCCGCGACGATCGGCAGCACGTAGAGCGACGAGAACGAGCTCGTGATGCCGCCGGTGAAATAGATGAACGCCGAGACGATCAGCGCGTCGCCGGCGAGCTGCAGGTCGACCAGCCAGCGGTGGCGCTCGACGAAGCGGAGCGTCACCGCGTAGCTGATCGTCAGGGCGAAGATCAGGGCGAACAGGAAGAAGATCGGATCGACCGGAAACGACCCCGGCGCGGTAATCTGCACGAAGGTCGCCGTCCCCAGCAGCACCGTGCTGATGATGGCTCTGATGAGAATGAGCCGTCCGAGCTTCCGCCGCAGATTCACGTCCATGCCCGCGCTAGGTCAGCTTGCTGATCAAGTCGAAGATCGGGAGGTACATCGCGATGACGATGCCGCCGACCAGGCCGCCGAGGAACGCGATCATGATC
This sequence comes from Acidobacteriota bacterium, assembly GCA_017883165.1. Lineage (GTDB taxonomy): Bacteria > Acidobacteriota > Vicinamibacteria > Vicinamibacterales > CAVVIG01 > JADGOC01. Next base: position 1,993 of record JADGOC010000084.1, read on the forward strand.
GGCTCGAGCAGCGTCAGGAGGCCGGCCACCGCGGTGTCAACCTCTTCTTCGTAGAAGTCGGCAATCTTGGCGAGCATCGCGTCGAGGGCGCCCGTCGCCTCGCCGACGCTGATCATCTGCGTCACCATCGGCGGAAAGACGTTCGTCTCCTTCAACGGCGCCGAGACGGTCTCGCCGCGCTCGATGCTCTTGCGCGTCAGCATGATCGCGTCTTCGATGATGGCGTTGCCGGAGGTCTTGGCGGTGATCTCGAGGCCGTCGAGAATCGGAACGCCCGAGCTGATGAGCGTCGCCAGCGTCCGGCAGAACCGCGCGACCGCGATCTTGCGCATGATGTTGCCCAGCACCGGCATCTTGAGCACGATCGCATCGATCATCCGCCGGCCTTTCGGCGTCGCGTAGTACGTCCTGAAGGCCCAGCCGATGGCGAACATGCCGCCAAAGAGGAACGGCATGTACCGCACGAGCGAATCGCTCGCCCAAATCACGACCCGGGTCGGCAGCGGCAGGCTCGCGCCGAGGCCGGCGAAGAGCGCCGCAAAGGTCGGAATGACCTTCCACAAGATCACGCCGACCACGACCCCCGCGATGACGACGACCGCGATCGGGTAGATCATCGCCGACTTGACCTGCCCCTTGAGCTTGACCGCCTTCTCGATGAAGGTCGCGAGGCGCTTGAGAATCGTGTCGAGAATACCGCCCGCTTCGCCGGCGGCAATCATGTTCGTGAAGAGCGGATCGAAGGTCTTGGGATGCTTGCGCATCGCGTCGGCGAGCGAGGCGCCCGACTCGACGTCGGTCCGGGTGGCGAGAATCACGGCCGCGAAGTTCTTGTCCTCCTCCTGGCCGCCGAGGATGTCCAGGCACTGCACGAGCGGCAGCCCGGCGTCGATCATCACCGAGAACTGCCGCGTGAAGACGGCGAGGTTCTTGGCCGAGACTTTCTTGCCAAGCTTGCCCACCTTCTCTTTCTTCCCCGCCTCTTCCTTCGCCTTGGCGGGGGTGATGCGCGTCACGAGGATCTGCTCGCGCTTGAGAGCGGCGACGGCGGAGTCCATGTTGTCGGCCGCGCGTTCGCCGGTCACCGTCTGGCCGGCGCGTGTGCGTCCTGAATAGGCGAATGTCGGCATAAGCTGATTCTTTCGTTCTACGTTCTACGTTCTGCCCACCGGCGAGCGCTGCGGCCCCGTCGTGCCCGGCTGACGCCCGAGGCCCGCGCCGGCGACCACGCCGACGCCGCGATTGATCATGTCCTGCAGCTCGTCTTTGTTCGACGACGCGCTCATGGCCGTGTCGAGCGAGATCTGACGCTTCATGTACAGGCTCGCCAGCGACTGATTGGCCGTCTGCATCCCGAGCTTCTCCTGCCCGGTCTGCATCGCGCCGTAAATCTGATGGATCTTGTCGTCGCGAATCAGGTTCCGGATCGCGGGGTTGGGCACCATGATCTCGAGCGACACGACGCGCCCCTTGCCGTCGGCGCGCGGCAGGAGCGCCTGACAGACGATGCCCTCGAGCACGAGCGAGAGCTGCGTCCGGATTTGCGACTGCTGGTTCGCCGGAAAGACGTCGATGATGCGGTTGATCGTCTGCGCCGCCGAGTTGGTGTGCAGCGTCCCGAACGTCAAGTGCCCGGTTTCCGCGATCTTGAGCGCCGCCTCGACGGTCTCGAGGTCGCGCATCTCGCCGATGAGGACGATGTCGGGGTCTTCGCGCAGCGCGGCGCGCAGGGCGGCCGTGAAGCTGTTGGTGTCGCTGTGCACCTCGCGCTGGTTCACGAGGCAGTTCTTGTGCTGATGGATGTACTCGATCGGGTCCTCGATGGTGAGGATGTGCCCGTGTCGCTCCGCGTTGATCTTGTCCAGCATCGCCGCGAGCGTCGTCGACTTGCCGCTGCCGGTCGGGCCCGTGACGAGCACCAGCCCGCGCGGCCGATCGGCGAGCGTGGCCAGCACCGGCGGGAGGCCGAGCTCGCCGAACGTCCGAATCTTCTCGGGGATGAGCCGGTAGACGGCGGCCACGGCGCCGCGCTGATTGAACACGTTGCAACGGAAGCGGGCCATCCCGCGGATGCCGAACGAGAAATCGAGCTCCAGCGATTCCTCGAAGCGCTTCTTCTGCGCATCGGTAAGCACGCTGTAGACGAGCGCCTTGGTTTCCGACGGCGTCAGCTCGGGCAGCGGCAGGCGCTGCAGCTCGCCGTGGACGCGCACCTGCGGCGGCGTGTCGGTCGTCAGGTGCAGGTCCGAGCCGTTCATCTCGACCGTGGTCTTCAGCAGCTCCGGTAAGGTCGCCATCTATTTCACCGTCTCCCTCACGACCTCTTCCACGGTCGTGACGCCGTCCATCACCTTACGCAGGCCGCTGCGACGCAGCGTGATCATGCCTTCGTCGATCGCCTTGCGCCTGAGCTCCAGCCCCGAGGCGCCGACCAGAATCAGCTCGCGCAGCTCTTCGCCGATCTCCATCACTTCGTACAGCCCGACGCGCCCCTTGTAGCCGGTGTTGTTGCAGCGCTCGCAGCCGGCGCCCTTCATCGGCTTCACCTTCTCGGCCTCCTCGGGCGTGAACCCCGCCTGGAGAAGCGCCGCGGTCGGGAGCGGGCTCTCTTCCTTGCACTGCGAGCAGACGCGGCGGACGAGCCGCTGCGCGCAGATCAGATGCACGGAGCTCGCGACGAGAAACGGCTCGATGCCCATGTTCATCAAGCGGTTGATCGTGCTCGGCGCGTCGTTGGTGTGCAGCGTCGACAGCACGAGATGGCCCGTGAGCGCCGCCTTGACCGCGATCTCCGCCGTTTCGAAGTCGCGGATTTCGCCGACCAGGATGATGTTCGGATCCTGACGAAGAAACGACCGGAGCGCCGCGGCGAAATTCAAGCCGATGCTCTCACGCACCTGCACCTGGTTGATCCCCACCAGGTTGAATTCGACCGGGTCCTCGGCGGTCATGATGTTGGTCTCGGGCGTGTTGATCTTGGCGATCGACGAGTACAGCGTGTTGGTCTTGCCGCTGCCGGTCGGTCCCGTCACGAGCACCATCCCCCACGGCCGCTGGATCGCCACCTCGAACTTGGCGAGCGACTCGGGCTCGAACCCGAGCTTCGTCATGTCGAGCATCAACTTGTCCTTGTCGAGCAGACGCATGACGATCTTCTCGCCAAAGAGCGTCGGCAGGACCGAGACGCGGAAGTCGATCTCTTTCTGCGTGCCATTGTCGGTGAAGCGGATCTTGATGCGGCCGTCCTGCGGCAGGCGCTTCTCGGCGATGTCGAGCTTCGCCATGATCTTGAGGCGCGAGCTGATGGCGTCGCGGAACTTCATCGGCGGGTTCATGATGTTGTAGAGAATCCCGTCGACGCGGTACCGGACCCGAAGCTCTTTCTCGTACGGCTCGATGTGAATGTCGCTCGCTCCCTTCTGAATCGCCGACATCAACACGACGTTGACCAGGCGCACGACCGGCGCTTCCTCCCCTTGCTTGGCCAGCGCTTCGGCGCTGATCTCCTCGAGCTCGTCGAGGATCTCCACGTTGTCGCTGCTGGCCTCGAGCGCCTGCATCTCCTCGAGGCCGCGCGTCGCGAGCTCGAGCGTGCTCTGGCCGCCCAGGCCCGACGACGACGAGCTGCTGGCGGCCTTGACGGCCGCCGGGTAATAGCGCTGAATCGCTTCGATGACCGCCGTCTCGGAGGCCACCACCGGCTCGACGTTGTAGCCGGTCATGAACTTGATGTCGTCCATCGCGAAGACGTTGGTCGGGTCCGTCATCGCGATCGTCAAAGTCGCACCGGCGCGGCTGAGCGGGACGATCTGATACTTCTGCGCGGTGTCGGCCGGAATCAGCTTGACCACCGCCGGATCGACTTCGAATTGCGCGAGGTTGATGGAGGGAACGCCGTACTGCTTACTGAGAAGGGCGGTGATTTCCTCGTCCTTCACGAAGCCCATTTTGACCAGGTTGTAGCCGAGCTTTCCCCCGTTGGCCTTTTGATGGGTCAAGGCCTGCTGCAACTGGTCCGGGGTGATTCGTTTCTCCTTTAAAAGGAGTTCGCCAATTCGGACGGGCATGAAAACCGTAGATTTTACCGCGCTATGACAAAAAATGTCAACATTGACCTAAAACGTCACTCTGAAGTCGAAGCCCCATCCCTTGCGGCTCTGATCCGACCCGAACGTCGCCTGGCCGTCCACGTACGTCCCCGGCCGCAACGCCAGGCTTACGCCCGCGCCTGCCGCCGGTCTCGCCGCGCCAATGGTGTTCGCGCTGACGCCGCCGCGCAGCCCCAGCGAACGGCCGAACAGCCACCCTTCGGCTCCCGCGGCCACGTGCCGCACGTCGCCCGTGGCCATCGCCGTGCGCGTCAGGTCCGCGTCGGCCGCGACGCTTATCGTGCTGACCGTTCCGCGCCGCTTCCTGGACATGGCCGCCACACCGACTCGCGCCTGCCGGCGCAGGTCGATCCGGGCGTCACCCGACCCGAAGGATGGCTCCCGTACGTTCTTCACGGCGGCCCCGACGCTCACGACGCCGAATCTCGCCATGGCTCCCAGGTCGAGGTCGGCGTGCGTCTCGGTGCTCGTCCCGAGCCCGGCGGCCTGGTCCAAGGTCGCCTCCGAGGCGACCGCGGACACCGACGCCGAGCCTCCGCGCACCAGCTTCAGCGTCGATCCGATGACGAGATGATCGCCGACCGATTGCCCGACGGTGGCCCCAAATTGCTGCAGGACGAGCGAGGTCTCAAGGACCGGCGCGCGTCCCGGATCTTGTCGGCTCAGGAGGTCGCCCCCGATAGCCGCGATCGGCTGTATTTGGCTGACTTGCAGGCGGTAGTAGCTCAAACCGAGCGCGGGGTACGCGATCGACACGCCGCGTGTACTCGACCGCCATGCGGGCAAGGCGACCCCGTTTGGATCGGTCGCCAGGCGCGGATCCTGTGCGGTGCCGTATTCGATGACGGTGTTGACGAAGGCGCCGCCGGCCAGCCCCGCCGGGTTCCACCACGTCGCCGTCGCATCGTCGGCAACGGCGACGAAGGCACCGCCCATCCCCTGCGCGCGGATGCCGATGGCTTCATAGATCTGCGCGTGGGCGGCCTCGACCGACACCACGACAAAGGCGACGGCCAGGGCCGCGCGCACGACAACGATGTTCCGCATAGGGGAGTTATCGGGACGGCGAGCGTTGGAGCGCAGGACACTGGTCCTGCCGGTGGCTTACCCCACGAGCACGGCGGCGGCAACCACCGTCGTCCACAGACCCTTTTTGTCGCCGATCGCGGTCTGGGTGACATTCTGGGTGCGCACGATCTGGTTCGAGAGGCGGTAGGCCTCTTTCTTTTCGTCCCAGCTCTTGTCGGGGTCGAATTCGAGGCCGAGGGTCGTGGCGAGCATCTCGGCGGCGAGCTCTTCGGCGTAGTCGCCGGCGATGTCTTCGCTCTCGCCGAAGCTGTGGTGCTCGGACAGATATCCGTAGAGCTCTTTGTCGCGCGGGATGGCCACGCCGACGGTTGCCGCCAGCAGCCGGTGCGGCTCGCGCGTCGCGGCTTCCGACATCACGACGAAGGTGACTTGCCCCGGCTCGAGCAGCTTCATGCCTTGGGTGCGCGACAGGATGCGGCACTTGGGCGGGAAGATGCTGGACACCCGCACCAGGTTGCACGCGGCGATACCGGCGGATCGGAGCGCGAGTTCGAACGAGGTGAGCTTCTCCCGGTGCTTGCCGACACCTTTGGTGAAGAACATTTCCTTGGGAACGAATCCGACCACGTCATGCTCCTTGCCACGGCGAACGTCTGATGTCGCGCGGGAAACTGCATGGTAAACAGCAAGTTTGCCAGTGTCAAGGAAACCTGTGGGAAAGAACTCCGTATATACCTTAGAATGGTATTGATCCGCGTGGCTTCGCGGCTCCAGTTCCCGGCATATTTCCCTCAACGAGGTTCGAACGTGGCTGAAACGATTGTGCCCGAATCGCCGGCGACTCCTGCGTCCAAAGGGCTGATCGCGCGCTTCGTCGGGGTGCTGACGAGCCCGCGGGACACCTACGCGGACATCGCGCGCCAGCCGACCTGGCTCTCGATGTGGCTGCTCATTACCGTCGTCACGACCGTGTGCGCCGGCTGGCTGTCGAGCACGCCCGTCGGGCGGCGCGCGGCCATCGAGGCGACGACCAAGGTCACGTCGTCGTTCGGCATCCAGATTCCGCCTGAGCGGCTCGACGCGATACGCGAGCAGATCATGAACGCGCCGGCGTGGCGGACGTATGCCCAGACCGGCGGCGGCACGCTCATCTTCGTCCCGATCGTCGCGGCAATCACGGCGGGCATCCTGCTCGGCATCTTCAACGCCCTGATGGGCGGCGACGCGAAGTTCAAGCAGGTGTTCTCGATCGTCTTGTTTTCCGACGCCATCATGGTCGTGAAGACGGTCTTCGTGACGCCGCTGAACTACGCGCGCGAATCGCTCAGCAATCCGACGACCTTCGCGGCGCTCCTGCCGATGCTGGACGACACGAGTTTGCTGTCGAAGGTGCTGGGCAGCATCGATTTCTTCGTGCTCTGGTGGCTGTTCTCGCTGGCAATCGGCGTCGGCGTCGTCTACAAGCGGCCGACGCGGGGTATCGCGATCGGATTGATCGCCGTCTACGTGGTGCTGGCCGTCACGATTTCGGCCGCCATCGCGCTCATTAGCGGATAGCTCGAGGGCTCAACAGTGTCACGCACAAAGAAGATTCTCATCGGCGTCGTCGTCGTCGTGCTGGCTGCGGCCATCGTCGGCGCGAATCTGTGGTTCAAGAAGGAAAAGGGCCTGGCAGTCACCGCCGAGGCCATCAAGGCGCGCGACCTCGAGGCGATTGTGTCGGCATCGGGCAAGATTCAGCCGCACCGCCTCGTGAACATCAGCTCGGACACAATGGGCCGCGTCGTCAACCTCGCCGTGGACGAAGGGGATCGGATCAAGAAGGGTCAGGTCCTGCTCCAGATCGATCCCTACTCGCTCAAGGCGCGCGTCACCAATCAGGTGGCCTCGCTCAGGGCGGCGGAAGTCACGCTCGAGCAGATGAAGCAATCGGTCGAGACGACGCACGTACAGTTGGACCTGCTGCGCCAGACGCTGAAGCGCCAGCAGGATCTGTGGACCCGTCAGCTCACGACGCGGGAGACGCTCGAAAAGGCCGAGAACGACGTGAAGGCGGCCGAATCGGGGCTGCAGGAGAGAGAGAAGAGCGCCAGCGCGCAGGCCAGCCGCATCGCGCAGGAGCGCGCCACGCTCGACAGCGCGCAGTACGATCTCAGCAAGGTCCACATCGAGTCGCCCATAGACGGCATCGTCACCAAACGCAATATCCAGGAAGGCGAGATGGTGATGATCGGCACGATGAACAACGCGGGCACGGTGTTGCTGACGCTCGCCGACATGGCCGACATCCAGGCGGAGGTCGAGGTCGACGAGACCAACATGCCGCACGTCTCGATCGGCCAGAACGCGAAGATCTCGATCGACGCGATCCCCGACAAGACGTTCAAGGGCCACGTCACCGAAATCGGTAACAGCCCGCTCCAGACGACGACGCCGGGCACGACCGGCACGCAGGCGACGACGTTCAAGGTCGTCGTGACGCTCGACGAGGTGGTGCCGGACATTCGGCCCGGGTTCACGTGCACGGCCGACATCACGACCGCCACTCGCGCGCAGGTCACGGCGGTGCCGATTCCCGCGGTCGCCGTCCGCGAGCTCATTTACGACGCCAACGGACAGGTCGTGAAGCAGCCACGCGCCGACAAGAACGGCCGCACGATCGAGCCGGTCGCCTCGGCCGCCGAGCTGAAGCCGGGCCAGACGCGGAAGGAAACCGAAGGGGTGTTCGTGGTGCGCGCCGGGCGCGCCGAGTTCACGCCGATCAAGATGGGCATCGCCGGCGACAAGTATTTCGAAGTCCTGTCGGGCCCGGCGCAGGGCGACCAGGTCATCACGGGGCCGTTCAACTCGGTGCGAGGCATGAAAGACGGCGACCTCGTGAAGGTCGATCAGAGCGCCGGCGTGAAGAAGTAGCGCAGCGATTCGAGGCGGCCGAAGCGCAATGAACAAGTTCTACGAATCGGCGATCATCGCGCTCGACGCGATCTGGGGCGCGAAGCTCCGGTCGCTGATGACGGTGCTCGGCAACATCGTCGCCGTCACGTCGATCATCGCCGTGGTGTCGCTCATCCAGGGTCTGAACGCCTCGGTCAAACAGGCGATCCTGAACGAGGCCGGCGCCGACTCGTTCAGCATCCAGCAGTTCCCCATCACGCGCAGTGATGAGGAGTTCGACAAGGTCCGCTCCAACCCGCGCGTGTCACTGCAGGACATGCACGCCATCCGCCGGTATGATTCGAATCTGATCACGGCCGTGATGGCCGACTCGGGCGCCCGCGGCCGCATCACCTACCGCGACAAGTCGATCGACGGCATGTCGGTGACGGGCGTGACGTCGGACTACGTCAACTTCTCGAGCTACGACGCCGAGCGCGGGCGCTTGATGAGCCCCACCGAAGTCGACAGCTCGCGGCCCGTCACCGTGATCGGCTGGCAGACCGCCGATCGGCTGTTTGGCGCCGACACCGATCCGCTCGACAAGATCATCCAGATCGAGGGGATCCACTTCCGCGTCGTCGGCGTCAGCGCGAAGCGCGGCTCGCTGCTCGGGCAGACGCAGGACGAGTTCGCCGTGATCCCGCTCGGCCAGTTTCAGATGATGTTCGGGTCGCGGCGCTCGCTGGAAGTGGTGGTGAAGCCGCGGGACGTCGCGATGATCACGTCGGCGGAGGACGAAGCGACGGTCGCGCTGCGCGTGGCCCGGCGCCTCAAGCCGAAGCAGCCCGACAACTTCGGCCTGTTCACCTCGGACACGATTCTGGATCTGTACCACAGCGCGACCAGCGGCATTTTTGCGGTGCTGATCGGCGTCGTCGGGCTGTCACTCGTGGTCGGCGGCATCGTCATCATGAACATCATGCTGATGGTCGTCACCGAGCGGACGCGCGAGATCGGCCTGCGCAAGGCGCTCGGCGCGCGCCGCTCCGACATCATGTCGCAGATGCTCACCGAGTCGGTGGTGCTGTCGATGTTCGGCGGCGTCATCGGCACGATCTTCGGCGCGATCATCGCGCTCGTCATCTCCTCCTTCACCCCCATTCCGGCGACGATCGAAGCCTGGTCGGTCGCCCTCGGCATCGGCATCACGGCGCTGGTGGGCCTCTTCTTCGGCCTGTATCCGGCGATGCGGGCCGCGCGGCTCGATCCCATCGAAGCGCTCAGGCGGGAGTAGCCTCGGCGCATGGCGATCCGATTCGGCCTGATCGCAGAAGTCATCGCGATGGCGTTCGACACCGTGCGCGGCAACAAGCTGCGCTCCGGCCTGACCGTCCTCGGGGTCGTCATCGGTATCACGTCGATTGTCGGCATGACGTCACTCATCCGCGGTTTCGACGAATCGATCCGGGATCTCATGCGGCAGATCGGACCCGACACGATTTTCATCTACCGGTTCGCGTTCGCTGGCTTCAGCAACGCCACCGAGGTGAAGGAACTCCTCAAGCGCCCGAACCTGACCGTCTCCGACATGCGGGCCCTCGAGGACCAGGCCACAAGTATCGAGTTCGTGGACATTCAGCTCGGCGCGGGAGCCACGTTCCAGCGCGTCTTCTATCGCGATCAGAAGACCAAGCCGATCATCGTCTTCGGCACCACGGAGAACTTCGCCCAGGGCACACGCATCCCGTTCCGGGCCGGGAGGTACTTCAACCCCCCCGAGGTGCAGTTTCACGCCAACGTCGTCGTCCTGGGCTACACGGCGTTCAAGAAGCTGTTCGAGGACACGGGACTGGATCCCATCGGAAAGACCGTGCGCGTCGGCAGCCAGCGGTTCACCATCATCGGCGCGTTCGACAAACGGGCATCGACCGGGGCATTCGGCAGCAACGCCGACGACTTCGTCGTTATTCCCTACACGACGTATGAAGGGATCTACGGCCTCAAGCCGGTGCGTGCCCTCCGCACCGGCCTGACGATGCCGATTCAGATCGCCGTCGTGCCGCGCGACGGCGTCAGCCGGGACGAGGCCATGGCCGACGTCGAACGGGTGATGCGCATCCGGCACGGCCTCAAGCTCGATCAGCCCGACGATTTCGACATGGTGACGCAGGACTCGATCCTCAAGCTCTGGGACAACATCAGCCAGGCGACCTTCTTCGCGCTCGTCGTGATCTCGTCGATCGCGCTGATGGTCGGCGGCATCGGCGTGATGGCGATCATGTCGATCTCGGTCACCGAACGGACGCGCGAGATCGGCGTCCGCAAGGCGCTCGGCGCGCGCCGCGCCGAGATTCTCTTTCAGTTCCTGATGGAAGCCGCCTTCCTCACCTCGCTAGGCGGCCTGCTCGGCGTCCTGCTCGGCAGCGGCATCGGCGTGGCCGTCCATCTCGTCTCGGGCTTCCCGATCTCGCTGCCCTGGTGGTCGTTCGCGCTCGGCCTCGGCTTCTCCGCCTCGGTCGGTATCTTCTTCGGCATGTACCCCGCCTTCAAAGCCTCCCGGCTCGACCCCATCGACGCGCTCCGGTACGAGTGATGGCGATCCGGTTCGGCCTCGTCAGAGAAGTGATCGTGATGGCGTTCGAGACGGTGCGCACCAACAAGATGCGCTCGGGCCTGACCGTGCTCGGCGTCGTCATCGGCATCACGTCGATCGTCGGCATGACGGCGCTGATCCGCGGCTTCGACGAGTCGGTGCGCGACCTGTTTCGCGCCATCGGGCCGAACACGATCTTCGTCCAGCGCTTCGGCATCAGCAGCTTCGCCAACGGGGCCGAGATCCGGGATCTGCTCAAGCGGCCGACGCTGACCGTCTCGGATGCGCGCGCGATCGAGGACCAGGCCCAGACGATTCAACTCGTCGACGTGCAGCTCGGAGGCGGCGGTCCAGGTTCGGTGCAGCAGCGGGTGTACTACGGCAACCAGAAGACCAAGCCGCTCATCGTGTTCGGCACGACCGAGAACTTCGCCGAGGGCACGCGGATTCCGGTGCTGGTCGGCCGGTTCTTCAACGGCACCGAAGTCCAGTTCCGCAAGAGCGTCGCCATGCTCGGCAACACCGCGTATCAACTCTTGTTTGCGCCGAGCGGCATCGATCCGGTCGGCAAAACGGTGCGCATCGGCAACGAACGGTTCGAGGTCGTCGGCGTGTTCGACAAGCGGCCCGCGGCGGGCGGATTCAATCTCGGCCAGGACGACTTCGTGGTCATCCCGTACACGGCCTATGAGCGGGTGTTCGGCCTGAAAGCGGTCCGCATCTCACGGACGGCGGTGTTCGTGCCGATTCAGATTGCCGTGATCCCACGCGACGGCGTCACCCAGGAGCAGGCGATGGCCGACCTGGAGCGGATCATGCGTGGCCGGCACGGGCTCAAGCTCGATCAACCCGACGATTTCGACCTCCTGACGCAGGACGCGTTTCTGAAGATCTGGGATCGCATCAGCCAAGCGACGTTCTTCGCGCTCATCGTCATCTCGTCGATCGCACTCATGGTCGGCGGCATCGGCGTGATGGCGATCATGTCGATCTCGGTCACCGAGCGGACGCGCGAGATCGGCATCCGCAAGGCGCTCGGGGCCCGCCGCGTCGAGATTCTCTTCCAGTTCCTGATGGAAGCGGCGTTCCTCACCTCGCTCGGCGGTGTCCTGGGGATCGCCCTGGGAAGCGCCATCGGCTGGGTGATCCACTTTGTGTCCGGCTTCCCGATCTCGCTGCCCTGGTGGTCGTTCGCGATCGGCCTCGGCTTCTCCGCCTCGGTCGGTATCTTCTTCGGCATGTACCCCGCCTTCAAGGCCTCCCGGCTCGACCCCATCGACGCGCTCCGATACGAGTAGTCACAAGTCACAGGTCGACTGGCGACTGGGGCTGGCGACTTGCGACTGACAAGCCGTCATCGATATGATGCGCTCATCAGGGGGACCCCCGTCTATGAGAGTTTATGATGCTCCCACCATCAGAAACGTCGCCATCGTCGGCCACAGCGCTTCTGGAAAAACACAACTCGTCTCAGCCGTGCTCGCCGACGCCGGCATGATCAACCGCTTCGGCAAGGTCGACGAAGGCAGCACGGTCACCGATTACGACGAAGAAGAGATTGCGCGCAAGCACACCCTGTCGGCCAGCCTCGCCTACGCCGAATGGAACAAGCAGAAAATCAACCTCATCGACACGCCGGGCGTCGGCAACTTTCTGGGTGACGCGCGCGCCGCGCTCCACGTGGCCGACGCCGCGCTCATCGTCGTCGACGCCGTGGCGGGCGTGATGGTGCAGACCGAAAAAGTCTGGGCCGCGGCCGATGAGCTCGGGCTGCCGCGAATGGTCGCCGTCAACCGCATCGACCGCGATCGCGCGAGCCTCGACCGCACGCTCCAGTCGCTCCGCAGCGTCTGCAGCCGGGCCGTGATCCCGATTCAGTTGCCGATCGGCGAAGAAAAGGCGTTCCGCGGCGTGGTGGATCTGGTGTCGAAAAGAGCCTTCGTCTATCAGAAAGACGAAAGCGGCACGTTCGCGGCGGGCGAGATACCGGCCGACATGGCCGGAGCGGTCGACGCCGCGCGCGAAGCGCTGATCGAAATGGTCGCCGAAGCCGACGAAAAGCTGATGGAGAAGTTCTTCGAAGCCGGCACGCTGACCGACGACGAGCTGGTGACCGGCCTGCGGGCGGCGACGATGGCCGGACGGCTGTTTCCGCTCGTCTGCACGTCGGCGCTCCTCAACATCGGGGTGCAGCCGATGCTCGATGCCATTCTGGCGTATCTGCCCTCGCCGGCCGAGCGGCCGTTCAAGGGCATCGACAAGAAGGGCGCCGAGATCGCGCGCATCGCCGACGACAACGCGCCGGTGTCCGCGTTTGTCTGGAAGACGATCGCCGATCCATTCGCCGGCCGCATCACGATGTTTCGTGTCGTCACCGGCACGCTGAAGTCCGACTCGACGGTGACCAATGTCAATAAGGAGGCGCCCGAGCGTCTCGGCCATCTGATGCTGCTCCAGGGCAAGACGCAGACGACCGTGCCGGAGATCAAGGCAGGCGATCTGGGCGCGGTGGCGAAGCTGAAAGACACGCTGACCAACGACACGCTCGGCGACAAGAGCGACGGCGTTCGCTTCCCCGCCATGACGTTCTCCGAGCCGGTGCTGTCGTATGCGATCGAGCCCAAGAGCCGCGGCGACGAGGACAAGATCAGCACGTCGATGCACCGGCTCGAGGAGGAAGATCCGACGATCCGCTACAGCCGCGATCCGCAAACCAAAGAGCTGCTGTTGTCTGGACAGGGACAACTGCAGATCGAGGTGACGGTCGCGAAGCTGAAGCGCCGCTTCGGCGTTGACGTCAACCTGAAGCCGCCGCGCATTCCGTACCGCGAAACGATCAAGGCGGCGACCGAAGCGCACGGGCGCCACAAGAAGCAGACCGGCGGACACGGCCAGTTCGGCGACTGCAAGATCAAGGTCGAGCCGCTGGCGCGCGGCTCCGACTTCGAATTCGTCGACGACATCTTCGGCGGATCCATTCCGCGCCAGTTC
>JADGOC010000085.1 GCA_017883165.1 Acidobacteriota bacterium
TACGTGACGGCATACAGCCTGGAGGAGCTCGGCCTGGCCTGAGTGGCGGCACCCCTCGCTGTCGGCGGGCTTGTCGACTGTATGGGCTGGCTTGCGCTCGGCCCTCTCTCCTCGATCACGTCACCGGGACACTGGTGCAACACCTGGTTGGCTACGCGTCCACAACGAGCGCATGTTCAAACGGGAATCGGGTCCCTGGACGCATGCGAAACGATGCAACGCCGGTGTTCACGGTAACGCCGCCGCCATCCTCGGTCAGGGCTATCGATGGCAGCTCGAGGTCAGTCTCCGACCGGAAGCCAATACGCAGCTCGTACCGAGGCAGTTCGCTTGCCCCTGCGTCGGCCTGAAAATCGAGCAGAACCCAGCGGAGCGAACCATCCGGCCATCGGTCGAGAACTCGTCTCTGAAGGCGGACCACGGCGTCCGACCGGTACAGCGCCACCTCAGAGGTGTCACTCGTCAGCCCGCGAGGCAACGGCAGGCCAACGGTAACAGGCTCAGCGGTCCGCGTGAAGCCGTCGCCCACTGCCTGCCGTCCGATCAGCCTCAGTGGAACGATTGTCTGCGGCCGTCGTTCAGCCGAACCGGCTGTCATGAACAGCGGCGTCCGTACACGTGGTCACGGTGGAACGCCGGAATGCCGAGGATTGCCATCACTGGTCGCCTCCGCTCCTCAGCAGCCAGTAATCCTTCATCAACAGAAAACGTCCGATGACCAGCGCGTCGATCGCGGACGAGAACACCGTCCGCACCGCATCGCGCGGCGTGCACGCGGCCGGTTCGTTCATGCCAGAGAGCGTCGTGTTGATCAACCCAGGCACGCCGCTCCGCTCGCGGTGCATCTCGAGCAGCGTGAACAGCGCGGACGATTGTTCCTCGGTCACCATCTGCACCGGAATCGACTGGCGCTGGTCGAGCGAGGCGCGCAGCCGATCGCGCCACTCCACCTTGACGGTGGCATCCATCGTCACAAACGGCGAGGCCATCGGCGCGTCGAGGCATTCGCGCATCGCGGTGGAGGTCATCGACACCGGCAGCGGATCGTCGATCGAAGCGTGACGAAGAAAACGGTTGATGTTCTCGCGGGCGTACCGGTTCGACGGATCGCACAGGATGCCGCGCGTACCGACGGATCGCGGCCCGAAGCCCATCGGGCCCTGAAACCAGGCGACCACCGACCCGTGCGACAGCATGCGCGAGATTCTGGCCAGCAGCCGCGACCAGTCCGGTTCGTACAGGTAATCGAGCCGGCAGTTCTCGAGCGCGAGCTTGATGTCCTGTTCAGAGAAATCGGGGCCGAGCGCCAGGCTTCGAAGGAGCGCGGCAGGCGCAACGTCGCCGTCGAGCGCGGCGCCGATGGCTCTTCCGGAGGCTTCCGGCACCGCCGCAACCACAGCCGCGTCGCCGAGAGCCTTCGCAAGATCTGCAACGAGTCCACCGCTCGACAGAAGGTTGCCCGTCAGCCCGACACGCCGTACTCCAGCGCGCTCGGCCATCTGACCGGCCATGTCGATCACGGTCGCGCTCACGCGCGCGCAGAAGCTGGCGGCGAGCGCCTGGCGGTCGTCCTGCAGACGGACGTTGAGCGAGGCGTCCGATGCGAAGGTTGCCGCGCTCTCTCGCAGCGGCGCAATCGCACGTTCGAACTGCTCGTCGTCGAGCGCGAGGCCCCGGTCAGGCTCCCACGTGATGGCCCGTTCGAAGACCGGCGAGTGCTCGCCGCCCCAGAGGGCCCCCAGACGTTCAATCGCGTCGTACCGGGCGGACGCGCCGAAGCCGAGCACATTGGCCATTCGCTTAATCGCGCAGAACAGCTGGTGTGCGCCGGGCAGCGGCTGCAGCTCCGCGCCGCGGCGTTCGAACATCGCCGATTCGCCGCTTTCCCGTCCCAGCACGAGCACGAGCAGCTCCTCGTCCTGGCACACGGCAGCCAGCTGGCGAGCATCAGCGAGCGCGGGGGCCACCGACTCCTGCGGACGCGATCGCAGTTCACGCTCGAGCGTCTCGTACGCGGAGCCGGCGAACAGCCGGCTCGCGTCCCCGGACGGATCGTCGCGGGCGTCGTCCACAACAATGACGCGATCGATCTCGGCGAACGTCAGGCCAGCCCGCGTGAGACACGCGTCGATCGCCGCGAGCGGATAGCCGCCCGTGTGGCGGTAGCCGATGTGCGGCACGCGCGCGAAGCTCTCCTCGGCCACCGCGGCGACGATCGCGCCGTCGATCGACACGGCGGCCGCCGCGTGGCGCTCCTTGCCGCTGATACCGAGAACCTTCGTCACCCGCTGCGCCTCACTGGCGCCCCGACGGGTGCGCGACGAGGAAGTCTCCAATCGCGAGGTGGTCGAGATTCCCCTGCAGGAACGCGCGAATCGCATCGTCCGGCGAGCAGACGATGGGCTCTTCGTGCATGTTGAAGCTGGTGTTGATCAGCGACGGAATCCCCGTGAGCTGGTGATATTCAGTGAGGATTTTGTAGAAGCTCGGATTCGAGGTCGCGGTCACGAGCTGCGGCCTGGCCGTTCCGTCGACGTGCACGGCGGCCGGCGAGTCGCGCTTCATCGACTCGGTGCAGTCGAACGTCAACGTCATGAACAGCGCCGCATGCTCCGCGCCGTCGACGTTGCGGTAGCACTCGTGTCTTTTTTCGAACAGCGTGGCCGGCGCGAACGGCATGAACTCGGTCCGGCCGAGGCGCTGGTTCAGCCACTGGTTCACGGCCGGCTCTTTGGCGTGATACAGAATCGACCGGTTGCCAAGCGCCCGCGGCCCGTACTCCATGCGGCCGTTGAAGCGCGCGACGACTTTCCCCGCCGCTATCAGCGCGGCGACCTTCGGCTCGATCGGCGTGTATTTCGTGAACGGGAGCTGAGCGCGGGTGAGCGCTTCGACGATCTCGTCCGATGTAAACGAAGGGCCGAGGAACACGTCGGCGAGCGGTTTCGACAGCTTGTCCGCGGCGCCGTTGCCGACGAACTCGAGGAGCGCCGCGCCCGTCCCGCACCCGCCGTCACCCATGTTCGGGTGGATGAAGATGCCCTGGACGCCTGGTAGCTCCTTCAGCCGTTGATTCAGCTTGACGTTGGCGGCGACGCCGCCCGAGAGCACGAGGTTCTTGAGCCCCGTCTTCTGAATGTAGTGGCCAACATAGGCGCAGGCGACCCGCTCGAGCACGTGCTGGTACGCCGCGGCCACGTCGATCTTCGGGAATTCAGTGGCCAGCAGCCTCGAGAAGTACACGTTGTTGACCTCGAGAATCCGGAAGTTCCCTTCCTCCTGATGGAATCTCGACAACAGCACGTCACGGAGGACGGCGGGATCGCCGTACGCGGCGAGGCCCACGATTTTCCCTTCGTGCCGACTCGGCTGGAAACCAAGCGACGAGGTGACCGACTCGTAAAACGTTCCGAGCGAATGCGGGTACTGCAGGCAGTGGATGCGCTCGATGGCGCCGTTGCGGCCGATGCTGACGCTGCCCGCAAGGCCCGAGCCGTAGCCGTCGAGCGTGACGATCAGCGCTTCGTCGAAGCCGCTCGTGTAGTACGCGTTTGCCGCATGGCTGGCGTGATGCTCGACGCGCTTGAGTCGCGGCGTCAGACCGAAATCGTCGAGCGCCGATTCCAGCTCCTCGTGCCACTTGCGATGAAACGCCGACGCGTCGCGGCCCCATTGAGTCGAGCCTCGCTTCGCCACGTTCCGCGAGACCACGCTTTCATTGGCGAGGAACTTGTACGCCAGCGTCTTCGCGATCCCCTTCTCCATCCGCTCGTTGGGATCGCGCAGGCCTGGGATTTCTCCCTTCCGGTTGGGCACACGCTCTCGAGCGGCTTTGATCTGCGCGCTCGTCTCGAACGATTCGGCGTCGTCGAGGAACTCGCGCTCGTTGGCGAGGTTGCGCTCGAAGAGCCGCGTCTCTTCCTGCCACCCAAGGAACGGATACACGACGGACTGAACGTCGGCAGGGTCGGTACTGGTGGCTTGCAGCGCGTCGGCCAGCGCGCGCCACGGAAAACCATCCTGCAGCTTGACGCGCGTGAACCGTTCTTCAGCCGCGGCGTACGTGATCTCCCCGTCCTCGACAATGGTGACGGTCGAATCCTTGTCGAGCGGCGAGAGCCCGATCACTTTCATGACAAATGCTCCTGACGAGAGGTGAGAGATTCCAGAAAACCTTCCGGCGTGCTGGCCACTCCGCCCAGCTCACCGATGAAGAAGTCGCAGTAAGCAGCGACCCGATCGAGGAACTGACCGAGATCCGCCGTCGTTCGCACGTAAGGCGTGCAGCCCGGCTCCACCGAGGGACTGTGCATCGTCAGCGAGAACGTCCGCACGCCTCTTCGAAGCAGGCTCCTGCTCAGCGCCTTCATCTCCCCGAGCGTGGACCCTTCCGGCGACAGCATGATTTTGTTGACGACGTGAAGGCGGGACATGACGCCGACGAGCCGTGTCCGTTCGAGCGACGGATGAGAAATCATCCGGTGCAGCCGCGGCGCAAGCGGCCCCGCGACGCCCGTGTAATCGGTCGAGCACGGGATCTCGAGCAGACGTCGCCGCGACCCGAAGAAGAACGGCGTGGTGTCGAACGCGTCGAACGATGGCCCGCCCTCGGACGAGTAAGTCATTCGCGGGTTGACGCTGACGTCGATGGTGAAGCCCAACGCCTCCAACGCCGACGCCGTCGTCGGCCCGAACCCATACCGGCCAGCCTTGTACACCGTTGGAGGCCGCCCGAACGACTCGGCGATTTGGTTCGAAAGCACCCTCATCTTTTCGGTCTCGAGCGCCACGCCGAGGCAGCACCCAAAGCTGTTGCGTTTAGTGAGTTCCTCCGAAAGCGGCGGATTCACCCACGGGTGCAGATGCGCGCCAATTCGCGCACGCCCCTGGTCGGCGAACTCCTTGAGCGGCGCAAAGCCGTCGGCCGTGCTGGCGATCGGAAAATCGACGACATACGTCGGGACGATCTGACGCGTCGACACAACGTTCTGGAGCCGGTCGATGTGCCGCATCGCGCGCACGCTGGCGTTGGTCCTGGAAAACGGCGCGTTCCAATCGAACTCCTCTTCTGTGTCCACAATCACGAACAGCTGCGGCGACGCGTCGGGCGCAATCCGCACGAGCTCGATCGGGCGCAGCGGATCGGGATTGATCCCGAGAGTGCTCACGTTTTCGCACACGGGTCGCGCCGCTTAACGTCTTCCACGGCAGAGCTCGCGGTACGTCGATTGCGCATCAAGTAACCGCACTGCCAGCTGCGTGCGACGACGCGTCAGCCGCGTTGGTCTCATGGGATCCCCCGCACGATGGACGGACCGACGCGTGTCGCAATCGACACCGGCAGCTTCTTCCACAGCTTGATCGCGAGCTGAAACTTTGGATTGGTGGGACTGGCGTTCGGGAGCGCCGTACCTTGCAGTAGCGCATACTCCCAGTGCAGCCACACAGGCTTCGCGCCCCACTGTTCCTTGAACTTGTACGTCCCCTCGTTCGGCGTCGACCGTCCGAAGTCGAACACTTCCACACCGTCGGCGATCGCGCCCTCGAGGAGGCTCCAGTACAGCAGGTGATTCGGGCAGAGCGCGTTGTAATCGCGAATCGACGATGCCCACGGAATCTCCAGGCGCGGCCCGGTGCGATACGTGAGGCCCGCAGCCACTGGCTTCCCCGCCAGCCGGACGACGTGCAGCCGCGCGCGCTCGGGAAACGAATGGAGCACGTGCGCGAAAAAGCGGGACGGGTACACCGGCGTGCCGAGGTCGCGCATGTTCCGCGCAAACACCCTGTAGAACTCCGGCAGCAGCGCGACGCCGCCGGTCTCCACCGTCAGCCCGCTTTTCTGCGCCTTCCGCACCTGGTTCCGCACCTTGCGATCGAGCCGCTCCCACAGCCCTGGCGCCAGGGGCAGTTCCATCGCGACCTTGTGCTGCTTGCAGGGCAGCGTGGGAAACCGCTGCGCCACGTGCCGCAGCTCGACGTAGCGGCATCGCCGGTCGCGCGCAACAGCAGCCGCGGCGTCGAGGAGCGCGTTGGCAGCCTCGGGCGAATCGGCGACAATCCCGCCGTAGTTCAGAAACGGCAGCGACGTCAGCGACCGGCCGAAGATGAGGCTCCTGATCAAGACGAGCGGCAGCACGCCGGCGACAGCGTCGTCGCGGCGCGCGAGAAGATAGATCGGATCGTGGCCGAACGCCCGCGTGAAGACGCGGCGCCAGGCCCACTCGTGATAGCCGGTCGCCTCGCGCCGCGTGGCGACGAAGGCGTCCCACGCGGCGGCGTCGCTCTCGCGGGCAACGATCACCGAGCAGGGCGCGAGCACGGCGGACGGCCGCAGCTCGGCTGCCAAACTGGAAGGCATTGCGGCGGACACGCTCATACGGCGACGACGGCCCTCGGGCTCGCCTCCGCCTCGAGGTGCAGCACCGCCGACGCCGAATCGAATCGGAAGTCGCGGAGCAGGCGTTCGAGCCGGCCGGCCGTCTTCGCAAGCCCGCTGTAGTGCCGCAGCCGCGTGGCGGCGCCGGCACGCATCCGCGGCTGATCCGGGTCGATCTCCCACGGGTGGAAATAGAACACCACCGGCTCGCGCTCGGTTTCGTTCACGTGCCGGATGCCCCACCGCGTCCACTGGTACGGCAGCAGCCGGAAATAGCCGCCGCCGGCGATCGGCAGGTTCACGCCGGCGACGCGAACGGTCGATCCCGGAAACTCGAGGAGCGACCCCGCCGCACGCTCGATGAGATGGACGTGTCTCGGCGCGTCGGGAATCCCGTACCGGTCGTGCCGGATCGGGAAGATGCTCGCGTCGTAGACGTAGCCTTCCTCGATCAGGATGTCGAACGTCCACAGCGTCGAGTCGATGATCGAGTAGCTTGGCGCGCGGAACCCGAGGACCGGCTGCCCCAGCGCCGATTCGATCGCCACCTTCGCGGAGCGCACGTCGTCTCTGAACTGATCCGGCGTGAGCATGTACAGCAGCTGGTGATGGTAGCCGTGCGACGCCACCTCGTGCCCTGCGCGCGCGATCTCTCGGACGAGCGCCGGATACCGATCCGCCACCCACCCGAGGACGAAGAAGGTGGCGCGCACGCCCGCGCGGTCGAACAGCTCGAGCACCCGCTGCGTGTTCGGGACGACCCGACTCGCAAACGAGTCCCAGCTCGCGCGCGACACCGTGCGGTCGAATGCCGATACCTGAAAGTAGTCTTCGACGTCGACGGTGATCGCGTTGACGACGGGGGCGTCAGCAGAGACGGCGGCTGACGACGCGGGCGTCGGCCGCCGTGCTGCGTGGCGCACGTCCGCCGATCCCGCCGCGCTCACCGAGCACCCCGCCGGAGGACAACGGTTTTGACCGTGTCGAGGACGATCACCAGGTCCAGCGCGATCGACAGGTTCTTGATGTAGTACAGGTCGTACTGCAGTTTCTGGATCGCGTCTTCGACGCTCGCGCCGTAGGTGTAGCGCACCTGCGCCCAACCCGTGAGGCCGGGCTTGACGACGTGGCGCTGTCCGTAGAACGGAATCTTTTCGGTCAGCTCCTTGACGAACTCGGGACGTTCGGGCCGCGGTCCGACGAAGCTCATGTCGCCCCGCAGCACGTTCCAGAGCTGCGGCACCTCGTCGAGTCGCGTGCACCGCAAAAACCGTCCGACCGGCGTGATGCGCTCGTCGTTCGGCCGGCTCCACACCGGACCGGTCGCCGCTTCGGCGTCCTGCCGCATCGTCCGGACCTTGTGGACCATGAGGGTGCGGCCGTTCAGGCCCACGCGCTCCTGGTGATAGAACACTGGGCCGCGCGACGTCAGCTTCACGGCGATCGCCACGAGGGCCATGATCGGCAGGCCCACGATCAGGCCGAGAAGCGACAACGAAACATCGAACGCGCGCTTGACGGCCATCGACGCCCGGGTCTTGCGGAAACCGTCGGAGAAAATCAGCCAGCTCGGGCGCAGATTCTCGACCGCGATCTTTCCCGTGTACTCCTCGTACACAGAAGCCAGATGGTCGAAGGCGACGCCGTTCCGCAAACGCATGTCGAGCAGCCGGTCCATCGGCAGCCGCCCTCGCGCCTCGCTCAGGCTCACCACCACGCGATCGACGTTCAGCCGCGGCACGAGCTCGGGGATGTCGTCGATTGTGCCGACCACGCCAGGATTGAGCACGGGCATGCCGACGCGGGCTGGATCGGGATCGATGAATCCGACGATCTCGACCCCGAGCTCCTGACGGCGCTCGAACAGCTCCCGCGCGAGTTCAATGCTCGCCGGATTGGTCCCGACGAGGAGCAGACGCTCCCGCGGCGCGACGTGTCCGGTCACCCACCCGAACAGCATCCGCCAGGTCAGAAGGAGCAAGATAACGAGGAGCGCCGACAGCAGGAATACGCCGCGGCCGATCACCCAATCGGGGAACCAGAAGTACACGACGGCGAGAATGAGCGACGTGGCGCCGAGCGCCTGGAACAGGCGAACCAGCAGATCGCGCGAGTCGGCAATCGTCCGCAGATCGTACAGATCGGCATAATGCAGACAGATCTGACAGACGACGACGATGAGCAGAATGCGCAGCAGGCCGGTGGTGTCGGCGAGGAGCGTCCAGACGTCCTCATGCAGACGCACGTAGCTGGCGAGCGCCACGGCCGACACGAGCATCACCGTCTCGCCGCCGAGCAGCACGACCGAACGCCACGTCCTCGTCACCATTACCGCCGTTACAGCTGCTCTTTCGAGAACAGCCGGAATCGCTTTCGCGGCGGCGCCGCGGCGCGCGGCGCGCGATCGTAATACCTGTAGTAGCCGTATTCGTGCGCAATCGCCACCCGGTCGGCGCGGTTCAGGACAATGCCGAGAATCCGCTCCGGTCCGATCGCCGCCGCCGCCCGCTGAACGAGCGGATACGGCGTCGTGTTGGCGCTGATGACGAGCAGCGCCGCGTCGATCATCCCGGCGAGCAGGTTCGCGTCGGGCATCAGCGCGACGGGCGGCGTGTCGACGATGACCCAGTCGAACTGCTCGGCCGCATCGGCCAGCAGCTGCTTCATCGCCTCCGACACGAGGCTGCTCATCGGATCCGATGTCGGCCGTCCAGCCGTGAGCACCCACAGGTTGTTCGACACGGCGCAGACCGGCAGGCGACCGCCGTTCGGGTACTGCAGGCTGTCGATGAGCCCGCGCTCGTTCCGCAGCCCGAACATCTCGTGCACGCTCGGTCGGCGCAGGTCCGCGTCGATCAGCAGCACGCGCCGATCGAACGAGTGGCTCAATGTGAGCGCCACGTTGGTGGCCGTCAGCGTCTTGCCCTCGGCCGCCACCGCGCTCCCCACCATCACGCTGCGCACGCGCCGCTCGGTCTGCGCGTGGTGCAGCACGGCGGCGACACGGCGGTACTGCTCCACCAGGCCGGCGTCGGCGTGTTCGCCGACCACGATCTTGTCGAGCACGTTTTCGGGAAACCGCCCTTGAAGCGCAGCGGGCGCCGGCTGCTTGAGGGGACGCGGCGGCGCCGTCGCGGGCGCGTCGTCATTCGTGTCGAAATGCCACGTTCGCAGCACCTCGTCGCCGCTTTTTTCGGCCGGCGCCGTGCCCTGGGACGTGGCGGGCACCAGATGGGCGCGCTCGAGCGCTTCAGTCAGTCGGGTCATCTCTAGGCCACCTCAGAAGAACGAGAACCGGCGCGGACGGCTCAATCCGCTGAACAGCGGTTGCGGCTCGGCCGCCCCGGGCTTCGCCGGCGCCTGCGGCTGCGCCGCCCCGGCATCGGGCGGTCTCCGATCGAGCTCGAAATCGCGGCACACCTCGAGGACCAGTTCGCGGCCGACCGGCTTCATGTCCGACGCAAAGCCCGACACGAGCGCGTTGTCGCAGATCACGCTCGTCAGGCGTGGAATGCCGCGCGAATGCTCGTGAATCGCGATCACGGCGGCGCGCGTGAACAGCGTGTCGGCGTTGCCGCCCGCGACGCGCACGCGCGCGGCAATGTAGGCGGCCGTGTCATGAAGGTCGAGCGCGGGCAGCTCGCAGCGAAGCGCCACGCGCTGTTTCAACTGACGCAACTGCGGCTCGTTGAGCCGTGCCGCGAGTTCGGGCTGGCCGACGAGCGCGACGGCGACCGATCGGCTGTTCGATTCGGTGTTGGTCAGGAGCCGGATCTCTTCGAGCAGCTCGTGCGGCAGGCTTTGGGCCTCGTCCACGATGAGCGCGAGCACGCCGCCGTCGGTCGCGCGCGCCGCCAGCACGCGCTCGAGCTCGCGAAGAAACGCGCTCTTCGACGCCGCCGCCTCGAGCCCGAATGCGAAGCCCGAGGCGATGTACTCGTAGAACTCCTGTCGCGTGAGCGTGGGGTTCGACAGGTGCACGATGGTCACGTTGTGGCCGTTTGCCCCCTGCAACGCCGCGCGCACGAGCGTCGTCTTGCCGGTGCCCGCCTCGCCGAGCAGCACGGTCACGCCCGGGCGGCCGGTCAGGCCGTAGCGCAGGTGCAGCAACGCTTCGCGATGTCCCTTCGACAGGAACAGGAACCGTGGGTTTGGCGACAGGTCGAAAGGCCGCTCGCGCAGGCCGTAATACTGTTCGTACATCGTTATCTCAGGAGCGTCCAGGCGACGGTCATTACGCCGATCAGGACCACAGCGGCGCCCGCGGCCGACGCCGCGATCAGCCGGCGCCGCTTCGACGCGCGCGTCTGCTGGATGTTCGGAATCGTCGCGAGCACGAGGAAGTTCAGCACGAGCCGCACGTCCTCTTCGGAGCGCAACGTGCGGTCTAAATATTCGCTGACGGCCGCGAACGCGATGCCGACCGCCAGAGCGATGGCCACACCGAGCAGATACAGCTTCGGCCGATCCGGGCTCGAAGGCTTTTCGGGCGACCGGGCCGGGTCGAGGATTTTGAACTGCTCGCCGATCTGTCGCCGCTCGAGGTTTGCGGCGATTTGCGATTCCTGCTTCTTCGCCAGCAGCGACTGGTAGTTCTGCTGGAGCGTGCTGTAATCGCGGGTCAGCTCGGTCAGTTCCGATTCTCGCGTCGGGGCGGCCTCGATGCGCTGCTGGTACTCGCCGAGGGTGCCGCGGAGCCGCTTTTCATCGGCCGTCTTCGCCTTGATCTGAAGATCGAGGCTCTCGATCTCGGCTTTCGCCCCCAGCAAACGGCTGCGCCGCAGCTTCTCGCTCGGGGTGAGCGGCACGTCCGCCGACACCGGACGTTCGGCGGCTTCGGCGTCCACGCGGCGCTGCAGTTCCGCAATCGCCCGCTTCATGCGGGCGACGTCAGGATGTTCGGGACGCAGCCGCAGCAGCATGGCCTGC
Organism: Acidobacteriota bacterium; assembly: GCA_017883165.1. Taxonomy (GTDB): domain Bacteria; phylum Acidobacteriota; class Vicinamibacteria; order Vicinamibacterales; family CAVVIG01; genus JADGOC01. The sequence goes on from JADGOC010000085.1 coordinate 11,306, forward strand.
AGATTCGCCTGCGCAAACCGCAGCTGATCGGCCGCGGTCCCCGTCTGCGCCCCATCCTCGCCGGCCGCCGGGCTCGACATCACCACGGACGGGGTTTCAGGAGCGGACGCGTCCGCGATCAGACGATCGAGAAGCAACCGCCGGTCGCGATCCCGGTTCAGCGTGTCGAGCAGCGCCTGCAGCTGCATCTCGGTGTTGTGCAGCCCCTGCATGTTCGCTTCGAGCTGGGTCGGCAGCTGGCCGTCGTGCTTGCGCCGGTACTCCTCGAGCCGCTTCTCCGTTTCAATCAGCCGCCGACGGGCATCCTCCAGCTGCGATTCCAGGAACTGGTTCGTGCCCTCCGCCAGCACTTCGCGGTCGCGAATGCTCTCGTCGATGAAGAACGACGCGAGGCGCTCGGTGACCCGCATCGCCGTGCGCGGCTCGTTCGCGGTGAAGCTCACGCGGAAGGCGTCGCCCTTGACGATGTTGACCTCGATGTCCTTCCGCATCCACTCGACGATGTCCTCCATGATGTCGGTCTTGCGGAGGTCGGCATAGAGGTTGAAATCCTGAATGATCCGCTCGAGCCGCGTGCGGCTCAGGATCTGCTGGCTGATCGCCTGCAGCCGATCCTCGATGCGCGTGGTCACCGTCGACCGCACGTACGACTCGGGCACTTGCTGCGGCACGACGAGGATCAGCGTGTCGGACCGATACCGGTTCGGCAGGTAGTGCGTGATCAGACTGGCGGTCGTCGCGATGACGACGAACGGCACGAGGATCCGCCACTTGCGCCGCCATGCAATCTGCAGCAGCAGCTCGGGTGTGTAATGTTTGCCTGGAATCATAGCTATCTGGGCTGTTTCGGAGCCCGCACGTCGTTGATGAGCGGCACCCACACCGTCAGGCCGACCGTGGCGACCTGGCGTGAGAAGCGCGGCACGAGGTCCAGCGCGCTCGATCCGGGCGGCACCTCGTAGTGGTAGTACGCGTACTGACCGAACAGCGCCAGCATCCGCGTGATTGCGAGATCGAACCGCGACGTGCCGCTGTATACGCTGAAATCATTCGATCCGAACCCGACCGTCCCGCGCGTGTACCCGGCGCCCATCGACCACTTGACGCGCCACAGGACCAGACCCGCCAGGCCCGCATTGACCGAATCGGTGAGCAGCGGGGCGCGGAATCCGATTCTGAACTCCGTGTTGCGGTCGTAGCCGACCCACGTGCTCCACGTGCGGCTGAATCCACGGGTGAGCCGCACCAAGCCATTCAGACGGTAATGCGTCTCGCCGAGATAGCGCGTCGCAGCCGTCGAGGTCGAGAACGAGAGCGCCGTGCGACGGGCAAACGACAGCGTATCGCCGTAGTCGACGCCCGCGTCAATCGTCTGGTGGACGTAAGGCGCCACGCCGGCAAACGCGTACTCGTTCTGATCGCGCCCGTATCCCAGGTGCACGCCAAGCCCGTGCGTCAGATTGTGGTGGACGCCCGCGCGAGCGCCCCACGAGCGCAGATTGTTCTGCGGATCGTCGAGCATCCGCCAGTCGCGTTCGGACGCCGTGATGAACAGGCTGGTCCGCTTCGTGACGTTGTTCGTCAAGCCGACCGACGCGTCGAGCCCCACGTTGCGCTCGGCCAGCGCGGCGTACTCGAAATTCCCGGTGAGCGGCCCGACGCTGCCCATGCCGACGTCCAAGAATGGGGCGAAGTGAAAGAACGGCGAGTACGACGCGCTGCCACGGGCATTGAACATGAGCTTCGGGGTGAGATTCGCCGTCAACACCGTGCCCGCCTGGTACGCCGCCACGAGATTGGGGCTCGAGGCGTACTCACGCGCGTTGACGCCGCCGTTCAGCCCGAACTGCGCCCGATCGCCGCGGCGATCGTAGCCGAGCGAGCCAGACACGCCAGCCGACGCGCCGCTCTCCTTCAATCGAGGATCGAGCTGTGTGGTCGCCTCCGATGCGGGAAAAATATTCTCGTCCCACGCGCCGAACATCGAACCGTGCAGGTCGAGACCTTGCGCCCGATTCTCGTCTGGCTGCCCGCCGAGGACGCCCGAGTACGGCCCGTTCGCGCGCTGCGCGAGCGCCGGCTGCGGGGCCGCCAGCCCCAACGTCAGCGTGCAGACAAACGACGCCGCCAGAAGACGAATGCTCACTATACGCTCGCAGTTCTCTTAAGGAACGATGACCGTGTCGCCGGGTTTCAGCTCGATGTTCTGCCGCAGGTTCTTGCGCGAGACGACATCCTTGTAGTTGAACAGATAACTCATCGGACGTCCGTTTTCATTCCGCACAATCAGGATCTTCTTGCTGTCGGCATAGTCCCGCAGGCCGCCCGCAATCGAAATGAGCTGCAGCACCGTGGTCGGACCCACGAGCGGATACGGGCCGGGCTTGTTCACTTCGCCCGTGATGAACACCTTGCGGCTGTTGATCTGCTTCACGACGATCGTGATGCTCGGATCCTCGATGTACTTCTTCGAGACCTCCATGAGCCGGTCGCGAAGCTGCGCCGGCGTGAGACCCGCCGCCTGGACGTCGTTGAGCAGCGGCAGGGAGATCCGCCCGTCGGGCCGCACGGCGACGTCAGTGGTCATGTCCTTGTCGCGCCAATAGACGACCGACAGCACGTCCTCGGGACCGATGACGTAGTCGGCAGGAACCGCCGCTGCAGACGCGACGCCGCGTGACGCCGCAGCGGCGCCGGCCGGTGGCGTGGGGGCCGGCGGTTGCTGCGCGGCCGCGCCGGTTGACATGAGACCCGCAGCCAGCGCCAACGCCAGTGTCAGGTCAGCGATACTCTTTGAACGGAATCTGACAGTCATGCTTTCTCAGGAAATTGAGGAACCGTTTGTAATCGCGCGATTCCATGTGGAAGAGCCGCACGACGATCTTGTAGTTGCCGCGCGCTTCCTCGAGCCCGCGACGGACCACCTCGCGCACGTTTCCGCGGGTGACCTCCCGGTCCATGAACAACGGGTACACGGTCGTCCAGAACGACTCGCGCTGATCGACGATCCGCTTATAGAGATCGTCGGCCACCGTCCGCCGGCGTTCACGCTTCGGCCGCAGCGCCACCGCGTCGTGACCGCGGATTTCGGCGGGCAGGTCGGAGGCCTCGATGATCGGCCGCTGCACCGTGACGACCATCCGCTCCATGATGTTCTCGAGCTCGCGGACGTTGCCGGGCCAGGAATATTCGGTGAACAGCTTCATCGCCTCGTGCGAAACGCTCGTGATCGGCGATCGGTTGGCGGTGGCGAAGCGCGCGAGAAAGTACTCGACGAGCTCCGGGATGTCCTCGCGGCGGTCCCGCAGCGGCGGCACGGTGATGTGAATGACGTTCAGCCGGTAGAACAGGTCTTCCCTGAAGGTGCCCTGCGTGATCATGTCGCGCAGGTTGCGGTTCGTGGCGGCGATCACCCGCACGTTGACGCTGCGGCCGTTGCCGTCGGCACCCACCTTCTGCAGCTCGCCGGTTTCAAGGAAACGAAGCAGCAGGCTCTGCATCCGCAACGTCATCTCGCCGATTTCGTCCAGGAATGCGGTGCCCAAGTGCGCCGTCTCGAGTTTCCCGGGCTTGTCGCGATACGCGCCCGTGAAGCTCCCCTTGACGTGGCCGAACAGCTCCGATTCGAGCAGCGGATCGGGCAATCCGGCGCAGTTGACCGGCGCGAATACCGCCGAGGCGCGTCGGCCGTACGCGTGAATGCTGCGGGCGACAATTTCCTTGCCGACCCCGCTTTCGCCGGTGATCAGTACTTTGGCGTCGGACTGGGCGACCCGGTCGACCTCCTGCTGCAGGGCGACCATCTCGGCGCTGCGGCCAATCAACTGCGCGTCCGTCTTCGTCCGCATCATGAGAACTGCATTGTCGCGACCCGCTTCCACTTCGACCTCACTGACTCGTGAAACGTTCGATTACCTGACGATGCTCGGGACTGATGACGACGAAGGTCACCCCGAGCCGGTACCCGCCGGCAAGGCTGCCCGAAGGGACGACCCGCTTCACCGTGACGTCGGCAGAGAACGGCGTGCCTCCGAGCGACAGACGCAGGCAGCCGCTCGCGCCAGCCTGAACGGGCCTCGACGACTGCAGGAGGACACCGGCGAGGCTGATGTCCAGCACCTGGACCGTCGTCGACAGCGATAGCAGCGTAAGTTCCGCGCTGTGGACCTCTACTCGCCTGGAACGGCGACGTTCTTCCATCGAATCCTCTGGCGCCAGGAGCTTCGGACCGTCCGTTGGCTACTATCCAGCGCACTTCATTCTGTTATGTAAGGAACAG
>JADGOC010000238.1 GCA_017883165.1 Acidobacteriota bacterium
CGTCTGGTGGCTGACTCACGGTCCCGACGCGTCTCAATTCGCTGACCTCCGCGAGCCACGCCTCACGCGAATGAACGATCAACGGATGCTCGTCGTCGAGGCCGCGGGCGATCCGAACGTCGTCGGAGCGAGCGCCTTCAAGCTGTTGTTCAGCACCTACTTCAAACTGGACGGCGTTTCGAGAATCGGGCGGCCGCCGGCGCCGCGCGCCCGCTGGCCACGCCCCCAGGACACGTCGAAAGACACATGGCTCGGGCAGTACGCGCTGCCGCTGCCAGAATCTGTTGCGACGCCTTCGGTCGAGTCAACGGGAGCCCTGCGGACCGTGATCACGACGTGGGCCTACGGTGACGTGGCGGAAATCCTGCACGTGGGGCGCTACAACGCCGAACAGCCAGACATCGAGCGCCTGCTCAATTTCATCAAGTCGCGGGGCTACCGCGTCGTCGGTGATCACGAGGAGGAATACGTCAAGGGACCGGGGATGCTGTTCGCCAGCGATCCCGACAAGTACCTCACGATCATTCGCCTGCGCGTGGAGCACTGAACGAAGCGCCAGGCAGCACGACGTGACGCGCGGCCGCGAACGCCTTCCGGAGCTCAACCCGGAAGTCGGGATGCGCGATACCGACGAGCAGCTCCGCCCGCTCGCGGAGCGTCTTGCCGAACAGGTCGACCGCGCCATACTCGGTGACGACCCAGTGCACGTGGCCTCTGGTGGTGACGACGCCGCCGCCCGGGTTGATCGTCGGCACGATGCGGGACACGCGGCCGCCCGCCGCCGTCGAGGGCAGGGCAATGATCGGCACCCCGCCGGGCGACAACGCGGCGCCCCGGATGAAATCCATTTGCCCGCCGATCCCCGAGTAAATCCGAAAGCCAATCGAGTCGGCCACGACCTGTCCGGACAGGTCGATCTCGAGCGCCGCGTTGATCGCGACGACGTGATCGTTGCGGCGGATGACGGCGGTATCGTTGGTGTGATCGCACGGGTAGAACTCGACGAACGGGTTGTCGTTCACGAAGTCGTACACGCGCCTGGTGCCCATCACGAAGCTGGTGGCGATCCGCCCCGGATGGACCTTCTTGAACCGGTTCGTCACCACGCCGGCCTCGACCAGATCCACGATGCCGTCCGAGAACATCTCGGTATGGACGCCGAGGTCGTGCTTGTCGGACAGGCGCCGCAGGGCGGCATCGGGAATCGCACCGATGCCCATCTGCAGCGTGGCGCGATCGGGCACCAGCGCCGCGATGTGCTCGCCGATCGCATCGTCCACCGGCGACGGCTTCGACGGAGGCAGGACGGCGAGCGGCCGGTCGGTGCACGTGAACGCGTCGACGCGCGAGAAGGGGACCAGCGCGTTGCCGTGCGTGCGCGGCATCTGCTCGTTGATTTCGGCGATCACATAGCGCGCGCTGCGGACGGCGGCGAGCGCCGTGTCGACCGAGGTGCCCAGCGTGCAGTACCCGTGCGCGTCGGGAGGCGAGAGCTGCAGAAGCGCGACGTCGAGCTGCACGCGGCCCGAGGTGAAGAGCATGGGAATGTCGGAGAGGAAGATCGGCACGTAGTCGGCGCGGCCATCCGCGATTGCCTCGCGGACCGGCGCCGCCGCGAACAGGGAGATGGAAAAGAAGCGCCCTTCGTGTTCCGGCGCGGCGAATGGCGCCGGGCCTGTCGTATGCAGGTGGTACAGCGTGACGTCGGCGAGGTCCGTCCTGCGGGCCAGCGCGTCGACCAGCGGGGTCGGTGTGGCCGCCGCGCCGTGCACGAACACGCGCATCCCGCTCGTGACGCACGAGACGGCGGCGTCCGCGCTCGTGGCCTGCGTCTTCCAGTCGATCATGCGATCACTGTAACATCTCGCAACAACTCCGGGTTCTTCGACGAGGAAAGGTTCAATATGGTGCGCGATCTCGATCGACTGCAAGGTACTTGGTACGTCACGTCGTTTGAAGCTGATGGTCAGACGCTGGCGGCTGCCGCTTCTGATGGCGCCAAGATCGTCATCAAGGGGAGCCGTTTCATCTCCCTGGCGATGGGCGCGACGTACGAAGGTCGCGTCGAAATCCACAAGACGAGGAAGCCGAACTCTCTCGATCTGGTGTTTACCGCCGGCCCGGAGAAAGGGAATCGCAATCTGGGTATCTACAAACTCGACGGCGATCGATGGACGCTCTGTCTGGCCACGCGCGGCAGCACGCGGCCGAAGACGTTCGCCACGAAGCCTGGAACGGGCTTCGCGCTCGAAATGCTCGAGCGCGACAACGGGGTCCGCTCGCGCGCCAAGGAGCCCTCGCCATCAAAGCGCGCGTCCGCCACGCGTCGCCGCGCCCTGGATCAAGCCGCGACGTCCGGTGTCCCGACCGAGCTGGAAGGCGAATGGACGATGGTGTCAGGCGTCTTCAGCGGGAAAGCGCTCGACGCGTCGATGGTGAAGTGGTGCACGCGGATCACGCGCGGCAACGTCACCACCGTCGTCGCCGGCCCGCAAACGATGCTGAGGGCGGTCTTCGCGCTCGACGCGTCCACGAACCCGCAGGCGATCGAGTATGAACACCTCGAAGGCGCCAGCAAGGGGAAACGGCAATCCGGTATCTTCAAACTGACCGGTGAGACGTTGAAGATCTGCGTCTCGGCGCCTGGGAAGCCGCGGCCAGCGGACTTCTCGTCGAAGGCGGGCGACGGGCGTTCGTACACGACGTGGCGACACCGTCGATCGCGCCGACGAGTTCACTGACGCGGATCGTCGCCACGTATCCATCCCTGCCCGCGGCCAGGCACCGTTCGCGATCGCCCGCCGGCATCTGCGAACGCCGCGTCAGCACGATCGAGCATCGCCGTGAAATGAAAGTCGCTGCCAACTCCGGGCTTGCTCTCCACCCAGAGGCGGCCGCCCATGAGCGCGGCGAGTTTCGCGCTGATCGACAACCCGAGGCCCGTGCCGCCGTACCGCCGCGTGATCGACCCGTCAGCCTGCGTGAATTCGTCGAACACCATCCGCAGCTTCTCGGGCGGAATCCCGATGCCCGTGTCGCGCACCACCACGTGCAGACACAACCGATCGGCCTCGGATGGCTGCTCCTCTGGGCGAATCGAGACGTGAACGACGACTTCGCCCTGCTCGGTGAACTTGATCGCATTGCCGACCAAATTCAGCAGCACCTGACGCAGCCGCACGGGATCGGCCATCACCGTCGCCGGAACGTCATCGTCGACAGAGGTCTGCATCGCGAGGCCCTTCTGCCGCGCGCCGAGCAGGAATGGCTTCAGCATGTCGGTCATGAGTTTCCGCACGTCGACCGGTACGGGATCGAGGCGGAGTTTGCCCGCGTCGATCTTCGACAGGTCGAGCACGTCGTTGATGATGATGAGCAGCGAATCGGCCGAGCTCCTCACCGTCGCCAGATAATCGCGCTGCTCGTCGGTCAACGAGGTGTCGAGTGCCAGCGCCGTCATGCCGATGATGCCGTTCATCGGCGTCCGGATCTCGTGGCTCATGTTCGCCAGGAATTCGCTCTTGGCGCGGGCGCTCGCTTCGGCGGCTTCCATCGCGGTCCGAATGGTCGCCGTCTGGCCCCGGACCTGACGGCGCAGCGACACGTTCCAGGCGGCCGACAGCAGCCCGAACGCCGCCACCGCCGCGAGGATCCCCATGAGCCGCGCGAACGACCAGGCCGATGGGCGTTTCAGGACCTGGACGTCGCCGGTCGAACGCAATCGCATCTTGAACGAGTGGACTCTCCCGCTTCTGAACGTGACGATGCCGACGCCCGTCAGCTCGACCTCGCTTCCGGGAGCCAGGTTCAACGTGTCCAGCCGCTCATCGTCCAACGACGCCACGAAGGTCAGATCTCCCGACCGCATCGTCAGCGAGTCGGGGGCCACGGAGGTGAGGTGCGCACGCACGCGAAGGAGCTCGTCGACGTACTTGCCCTCGAGAATGTCCGCCGCTGTTGCCGTCCGGGCCACCGGCGGCGGACCCGCCGAGCGGCGCTCGTAGGTGGCTCGGACGAGCTTTGGCGCGCTGTCTTCGCTGCCCAGAAACCCCACGACGTCGACGACGTCGCCGATGGCCACGGGGGTCGTGGCGCGGGTTTCGCAATAGATGGTGCCGGTCGCATCTCGAACGAAGAGGGATGTTCCCGCACGCTGAAGCACGACGGATGCACGGATGTGGACCAACCGACCGAGAGCCGCTTGCGCGCCGAACTCCCATAAGCGCTGCACCGGCGTCGTAGGCAGGCTGAGCGGTTCGGCGGTTCCGGCCTCGACGACGTCGAACGACGACGCGTTGGGCGCCAGCAATCGAACGTCGAGGGGTGTGCCTCGCTCCCCAACGTCGACGGCGCAGACACCGCGAACGCGCAAGCGTGTGTTGACCTGAATGACGCTGACGGCCGCACCGAGTCCTGGGATTCGAATCGGGAATTCCCAATCGTCGACCTCGAGTTGGACGATCGTGTCGCCGCCCTCGACCGCAACCGATCGAACGATGCCTTCGAGCTCGACCCACTGATCAGCCAGGCCGCCGGAGGTCAGCCGCGCGACGGTTGCGCGCTCGGGAGCCGGCAACGGCGCCCGTCCACCTAGGGCGATGGCATTCGCCCAGACGGCCGGCGCAAATCCTTCATTCCATGTGACGCCGCGCACGTCGACCGTGTCACCCGCCTGCAAACCGTCCGGCGTGGACCGTCCGCCGACGAGAATGCCGGCTGAGCCGTCGTGGAGGAACAA